>NZ_JBEZKI010000003.1:0-439860 GCF_040651615.1 Streptomyces sp. NPDC048417 | reverse complement strand
CCCAGTGCCTGGGGGCACCTCCCAGGCCCTTGAGGCACTGGGGGAGGCACGATTGCCCGCAGCTGAGTAGGACGCGGCTGGGCAGCGCCCCGTAAGGGGCGCGGGGCTCTATTTGATTTGCGGCTCCGCCGCGTGGGCGCGATCAGCCCCCGCGCGCCCGCAGCCGAAGTGCTCTCACAACCCCTGCGCGTAGGAGAAGAACCGCTTCGGGTCGTACTGCGACTTCACCTTGCCCAGACGCGTCGCCGCATCCCCGTAGTACGCCTTCTTCCAGCCGGCCAGCGTCGGGTCCGTGTAGTTCTGGTAGGCCGCGCCGGAGGCGTACGGCTTCATCGCCGTGTGCGCCCCGTTCAGCCACGTCTGGCCCGTACCGCCGGAGCCGCCCGCTCCCCACGACACTATGTACTGCGCCAGCATCCGCGAGCGCCGGTGCACGAACGCCGTCGCCGTCGGGGAGACCCGGTTCACCGCACCGCCGAGCGCCGTGAAGGTGATGCTGCCGGCGCCGCCGCGCACCGCGCCGATCTGCTTCAGGGCCGTCTGGATGCCGGCCGCCGAGAGCGAGCGGTCGAAGAAGTCGGAGCGGGCCGCGTAGGTCTCGCGGCCCAGCTTGCCCGCCGTGGAGCGGCCCGGCGTGGAGCCGGGCAGGTGGCACTGGGCCTGGGTGGAGAAGGAGGAGCAGCCGGCGTAGATCTCCATCGCCTCCTCGTAGCCGTGGCGGCGCAGCGAGACGGAGGAGGCGTTGGCGCCTGCCTGGTGGGCGAGGGCGTCCACCGCGTTCTGGAGTTCGCCGTAGGTGCCCATCGAGAAGCAGGCCACCGCGATGCGGGGCGTGCCGCCGGAGCCCTCCAGGTGGAGGGAGGACCAGATCTCGTCCGGCTGGGAGGGGCCCCACTCCTGCCAGGCCCTGAAGACCTGCGCCGCCTTCGCCCAGGGCCAGGTCAGGTACGCGGTCACGGCCTGCGGGGTGGGGTGGGTCCTGAACTGGAGCTCGGTCACGACGCCGAAGTTGCCGTTGCCGGCCCCGCGCAGCGCCCAGAAGAGGTCCTTGTTGGTGGTCGCGTTGGCGACCACCTGCGTGCCGTCCGCCGTGATCAGCGTCGCCTGGGTGAGGCTGTCGCAGGTCAGGCCGTACGCGCGGGACGCGACCCCGTGGCCGCCGCCGAGCACCAGGCCGGAAACACCCACGGTGGGGCAGGAGCCCGCCGGGATGGTCACGCCCTTGGCCGCGAGGCCGCGGTAGACGTCGATCAGCTTGGAGCCGGCGCCGACGACCGCCGTGCCGCCGCTGACCCGGATGCGGTTGAGCTTGGAGACGTCGAGGATCAGGCGGCCGTCGCCCGAGGAGTAGCCCGCGTAGGAGTGGCCGCCGTTGCGGATCGCGATCTTCAGCCCGTGGGCCTGGGCGTACGACAGTGTGGTGCGGATGTCGTCCGCGTGGGCCACGTACGCCACCGCGGACGGCTTCAGTCCGTCGAAGCGGGTGTTGTAGAGCTGGTGGGCCGTGGTCCAGCCGCCGTCGCCGGGGCGGACCAGGGTGCCGTCCAGGGCGTGGGCCAGGGCGGTCCAGTTGGCCGCGGCCGCTGCGCTGGTGGTCTTCAGCGCCGTACGAGAGGATGTGGACGCGAGTGGCGCGCCGGTGGTGTGGGACGCGGAGGCGCCGCCGGAGCTGCACCCCGTCAGTGCGGTCGCCGTGAGGGCGGCCGCCCCGCCCGATATGAAGGTACGCCGTTCCATGCCCGTGCCTTTCGTCGGCTTTCGTGGGACGAGACGGCGTCCGTCGCACACGGGTTCCCGTGCGGTGTAACGAACGCTGTGACGCCGTAACGGCTGTGATGGCGAACGGCGAATAAATGTTCGCGTAACCCGGCGGTCGGAACCGGGGTGTGCCCTCACTGTGAGCGTTCCGTGACCTAACCGGGTCGACGGCAGGGGTTCACCCTCCGTTTACCTATGGCCATCGGTGGCTTCACCTGTTCTGCCTAATTTCGGCCGTACCCGATGCGGTGAGCGGTCCTAAATGCCCAGTCAGGAGGCCCTCACCTCATCGCTACTACTTCGCACGCCGCCGAAGGTGGCGCCTCTGGAAGGAACCCCCGAAAGTGAAGCTTCAGCGCAAGAACCGGCTGCGCGCCCTGTCTCTCGGTGCTGTCGCTGTCTCCGGCGCCCTGGCCCTGACGGCGTGCGGCTCGGACGACAACGGTGGCGGCAGCGGTTCGAGCACCTCCTCGGCCTCCGCGAACGCCAGCTCCATCAAGTGCGACGACGCCAAGGGCCAGCTGCTCGCCGACGGCTCCTCCGCGCAGAAGAACGCGATCGACGCCTGGGTGAAGGCCTTCTCCCAGGCCTGCGGTGTGCAGATCAACTACAAGGGCTCCGGCTCCGGCGCCGGTGTGACCGCCTTCACGCAGGGCCAGGTCGCCTTCGCCGGTTCCGACTCCGCGCTGAAGCCGGAAGAGGTCACCGCCTCCAAGAAGGTCTGCTCCGGCGGCCAGGGCATCGACCTCCCGATGGTCGGCGGCCCGATCGCCCTCGGTTACAACGTCCCGGGTGTCGACAACCTGGTCCTGGACGCGCCGACGATCGCCAAGATCTTCGACAGCAAGATCACCAAGTGGAACGACGCCGCGATCAAGAAGCTGAACCCCGACGCGAAGCTCCCCGACCTCAAGATCCAGGCGTTCCACCGCTCGGACGAGTCGGGTACGACGGACAACTTCACCAAGTACCTGATCGCCGCCACCCCGGACAACTGGAAGTACTCCGGCGGTAAGGCCTGGCAGGCCAAGGGCGGCCAGTCCGCTCCGCAGTCCGCGGGTGTCGCCCAGCAGGTCAAGCAGACCTCCGGCGCCATCGGCTACTTCGAGCTCTCCTACGTCGCGGACGGCGTCAAGGCCGTCTCCATCGACACGGGTGCCAGCAAGCCGGTCGCCCCGTCCACCGAGTCCGCCACCGCCGACATCGCGGCCGCCAAGGTCGTCGGCACCGGCAAGGACCTGGCGCTGCAGCTGGACTACAAGACCAAGGCCGAGGGTGCGTACCCGATGACCCTGGTCACGTACGAGATCGTCTGCGACAAGGGCAACAAGGCCGACACCCTCCCGGCGACCAAGGCGTTCCTGCGCTACATCGCCTCCGAGGACGGCCAGAAGGTCCTCTCCACGATCGACTACGCCCCCGTTCCCGACGAGATCATCGCCAAGGTCCGCACCACCATCGAGGGCCTGAGCTAAAGATCCGCGAGTGCGGCCGAGTTCCGTGAGGAGCCCGGCCGCACCGTCCGGTGCACCGCCGCCCGGAGCCGTACGCCCACAAGCCGGGGTGTGCGGCTCCTCCGAGCCGCCCCTCAGGACGGCTCCGCAGACCGGAGAACCCGATGGACATATCCACGCAGACGACAGACGCATCTCCCCCCACCCCACAGCCCGGCACGGCCGAGCAGAAGCGCAACGCCCGCGGTGCCACCCGGGCAGGTGACCGGGTCTTCCTCGGTCTCTCCCGCGGATCCGGCATCCTGCTGCTGGTGATCATGGCCGCGATCGCGGTCTTCCTCACCTACCGTGCCGCCCTCGCGATCAGCCGCGACCACGGCAACTTCCTCACCACTTTCGAGTGGAACACCAACCTCGTCCCGCCGACCTTCGGCATCGCGGTCCTGGCCTTCGGCACGGTCGTCTCCTCGATCATCGCCATGGCCATCGCCGTCCCGATCGCCGTCGCGATCGCGCTGTTCATCACGCACTACTCGCCGCGCAGGCTCGGCGGCACCATCGGCTTCGTGATCGACCTGCTCGCCGCGGTGCCGTCCATCGTGTACGGCCTGTGGGGCGCGCTGGTCCTGGTACCGCACATGACCGGCCTGTTCGGCTGGCTCGACAAGTACTTCGGCTGGACCGGGATCTTCTCCTGGGACGGCGGTGCCCCCCGCTCGATGCTGACCGTCGGCGTCCTGCTCGCGATCATGATCCTGCCGATCATCACCAACGTGAGCCGCGAGGTCTTCCGCCAGGTCCCGCAGATGCACGAGGAAGCGGCACTCGCTCTCGGCGCCACGCGCTGGGAGGTCATCCGCATGTCGGTGCTGCCCTTCGGCCGCTCCGGCGTGATCTCCGCCTCGATGCTCGGCCTCGGCCGTGCGCTCGGCGAGACGATGGCCGTCGCCACCGTGCTCTCCCCGGACTTCGACATCCACGCCAGCCTGCTCAACCCGGGCGGCGGCACCTTCGCCCAGAACATCGCCAGCAAGTTCAGCGAGGCGACCGCGGACGGCCGTGACGCGCTGATCGCGTCCGGTCTGGTCCTGTTCGTCATCACCCTGCTGGTCAACGGCGCGGCCCGCATCATCATCCAGCGCCGCGCGGAGTACTCGGGGGCCAACGCATGAGCACCGCAGCAGTCAAGCGCCCCAGCACCCTGCAAGGCGCCACCCTCCCCAAGTGGTCCCCCTACGCCATCGTCGGCGGGTCCATCGTCCTCGGCGTGGTCATCGGCCTCGTCGGCGGCCTGGACAGCAAGATCCAGTGGGGCCTGATCGCCGCCCTCCTCTACGTCTTCGGCACCTACGGCATCGCCGCCCGGGTCGAGGGCCGCCGCCAGGCGAAGGACCGGGTCGCGACCTCGCTGGTGTGGGTCGCCTTCATCGTCGCCGTGATCCCGCTGGTCTCCCTGATCTGGGTGACCATCTCGCGCGGTGTGAAGGTCCTGGACTTCTACTTCCTCAGCCACTCCATGGGTGTGGTCGCCGACTCCGAGGCCGGCGGCGGTGCCTACGCCGCGATCATCGGCTCGTTGGAGCAGGTCGGCCTCGCCACCCTGATCGGTGCCCCGATCGGCATCCTCACCGCGATCTACCTCGTCGAGTACGGCCGCGGCCGGCTCGCCAAGGCGGTCACCTTCTTCGTGGACGTGATGACGGGCATCCCGTCGATCGTCGCGGGTCTGTTCATCCTCAGCCTCATGCTGATCTTCGACATGGAGCCCTTCGGTTTCGCCGGATCCCTGGCCCTGGCCATCCTGATGATGCCGGTCGTGGTCCGCTCCACCGAGGAGATGCTCAAGCTCGTCCCCAACGAGCTGCGCGAGGCCTCACTGGCCCTGGGCGTGCCGAAGTGGCGCACGATCCTGAAGGTGGTCCTGCCGACCTCCATCGGCGGTATCACCACCGGTGTCATGCTGGCCATCGCCCGTATCGCGGGTGAGACCGCCCCGGTCCTGCTGCTGGTGTTCGGCAACCCGTTCATCAACAACAACCCCTTCGAGGGTGCACAGTCGTCGCTGCCGCTGTTCATCTACCAGCAGTACGCGAACAGCGCGGGTGCCAACGCCGCGTACGACCGTGCCTGGGCGGCGTCGCTCACGCTGATCGCCTTTGTGATGATCCTGAACCTGGTGGCCCGCGGCATCGCCCGCTGGAAGGCCCCGAAGACCGGTCGCTAAGCATTGATGTGCGGCTACCGCCGCGTGGGGCCTACCGCGACCCCCGGACTCTGGAAGTGAAGAAGTAATGTCCAAGCGAATCGACGTAAGCGGGCTCACCGCCTACTACGGCTCCCACAAGGCCATCGAAGACATCTCGATGAACATAGAGCCGCGCACCGTCACGGCGTTCATCGGCCCCTCCGGCTGCGGCAAGTCGACGTTCCTGCGCACGCTCAACCGCATGCACGAGGTCACCCCCGGCGGCCGCGTCGAGGGCAAGGTCCTCCTCGACGACGAGAACCTCTACGGCGCCGGCATCGACCCGGTGTCGGTGCGCCGCGAGATCGGCATGGTGTTCCAGCGTCCGAACCCCTTCCCCACGATGTCGATCTTCGACAACGTGGCCGCGGGTCTGAAGCTGAACGGCAACTACAAGAAGAGCCAGCTCAACGACATCGTCGAGAAGTCGCTCAAGGGTGCGAACCTCTGGAACGAGGTCAAGGACCGCCTGAACAGGCCGGGCTCCGGCCTCTCCGGTGGTCAGCAGCAGCGTCTGTGCATCGCCCGCGCGATCGCGGTCGAGCCGAAGGTGCTGCTCATGGACGAGCCCTGCTCCGCCCTCGACCCGATCTCCACCCTCGCCATCGAGGACCTGATCGGTGAGCTCAAGGAGCGCTTCACGATCGTCATCGTGACGCACAACATGCAGCAGGCCGCGCGTGTCTCCGACCGCACCGCCTTCTTCAACCTGGCCGCCGTCGGCCAGCCCGGCCGGCTGATCGAGATCGACGACACGGAGCGCATCTTCTCCAACCCGTCGGTCCAGGCGACCGAGGACTACATCTCCGGCCGCTTCGGCTAGACCCTTCGGCCAGGCCCTTCGGCCAGGCCGGAACCGACCCCTCGCGGTGTTGCATGGCGGTGCCACCGCGAGGATGCAAAAGGGCCCGCCCCTGGCTCCCGGGGGCGGGCCCGTCCGCATGTCCGGCGGCGGGGCGGTGTTCACACCCTGTGGACGGGGAAGACGACCGGTTCCGCTCCCGGCCCCAGCAGCTCGTCCACAGCCTGTTGGACCGCCCGCGGGCCGGTCAGCCCCATGGTCTGCGCCAGCCGCCGCCAGGTCACCGCGTCCGGGCGGCCGCCGGTTCCGCCCGGGTGCGGCCGCCCAGGCGCAGGCCTGTCGACGCAGGCGTGCGGCACCAGGGCGAGCGGCTCGTCCGCCGCGACGAACCGGACCACCGAGGCCGCACTCCGGTCCACCGGCGCGATCTCCCCGTCCGGAAAGGTCGCCACGTTCCCCTCGAAGCCCAGCGCCCCCGCGCAGACCAGCGCCAGAGCGTCCGAGCAGTCGTGCACGACACACGTGCCGAACTCCCGCGCGACGTCCTCCTCGACCCGCGTCCCCTCGGCCGAGGTCAGCCCGGACACGAACGCCCAGTAGTCCCCGGCCGACCCGGACCCCACCAGACAGACGGTGAAGTCCTCCAGCGGCGCGAGCAGCGCCTGCACGGCGTCCCCGGCGGGGCCGGGCGGCAGCAACCGCACCGCCGACCCGCAGGAACACCGGAACGGCCCGCCGACGGACACCACCTCGACAACCGGGTCGCCGAGCTCCCGCCGGAGCGCGGCCAGCACGTCGAGGACGGCCGCGGTCGGCAGCTCGTGATCCACCAGCACCAGCTCGACGGGCGCCGCGTACGCCGCCCGGACCCAGGCCAGGTCCTGCGGGAGCGCGCCGAGCAGAGCGGGGGTGAGGCGTACGACACCCTCCTCGCCGCCGGCCGGCTCGCGCACGGCCCGGCCCTCGTCGCCGACGAGCACGACGGTCGACACCCGCTCCGCCGCGCCCGGCCGCCGCGCCATCGCCGAGGCCACGAAGTCCCCGAGGCCGTTGCCGGCCATGACATGAATCGTCCCTGCCCTCAGACCCACCGAAGCCTCACTGGTCCCGTTCCGGAGCCGCACCGGGCGTACGACCTCCCGCCAGTCATGATCACACCGAAAGGCGAGG
Source organism: Streptomyces sp. NPDC048417 (assembly GCF_040651615.1). Lineage (NCBI taxonomy): Bacteria > Bacillati > Actinomycetota > Actinomycetes > Kitasatosporales > Streptomycetaceae > Streptomyces > Streptomyces sp. NPDC048417. The sequence continues at coordinate 432,431 of NZ_JBEZKI010000003.1, read as the reverse complement.
ATGGAGGGTGAAGGCGGGGGTGGCGGGCGCGGCTGCTAGAGGAAAGCCAGGTCCACCAGGCCGAACGCCGCCGCCGCCACCAGTGCCGCCGCCGGCATCGTGATGAACCAGCCCAGGACGATGTTCTTGGCCACGCCCCAGCGGACCGCGTTCACGCGCTTCGTCGCGCCGACGCCCATGATGGCCGAGGTGATGACGTGGGTCGTGGAGACCGGCGCCTTGAAGAGGTACGCCGTGGTGAACATGATCGAGGCCCCCGTCGCCTCGGCCGCGAAGCCCTGCGGGGGGTCCAGCTCGATGATCTTGCGGCCCAGTGTGCGCATGATGCGCCAGCCGCCGGCGTAGGTGCCGAGGGAGAGCATCACGGCGCAGGCGATCTTGACCCAGGCCGGGATCGGGTCGCCGTACGTCTCATGGCCGGAAATCACCAGTGCCATGACGACGACGCCCATCGTCTTCTGGGCGTCCTGGAGGCCGTGGCCGAGGGCCATGCCGGCCGCGGAGACGGTCTGGGCGATACGGAAGCCGCGCTTGGCCTTGTGCGGGTTGGCGCGGCGGAAGATCCACATGATGGCCGTCATGACCAGGTAGCCGAGGACCAGGCCGACCACCGGCGACAGGAACATCGGGATGATGACCTTGTCGACGACGCCGTTCCAGAGGACCTCCGTGCCGCCCGCCAGGGCCGCGCCCACCAGGCCGCCGAACAGGGCGTGGGAGGAGGACGAGGGCAGACCGAAGTACCAGGTGACGAGGTTCCAGACGATCGCGCCGACCAGCGCCGCGAACAGGATGCCCATGCCCCTGGAGCCCTCGGGCGTCTCGATCAGGCCCTCGCTGACGGTCTTGGCGACCCCGGTGCCGAAGAACGCGCCGGCCATGTTCATCACCGCGGCCATGGCGAGAGCCGCCCGCGGGGTGAGCGCCCGCGTCGACACGGACGTCGCGATCGCGTTCGCCGAGTCGTGGAAGCCGTTCGTGTACGTGAAGAAGAGCGCGACCAGAATGGTCACGACGAGCGCGAAGGTGTCCATCGACGCCTCAGGACTCCTTGACGGCGATGGTCTCCACCGTGTTCGCCACGTGCTCGAACGCGTCCGCCGCCTCTTCCAGGACGTCCACGATCTGCTTGAGCTTCAGCACCTCGATCGCCTCGTACTTGCCGTTGAAGAGGTGCGCGAGGAGTTTGCGGTGGATCTGGTCGGCCTGGTTCTCCAGCCGGTTGACCTCGATCCAGTACTCGGTGAGGTTCTCCATCGTGCGCAGGTTGGGCATCGCCTCGGCCGTCAGGTCGGCGGCGCGCGCCAGCACCTCGATCTGCTGCTCGACGCCCTTCGGCAGCTCCTCCACGTTGTAGAGGACGACCAGGTCGACGGCCTCCTCCATGAAGTCCATGATGTCGTCGAGGGACGAGGCGAGGTTGTAGATGTCCTCGCGGTCGAAGGGCGTGATGAAGGAGGAGTTCAGCTGGTGGAAGATCGCGTGCGTGGCGTCGTCACCCGCGTGTTCCGCTGCCCGCATACGCTCTGCGATCTCGGCCCGGGCGGACGGGTCCGCCCCGAGCAGTTCCATCAGGAGTTTCGAGCCCGTGACGATGTTGTCCGCGGACGCGGCGAACATGTCGTAGAAGCTCGTCTCCCTGGGGGTCAGACGAAAGCGCACTTGGGGTCCTCGGTATGCATGGGTTTCGGTCAGGCTGATGCTAGGCGCATCATCCGGCCACGGCTATCGGGCCGCCCACCAGTGTCGCCCATCGGGCGTGGTGATCAGTACGGGGGCGTCCCGAGGGCCCTATACCCAGCAAAGTTCGTTACCATATACCCACTAGGGGTATATGTCTCGACGATGCGGAGGACGCGATGACGACCACCGAGGCCGGCGCCACGGCACCCTCCGGGAGCGGGGCTCCGGCGACCACGCACGGCTACCACAAGCAGAAGGGCGAACACCTCAAACGGCTGCGCCGGATCGAGGGCCAGATCCGCGGGCTGCAGCGGATGGTCGACGAGGACACCTACTGCATCGACATACTCACCCAGGTCTCCGCCTCCACCAAGGCCCTGCAGTCCTTCGCCCTGCAACTGCTGGAGGAACACCTGCGGCACTGCGTCGCCGACGCCGCCGTCAAGGGTGGTGCGGAGATCGACGCGAAGGTGGAAGAGGCCACCCAGGCCATCGCCCGGCTGCTGCGTACCTGAACCGGCGTACCTGAACCCGCGGACCCGAACCGGCGTACCTGAACCGGCGGACCTGAACCCGCGGACCGGACCTGCGGGCCTGACCTGCACTTGGCCGAAGTCAGTCGTCCTCGCGCTCCTCGGCCACGCGCAGCACCTCGTCGATGCTCTCCAGGCTGAGCCGTTCCTCGGCGGCCGACGCCGCGATGATCAGCTCTCCGCACAGCTCGATCTCGGCGAGGGCCACGTGGTCCTGAACTGCCGTACCGCCGACCGGAGCCACGTGCATCACCTCTTCTCTGCCGTCACCGACTTCCTAGAGTAGGGAGCGGTCTACACAACGCGCATGGCACGGACGGGCTAGTTCACAGGTTGTACGGAGCCGGTCCCGGACTAGTGCGCTGGCTGGTTTTCGGCGATCCGGCCCGCGTAGATGTCCCGGGAACGCGGCAACTTTACGTCCACCGGAGTGCCGAAGTCGTACAGCAGGGTCGTCGAGGCGACCGCGACCGTGCCCTGGCTGCTGTCGTTGACGAAACTGAACCGCTGCCGCAGCTTGCGGATCCGGCCCTGGTCGTCGAGGTACGCGTCGAACGGAACCTCGGCCGTGGCGAACCCCTTCGCTGCGGCGGCGAGGGCCGGCCGGTTGCCGGCGGACGCGGCGCGGGCGGCGGCCGCGAGGTCGGCGGTGCCCCGGTAGTGCCGGACCTCGACCCCGGCGACCTCGGTCTTGCCCAGGTAGGCCGCGGTGCGGGTGCCGAGGAGCAGCTCGGCCGCGGCGAACGGGTCGGTCGCGCCGCCGGTGACCAGGTTGCCGTCGGAGAGGCTCGCGGTCTCCACGCGGACCCATTTGTCGGCGGGTACCCCGGCGCCCCTGTTCTTCATGAACAGCGCGCCCGGCGCGAGGAGTTCGGTGATCGGGCGGTGCTCGGGGGTGCCGGCGGGGTCCTGCGGGAGTACGACCGTGAGTTCGCCGAGCTGGTCGCGGAAGTCGTAGCGGCCCTTGCCGCGGATGGTGACCCGGGTGCCGCCGGTCGCCATCTCCATCGACGTCGTCGCCCTGGAGGTGGCGGCGGCGCGCAGGGTGTCCGCCGCACGCTTCAGGACGGCGACCGTGGTGTCGCCGGGGTCGCCACCCGCGCCTTCGGCGGTGGCACCGCCGCAGGCGGTGGCGCATGCGCCGAGGCCGACCATGAGCCCTACGGTGACGGCCGTCTTTCCAGCGCGCCTGTGCTGCCGCCGATCCATCGCCTGCCTACCCCCAGCCGGTACGTCCGTCACGGGCCCCCTGTCGTTCCGCTTAACGAGGGGTGGGTGGGGCCGTCACGCATACCGGCCGTTTACCGAGTGTGGGTAACGTTGTCGGGGTGGCGGAAAAGAACGCTTGCGGGCGGGGCGTCGGGGCCCAGGAGCACGATACGACCCTGATCGAGCACGGGCCGTTCTGCTACTCCCGGTGCACGTGCGGGTGGCGGGGCCCGGCGCGCAGGGCTCGAAGCCTCGCGCGTACGGATGGGGCCGGGCATGTGGCTGTAGGTGGCTGAGGTGGCGCGTCGGCCGCGGGCCGACGGGGGGCTGGTCGCGCCCGCGCGGCAACAGCCGCATATCGAATACGGCCCCGCGCCCCTAGGTTTCTTGCCCTAGGGGGAGTTGTGCAGCGAGGCCAGTAGTTCGTCCACCAGTTCGGCGTCTCTTGGCTGGGTCAGGCGCTGTCGGGCCTGTGGTGGGCGGAGCCAGAGGATTCTGTCCACCTCGTGGTTCGGGGTGAAGTGGCCCTCTCCTGCTTCTCCCGCCCAGTAACGGACTTGCTTGGGGCGGTCGTTGGCGTAGTAGAAGGCCGTGGAGAGTTCGCTGCCGACGTGCGCTGTGTAGCCGGTCTCCTCCGCGACCTCGCGCAGGGCGCCCGTGATCGCGTCCTCGCCGTGCTTGAGCTTGCCCTTCGGGTGGGACCAGTCGTCGTACTTGGGGCGGTGGACGAGGCAGACCTCCAGGTCCCCGTCCACCGGTGAGCGGCGCCACAGGACGCAGCCGGCCGCCAGGACCGGGGTGTCGTTCACACCGCCTCCAGCCGCTGTTTCTGCCACGCCTGCTGGAACGCGAACCGGGCCGCCTCCACCTCGTGCCGCTGGTCGGCGTGGAGGACGCCGAGGGCGTAGGCGGTCGCCGGGGCGATACGCGGGGTGCGGGCGGCGGCCGCCGCGGCCGCCGCCGCTTCGGAGGCGTCGCGGTGCCGGTTCAGGGCCTGGCCCGCCGAGAACAGCCGTACGTCCACGGGCGCGCCCTGGCCGCACAGCACCTCACGGGCGTAGCGGTGCAGGCGCAGGAGGAGGCGGACCTGGTGCCAGGGGCCGTCCTGGGGGTGTGGGGCCGGGTCCGGGGACAGGCCGTGGACCAGGGCCTCCGCGTTGTAGGGGTGGCCGGCGGTGACCAGGGGGAGGGCCGCGATGGCGTCGGTGAGGCGTTCCTCGGCCGCCGCGGCCAGGGGGCGCAGGTCGGCCGAGGGCGCCGCGGGGGTGAGCGGGACCTCGCTGGCCAGTACCGCGACCTTGTCGGCGACCGCGTGGAAGCGGGAGGAGCCGAGCGCCTGGAGGGCCGTGGAGTGGGCCCTGGTGCGGGCGAGGGTGAGCTGGCGGTCCAGCAGGGCGCCGGCCTTGGCCGCGCCGACGGTGAGGTTGCCGCGTTCGACCGGGGTCTCCGAAGTGGCCTGGCTCGGCAGGGTCGTCGAGCCGGAGAGCCGGTGGAGGGCCAGCAACAGGCGCTCCAGTCTTGCCTCGTAGGCGTGCTCAAGTCCCAACGTGCCCGACAGCCAGGCCAGTTCGGGGCGGATCTCTTCCGACCAGTCTGCCTCAAGGAGGGGGCGGAAGGTGTGCAGGCTGCCGCTGATGCGCCGGGCTGAGCGGCGCAGCGCGCGGGCCGCGTCGACGGACTCCTCCGCCGCGCTCGCCGTCCCGGTCTCCCGGTGCAGGCGCAGCGCGCGGAGGAACTCCGTGGCCTGGGTGCGCAGGTAGCCCGCGAGGGCGTCCCCGGTCACCACCCGGGCCGTCGGGTCCGTCGGTTCAAGGTGTTGCTGTGCCACGCCGGCGCCTCCGGGCGTCTATGAGCATCTCCTGGATGTTGCGCAGGGGCTGTCCGTCCGCGTCGGTCGCGTGCCGGGTCCACTCGCCGTCCGCACCCAGGTGCCAGGAGGAGGTGGAGTCGGACATACCGGTTTCGAACAGCCGGGTGAGCGCGGCCCGGTGGGCCGGGTCGGTGACCCGGACCAGGGCCTCTATCCGGCGGTCGAGGTTGCGGTGCATCATGTCGGCGCTGCCTATCCACACCTCGGGTTCGCCGCCGTTGCCGAAGGCGAAGACCCGGGAGTGTTCCAGGAAGCGGCCGAGGATCGAGCGGACCCGGACGTTCTCCGACAGGCCCGTGACGCCCGGCCGGATCGCGCAGATGCCGCGGACCCAGATGTCGACCGGTACGCCCGCCATGGACGCGCGGTACAGGGCGTCGATGATCGCCTCGTCGACCATCGAGTTGACCTTGATGCGGATGAACGCGGGACGGCCGGCCCGGTGGTGCTGTACTTCCTTGTTGATCCGCGCGATCAGTCCGTCGCGCAGCGACTTGGGTGCCACCAGCAGGCGGCGGTAGGTCTCCCGGCGTGAGTAGCCGGAGAGCCGGTTGAACAGGTCGGACAGGTCCGCGCCGACCTGGGTGTCGGCGGTGAGCAGGCCGAGGTCCTCGTAGAGCCGTGCCGTCTTCGGGTGGTAGTTGCCGGTGCCCACGTGGCAGTAGCGGCGGAGCGTCTCGCCCTCCTGGCGGACCACCAGGGACAGCTTGCAGTGCGTCTTCAGGCCGACCAGGCCGTAGACGACGTGGCAGCCGGCCTCTTCCAGGCGCTTGGCCCACTTGATGTTGGCGTGTTCGTCGAAGCGGGCCTTGATCTCGACCAGGACGAGGACCTGTTTGCCGGCCTCGGCGGCGTCGATGAGCGCGTTGACGATCGGGGAGTCGCCGGAGGTCCGGTACAGGGTCTGCTTGATGGCGAGGACGTCCGGGTCCTCGGCGGCCTGCTCGATGAAGGCCTGCACGGAGGTGGAGAAGCTGTCGTACGGGTGGTGCAGCAGGACGTCCCGCTCGCGCAGGGCCGCGAAGATGTCGGGCGCGGACGCCGACTCGACCTCGGCGAGGTCACGGTGGGTGCCCGCGATGAACTTGCGGTACTTCAGCTCCGGCCGGTCCAGGCCGGAGATACGGAACAGGCCGGTCAGGTCGAGCGGGCCGGGCAGCGGATAGACCTCGGCCTCGGAGACCTTCAGCTCGCGGACCAGCAGGTCCAGGACCTCGCGGTCGATGGACTCCTCGACCTCCAGGCGCACCGGCGGGCCGAACCGGCGCCGCATGAGCTCCTTCTCCAGGGCCTGGAGCAGGTTCTCGGCGTCGTCCTCCTCGACCTCCAGGTCCTCGTTCCGGGTGAGGCGGAAGGCGTGGTGCTCCACGACCTCCATGCCCGGGAACAGCTCCTCCAGGTGGGCGCCGATGACGTCCTCGATGGGGACGTACCGGCCCGGGCTGCTCTCCAGGAAGCGGGACAGCGACGGCGGCACCTTGACCCGGGCGAAGTGCTTGTGTCCGCTCACCGGGTTGCGTACGACCACGGCCAGGTTCAGGGAGAGGCCGGAGATGTACGGGAAGGGGTGCGCCGGGTCGACCGCCAGCGGGGTCAGGACCGGGAAGATCTGGTGCCGGAAGAGCGTGAAGAGCCGCGCCTGCTCCTTCTCGGTCAGCTCGGCCCAGCGGACCAGGTGGATGCCCTCCTCCGCGAGCGCGGGGGCGATGTCCTCGTGGTAGCAGGCGGCGTGCCGGGCCATCAGCTCACGGGAGCGGGCCCAGATCATCTCCAGTACCTCGCGGGGCTGGAGGCCGGAGGCGGACCGGGTGGCCACGCCGGTGGCGATACGGCGCTTCAGCCCTGCCACCCGGACCATGAAGAACTCGTCCAGGTTGCTCGCGAAGATCGCCAGGAAGTTGGCCCGCTCCAGCAGTGGCGTGTTCGGGTCCTCGGCGAGTTCGAGCACCCGCTCGTTGAACGCGAGCCAGCTGCGCTCCCGGTCGAGGAAGCGTCCCTGGGGCAGTTGCGGCCCGTCGTACGGTGACTCCTCGTAGGCGTCGAGGTCGGCATCGATGTCGGGTTCGAGGTCGGAGACCGCGGCGGCCACGGTGTGCGGGCGGTGCGCGGCGATGGAGCCCACGGAGGGCTGTGCGTGCTGGACCTCGGCCGCCTGGGCGTTCTGCTGACTCATGACCCCATTCTTCCGCGCCCGGGGCGTCACGGGCGCGTCGGAACGGGCGGGTGGGAGCTGAGCGACCCCGTTTCCCGCGAACCCCTGACGGGGCGGCGAAGGCTCTGGCACGGCGGGCTTCATTCGCTGAGCGTCGCAAGCCAGCCTGAACCAATGGTTACGAAGACATGGCGTATGGGATAGCTGCGGGAGGCTCGCGGACGTCGAAGATCAGGCCGTGGTGCCTTTCGGGATCACGAAAGCGACGTTCCTGTACGACCTTCCCACGGATCCCGTACGCCCTTCCGCCGACGGAGGGACGCACGGATCCGACGGTTCCTCAACGGGTCCGGTGGCGCAAGAGGGAGAACGCGCCGACGGCGGCGGCCGCGGCAAGGGCGAGCACCATGGCGGTGGCCGTGAGGTGGAGGGCCCAGAAGCCGTGCAGGGGGCCGCGCAGCGGCTTCCACGCCGCGCGCAGATACAGCCTGACCACCAGGGTCACGGCGGCGGCCACGGCCAGCGCGGGCAGGGTGCGGCGCAGGGCAATCCCGGCGAGCGCGCCGACGGCGAGGCCGAGCAGCAGCAGGGCCGGCAGCAGCGGGCCGCGCGGGATGAAGACACGGTCCCAGGTCCAGTTGGTGACCAGGGCGCCCCGGTCCGAGGTCCACACCCAGCCATAGGCCAGCGCCAGCAGTCCGCCCCCGGCGAGCAGCGGTACGGCGGCGGCGATCAGCTTCCCGGTCAGCCAGCGGGTCGGGGAGACCGACTGGGTCCAGGCCAGCTTGGCGGTCCCGGACTCCAGCTCCCGGCCGATCAGCGCGGCGCCCGCCCAGGCGGCGACGACGACACCGGAGTAGCTGAGGACCTCGCCGAGGAAGTTGAAGAGGTTGTTGGCGTCCGTGAACACCGAGTAGGTGCAGGTGGGGAGGTTGCCGTCGGCGGAGTAGTGAAAGCCCAGGCAGGCCCGCTCGGCGGGCACCTCGGAAAGGTGCAGCCAGAGCAGCCAGCCCGTCACGAGCAGCCCGAACGCGGTCCAGACGAACAGGGCCGGGCGGTGCAGCCGGCGCAGGGAGCGGTGGACGGCCGCGGGCGCGGGGGCGGGGGCGGCGGGCAGGGCGGTCATCAGGCGGTGGTCTTTCCGGTCAGGCGGCGCAGCGCCAGGAAGCAGCCCAGGGTCAGCAGGGCCGTCACGGCGAGGAGCAGGGCGGTGGTGGTCAGCTGGAGCGGCCAGTAGTGCGAGGCGGGGTGGTAGTCGCCGTAGGGGACTCCGGCGTTCTTGCCCTCCCGCACCGTCCAGGAGCTGTTGGGGAGGGCGAAGAAGGCCTTTCCGGTGCTGGTCTTCGTCGGCCACAGGCGGGGCATGAGCAGCTGGGCGGCGACCCAGATCGCGCCGGTGAGGAGCAGGCCGAGGCCGAGGGCGGGCAGGGTGCGGCGGGACAGCAGGCCCGCCAGCGCGCCCGCCGCGAGGCCGCACAGGGCCAGGGCGACGAGGGTGGGGCCGTTGGTGTGGAAGGTCCAGACGTCGTACCACTGCTTGGCGGTGTCGACACGGCCGTTGCCCGCGGCCCAGGCCAGGTGGTGCAGCCAGACCAGCAGCGCGGTTCCGGCGGCGACGGCGGCGGCCGGTATCGCGAGCCGGACGGTCAGCCAGCGCACCGGGGTGCTGGACTGGGTCCAGGCCAGCCGGGCGGTGCCGGACTCCAGCTCCTTGCCGAACGCGCCGCCCGCCCAGCCGGCCGCGAGGAGGGGCAGCGCGGCCACGGCCAGGGTGGCGTAGGTGTACCAGTCCTTGTAGCGCAGGATCGCGTTCTGGTCGTACGAACACTTCGGCCAGTCCGAGCAGCCGTTGTACTGGCGCCAGGCGTCGGCCGCCGCGTCGGTCAGCGGGCCGTACAGGAGCAGGAGCAGGGCGGCGGTCACGAGGACGAGGGCCGCCCAGACGTACAGCGCGGGGCGGTGCAGGCGCAGCAGCCAGCGGGTGAGGCGCGGTCGGCCCGGTGCGGTCGGTGCGGTCATGGCGATGGTGGTCATACGGCGGCCTCCGCGGCGGTCAGGACCGGGGCTTCGGGGTTGCGAAGATGGGCGAGGACCAGCTCCTCCAGGGAGGGGGCGCCGGTGCGCCAGTCGGCGGGCAGCGGGCCCGCCGGGCGGATCAGGGCGCTGAGCTGCCGGCCGGTGGTCCGGGAGTCCACGACGGTGTGCGGGGTGAGGTCGGCGTCGGCGGTGGCGCCGACCCGGGTGTGGGCGGCGAGCAGGTCGTCGATCTCGCCGGCCAGCCGGACCCGGCCGCCGCCGATCAGCAGCAGGTGGTCGCAGGAGTCCTCCAGTTCGGCGACCACGTGCGAGGACATCGCGATGGTGGTGCCGTGCTGGGCGGCCTCCACCATCAGCAGGGCCATCAGCTCGTGCCGGGCCAGCGGGTCGAGGTCGGCCATCGGCTCGTCCAGGAGCAGCAGTTCGGGCCGCTTGCCGAGCGCCAGGGCGAGTGCGACACGGGTGCGCTGGCCGCCGGAGAGCGAACGGATACGGGACTTCGGGTCCAGAGCGCCGGCGGCCACGACGTGCTCGGCGGCGGCCGTGTCCCAGCGTTCCGGGTTGAGGTCGGCGCCCATCCGGAGCGTCTCGGCGACCGTGAGCTGCGGGTACAGCGGCTTGTCCTGGGCGACGTAACCGACCCGGCCGCGCGCCTCGGCCGGGGTGGTACCGAGGACGGTCAGCTCGCCCTCGGTCGGGCCCAGCAGGCCGGCGGCGAGGGCGAGGAGCGTGGACTTGCCCGCCCCGTTGGGGCCCACCACGGCACACACCCGGCCGGCGGGCAGCCGGAAGCTGCACTCGCGCAGCGCCCAGCCCCCGCGCCGGCCGAAGCGCTTGCCGAGCGCGGACGCCGCTATCGCGGTGTCGGTCATGAACTCTCTCCTTGCAGGTGCTTTTCGCGTACGGCGAAGTGCTTCTCGATGACGGCGGTGAAGAGTGCGGCCACGTCGTCCCGGTCCAGGCCGGACTCACGGGCCCGGAGGGCCCAGTCGTCCAGCTCCCCGTGCAGGGGGGACTCGGCCGAGGCGGTGCCCAGGGCGCGTTTCACGAACGTGCCGAGGCCGCGCCGGGCCTCCACCAGGCCCTCCCGCTCCAGCTCCCGGTAGGCCTTGAGCACGGTGTTGGGGTTGATGGCGGTGGCCTCGACCACCTCGCGGGCGGTGGGCAGCTTGTCCCCCGGCCGCAGATGGCCCAGCCGCAGGGCCTGCTTGGTCTGGTGGACGATCTGGACGTAGGTGGCGACGCCGGAGCGCCGGTCGATGCGGTACTCGACCACCCGTACAACCACCCTTTCACTAATTGAGTAGTGAAAGGGTGGTGCAAGGGTGGGCCGAAAGTCAATCCCGGAAGCTTTCCGGAACGAGCCCCGGAATCCGTGAACCGATCGGCCGGGCTCGTGCGATGAGGAGACGTGAGCGGAACGAGAAGCGACGGGGAACTGCTGCGGGCGATCGCGGCGGACTCCGACCGGCGCGCCTTCGAGGAGCTGTACCGGCGGTACGCGCCGTGGCTGACCGCGCGGCTGCGCGGCCGGTGCGCGGATCCCGCGGTGGTCGACGACGTCGTGCAGGAGACGTTCCTCGCGGTGTGGCGGGGGACCGCCCGCTACCACGAGGAGGGTGACGCCGCCGGCTGGCTGTGGCGGATCGGGTCGCGGCGGCTGGTCGACGCGCTGCGCGGCGACGGCGCCCGGGGCCGGCTGCGGCAGGCGCTGGCACGGCTGCGGCACCGGGACGAGGCCTCGGCGGAGGAACGCGTGCTCGCGGGGGTGGAGCACGGGGACCTCGCCGGGGCCCTGGTCCGGCTCTCGCCGGAGCTGCGGGCGGTGCTCCAGGCGACGGTGATCGACGGACTGACCACCCGGGAGGCCGCGGTCCTGCTCGGCATCCCGCCGGGGACGGTCAAGACACGGGCGATGCGGGCCCGCAAGCAGTTGCGGGAGGAGTTGGCATGACCTGGCATGTTGCCGAAGAGGATCTACGGGCCTACGCGCGCGGCGAGTTGGCGGCGCCGCTGCTGTGGTCGGCCGACGCCCACGTCGGCTCCTGCGCACTCTGCCGGGAGGCGCTCGCGGCGGTGTCCGACCCGGTCGCGCTGGACGCCGGCTGGGACCGCCTGGACGCCGAACTGGACGCGCCCCGGCCGGGGTTGGGCGAACGGCTGCTGACCCGCCTCGGTGTCGCCGAGCACACCGCACGGCTGCTCACCGCGACCCCGGTGCTGAGCCGCTCCTGGCTGGCGTCGGTCGCGTTCGTGCTGGCGGCGACGGTACTGGTGGTGCACGAGGTGGACGCCCCGGCCCTGTTCCTGGCGCTGGCCCCGCTGCTCCCGCTGGGCGCGGTGGCGCTGTCGTACGGACCGGCCCTCGACCCCGCCCACGAGATCGCCGCGGTCGCCCCGACGCACGGCTTCCGGCTGCTGATGATCCGCACGGTCGCCGCGCTGACCGCCTCCCTCGGTCTCAACTGCCTTGCCGCGCTGGCCCTCCCGGGCTACGGGCTGCTCGCCTTCGGCTGGCTGCTGCCCGCCCTCGCGCTCACCGCGGCCGGTCTCGCGCTCTCCGCCCGGCTGGGCCCGCTGCTCGGCCCCGGTCTGGTCGGCGGCGCCTGGACGCTGCTGATGGCGGTGGCCGCGCTGCACCCCGCGGACACGCCGGTCGCGTTCACGGCGGCGGGACAGTCGGTGGCCGCGGCACTGGCCGCGCTGGCGACCTTCCTGCTGCACCAGGCGCGCGACCGCTTCGACGCCAAGCCCTACTGACCCTCTGCCCCTCCGTCCCTCTGCCCTTCTGTCCTTCTGTCCTTCTGCCTTTCCGACCTGCTGAACCTGATCGCTGGAGCCCCTACGTGAACACCACTGTCTCCGCCGCAGGCCTCACCGTGCGCTACGGCGGTATCCGGGCCCTGGACGGTGTCTCCCTGCGTCTGACGGACGGCGTGACGGGCCTGCTGGGCCCGAACGGCGCCGGGAAGACCACCCTGCTGAAGGTCCTGGCCACGGCCGTACCGCCCGACAGCGGCGGCTTCACCGTCCGCGGTGAGGACCCGTCGGCGCAGGCGGGCCGCCTGGCCGTCCGCCGCTCGCTCGGCTACCTGCCCCAGACCCCCGGATTCCACCCGGACTTCACGGCCTTCGAGTTCGTCGACTACGTCGCCGTGCTCAAGGAGCTGACCGGCCGGCCCGAACGCCACCGCGAGGTGCGGCGCGTCCTGGACCAGGTCGGGCTCGCGGACGTACGCGGCCGGCGCATCAAGCGGCTGTCCGGCGGGATGCGCCAGCGGGTCGCCCTGGCGGCGGCCCTCGTCGGGGACCCCGGCTTCCTGGTCCTTGACGAGCCGACCGTCCACCTGGACCCCGAACAGCGCATGCGGTTCCGGGAGTTGATCGCGGAGGCGGGGGAGGGCCGCACGGTGCTGCTCTCCACCCACCAGACCGAGGACGTGGCGATGCTCTGCCATCACGTGATCGTCCTGGCGGGCGGCCGGGTCCGCTTCGACGGCGCCCCCGCCGAGCTGACGGCACGGGCGGCGGGCCGGGTGTGGAGCAGTACCGAACGCGCCCCGGGCGCCCGGGCGGGCTGGCGCACCGGCACCGGCACCTTCCGCAACGTCGGCGACCCGCCGGTCGGCGCCGACCTGCTCGAACCGACCCTGGAGGACGGCTACCTGCTCGTCCTCGACGACGAGACCACGGAGGTGGCGGCGGCATGACGACGACACTCGTGAGGCCGCAGGTGCCGGTGGTGCCCGAGAACAGCCGCCGCAGTGCGTCGGTGCTGGCCCTGGCGCTCTTCGAGGCCCGCCAACTGGCCTTGCAGATACCGATGCTGGTCTTCTCCCTGCTCTATCTCGGCTACACCGGCTACGAGTTGTTCGGCCGGGACGAGGGCATGGACGCCTACCCGGTCCTGCACGACGCCGACCGGGCCACCCAGGGCGGCCCGGTGCTGCTCTGCATCGCCCTGCTGGTGTGCGTGAACCGGGCGGTGCTGCTGAACCGGCGGCGCGGGCTGGAGGAGCAGTTCTCGGTGCTGGTCATGTCGGTGCCGCGGCGCACGCTGGCGCACGCCCTGTCGGTGGTGCCGTTCGCCGCGGGGGTGGCCCTGGTGGTGGGCGTCCAGTTCAGCTGGGCGGCGCTGCGGCCGGGCGCGGTCGGTCACGGCTCGCTCGCCGAACTGGCCGTCGCACCCTTGACGGTGCTGCTCTCCGGGGCGGTCGGGATCCTGCTGGCCCGTGTCCTGCCGTACCCGGCGGTCCCGCTGCTGTTCGTGGTCGCCCTGGCGGTCGTGGTCAGCCTCGTCGGCGGGATCACGGGGGGCGTGCACGGCGTGCAGTGGCTCTGGCCGACGGTGCTGGAGAACGGCGGCACCCCCGTCCCGGGCGAACTGCTGGGCCGCCCGGCGGGCTGGCACGCGCTGTACCTGACCGGTCTGACGGTGCTGGCGGCGGGCGTCGCGGTGCTGGTGGCGGGCGGCCGGACGCGTGCGCTCAAGGCGGTGACGGTCCTGGCCCTGGCCGCCACGGTGGCCGGCGCGGCCGGGCAGACCCCGGGCGAGTCCGCCGCGTTGCGGGCCACGCGCAAGGCGGAGGCGGACAGCCCGCAAAAGTTCCAGGTGTGCGTCGAACGCGACGGCTCCCGGTACTGCGCCTACCCCGACTGGAAGGGCTGGACGGCCGACTGGGCGGGAGTGGTGCACCGGGTGCGGTCGGAGGCGGGCGGCGATGCGGCGACGACCCGTCTCACCATCCGCCAGCGCATCGAGGCGATCACCGACCTGACCACGGACGCCACCCTGCCGTCCAGTTCGACCCGGGGCACGGTGACGGTCGGCACCCAGTGGGGCGGCAACCGGGTCCCCGAGTTCGCGGTCGGGGTCGCCAGGGTCCTGGTGGCGGGCAGCGAGCAGGCGTCCTTCGAGATGTGCGACGCCCGGGCGGTCACGACGATGTGGCTGGCCCTCGCCACCGACCCCACCCCGACGGACACCTTCCGCCACCTCCGCATCGACGACAGCCTCTCCGGCCCGGCGGCGGTCCTCACCTCGGACGGCGGTAGCATGAGCGTCTCGGCCCAGGAGACCCAGGTCGTACGCGAACTGCTCCGCGAACCGCACGACACGATCGCGGCCCGGGTGAAGGACCACTGGACGGAACTGACCTCACCGGCCACGACGGCGACGAAGGCGGCCCACCTGCTCGGCGTGACGGCCCCGACGGGGGCGGACGACTGCGGGAAGGGCTGACTCGGGTCCTCCTCCCCCGGCTGCCTGCCCTGCCTTCGGCCCTGCCCGTTCCTCACGTCTCCGTGCGGTACATCAGGTCCGTCTCGTGGGTCGTGAAGCCCAGGCGTTCGTAGACCGCCACCGCCGCCGTGTTGTCGGCGTCGACGTAGAGCATCGCCGTCGGCAGGCCCCGGTCGGACAGATGGCGCAGGCCGATGGTGGTGAGGGACTTGCCGAGGCCGCCGCCCTGGGCGGCGGGGGAGACGCCGAGGACGTAGACCTCGCCCAGGCCCTCCTGGTCGTGGACCTTCGTCCAGTGGAAGCCGACGAGTTCGCCCGCGCGTTCGGCGAGGAAGAAGCCGGCCGGGTCGAACCAGGGCTGGGACTTGCGGTCGTCCAGGTCGCGCTGGGTGAGCGAGCCCTGTTCGGGGTGGTGGGCGAAGGCGGCCGCGTTCAGGGCGAGCCAGGCCGTGTCGTCCTGGCCGGGGACGAACGCGCGGACCGTCACGCCCTCGGGGAGCTTCGGGTCGGGCAGGTCCAGGTCCGTCAACGGGCGGCGCATCTGGCGCAGTTCGCGGAACAGGGTGAGGCCGAGGACCTGGGCGAGGTGGCGGGCCGCCGAGTGGCCGCCGTGGGCCCAGACGCGCAGCCGCTTGCCGGAGGCCGCGAGAAGGGCGGAGCCGAGGGCGCGGCCGTGGCCGTGGCCCCGGTGGGAGGGGTGGACGACGAGCTCCGCGGCCGGTGCCTCCACCGGGTCGGTGTCCTCCAGCTGGGCGTAGCCCACGAGTTCGTCGCCGACGGTGAGCAGCAGATGGGAGACGCCCTCGCGGGCGCCGCCGCGGATCTGGATACGGCCCTGCTCGGACACCGGCTGCTGGCCGTCGGCCCGGGCCGCCTCCGCCAGCAGCCCCAGCACGGCCTCGGCCCGGTCCGGGGTGAGCGCGGAGTAGGTGTCGATGGAGCGGGAGTACATGGGCGGCCGTGCGGTGTCGTCGCTGGTCATGCGTACGAGGGTACGGGTCCGGACGGGCAAAGTGGGGGCAAGGGCGAAGGTAAAGGGCGGGGCAAAAGGCAACCAGGATGTAACCATGAACCCCCTGTTGCGCTACGCGCGTTGATCCTAGGCTGCGCCGGACCGGGCCACTTCTCAGCAGACCCACAGGGGGGTTCCATGCAAGCGAAGCCCAGACCGTCCAGACGCCGTATGTACGCTCTGCTCGCGTCCGCCGCCGCGCTCGCCACCGCCGCCGCGCTGGCGAGTGCGCTGCCCGCCGACGCGCACACCGGCAAGGGGCACGGGCACCACCCCGGCCGCTACCAGGACGTCCAGCTCCTCTCCTTCAACGACCTGCACGGCAACCTGGAGCCGCCGGCCGGCTCCTCCGGCCGGGTCACCGAAACCCAGGCCGACGGGACGACCAAGACGATCGACGCGGGCGGTGTCGAGTACCTCGCGACCCACCTGCGCCAGGCCCGCAAGGGCAACCCGTACTCCGTCACGGCCGCCGGCGGTGACATGGTCGGCGCCTCCCCGCTGATCTCCGGGCTCTTCCACGACGAGCCCACCATCGAGGCGCTCAACAAGCTCGACCTGGACGTGACGACGGTCGGCAACCACGAGTTCGACGAGGGCGCCAGGGAACTCGCGCGCCTGCAGAACGGCGGCTGCCACCCCACGGACGGCTGCTACACGGACAAGAAGTTCAAGGGCGCCGACTTCCCCTACCTGGCCGCCAACGTCCTCGACGAGAAGACGGACCAGCCGATCCTCAAGCCGTACTGGGTCTGGAAGAAGAAGGACGTCAAGATCGGCTTCATCGGCGTCACCCTGGAGGGCACGCCCGGCATCGTCTCCGCCGACGGCGTCAAGGGGCTGGCCTTCAAGGACGAGGTCGAGACGATCAACAAGTACGCCAAGGTGCTCCAGCGCCAGGGCGTCCAGTCGATCGTGGCGCTGGTCCACGAGGGCGGGTTCCCGGCCTCCGCCAACTACAACTACGACTGCGACTCCTCGGGCGCCGGCAGCGGCATCTCCGGACCGATCGTCGACATCGCGAAGAACGTGACGCCGGCCGTGGACGCGCTCGTCACCGGGCACACCCACACCGCGTACGTCTGCACGATCGACGACCCGTCCGGCAGGCCCCGCATGGTCACCTCGGCCGCCTCCTTCGGGCGCCTGTACACGGACACCACCCTCACGTACGACCGCCGCACCGGCGACATCGTGCGTACGGCCGTAAAGTCGGCGAACCACGTGGTCACCCGGGACGTCGCCAAGGCGCCCGACATGACCGCGCTGATCGGCAAGTGGAACACCCTCGCCGCCCCGATCGGCAACCGTGCCATCGGCTACATCTCCGCCGACGTCAACAGCACCGGCACCGAGTCCCCGATGGGCGACCTGATCGCCGACGCCCAGTTCGCGTACGGCAAGGAGCTGGACCCGGAGACCGACCTGGCCCTGATGAACCCGGGCGGGGTGCGGGCCGGCCTGACGTACGCGGCCAAGGGGAGCGAGGGCGACGGCGTGGTGACCTACGCCGAGGGCTTCACGGTCCAGCCGTTCGCCAACACCGTCAACCTCCAGGACTTCACCGGGGCCCAGGTCATCCAGGTGCTGAGGGAGCAGGTGAGCGGCGGCAACGCGGCCGCGCCGAAGATCCTGCTGCCGTCCGAGGGGCTCACCTACACCCTGGACATGACGAAGACGGGCGCGGACCGCGTCGTCACCGACTCCGTGAAGCTGAACGGCACCGCCATCGACCCGGCGGCCACCTACCGCGTCGCCACCAACTCCTTCCTCGCGGGCGGCGGCGACGGCTTCACCACCCTCGGCCAGGGCACCGGCGACGTCGTCGGCACCGACGACCTGTCCGCCCTTGCGGAGTACCTGACGGCCAACTCCTCGGCCACGGCCCCGCTCGCGCCGCCGGCCGCGGACCGGATCACGATCGTGCAGTAGCCACCCCACACCAGCCCTCGGGCCCGGTGCGCGCGTCCGCGCGCACCGGGCCCGTTCTGTTTTATAAAACCTGTGTGAGGTGGTGTTTGGTTCCGCGTTGCTCCTGAAAATTCATCTCAGCCGCAATTCATCGAGGTCTAACTGAAAATGGCTTTCTTCGGCTCGCGGATCCCGTAATGTTTTCCATGTCGAAAGCGAACGGCGCAAACGGCAGAGCGAAGGAGAAGAACATGAGCTTCCACAAGATCGTCCCGGTGAAGAAGACCGCCAAGCCCGCCCCGAAGCCGGCGCCGAAGAAGAAGGACTGCAAGAAGTCGC
This sequence comes from Streptomyces sp. NPDC048417, assembly GCF_040651615.1. Taxonomy (NCBI): domain Bacteria; kingdom Bacillati; phylum Actinomycetota; class Actinomycetes; order Kitasatosporales; family Streptomycetaceae; genus Streptomyces; species Streptomyces sp. NPDC048417. The sequence continues at coordinate 414,443 of NZ_JBEZKI010000003.1, read as the reverse complement.
AGCCCAAGCGCCCTGTGGGTCAGCGGTAGACACCGGTAAGCCGCGCGTAAAAACAGCCTGAGCCGACCTTAAGAATCAGAGAAGGAACCATCATGAGCTTCCACAAGATCGTCCCCGTCAAGAAGCACCACAAGCCCGCTCCGGCCCCGAAGAAGCCCGCGCCGAAGAAGCCCGCCCCCAAGCGCCGCCCGGTCGGCGACCAGAACTGACAAAGAATTTACAGACGTAATTCAAATCAATTCACAGGTCGTTGCAGCAGAGCGGTAGAGGAACTGTTGCAGAACCACGACAGAGGCCCCGGCAGGGGCCACGACAGAGAGGAACAGCACCATGAGCTTCCACAAGATCGTCCCCGTCAAGAAGCACCACAAGCCGGCCCCGGCCCCGAAGAAGCCCGCGCCGAAGAAGCCCGCCCCCAAGCGCCGCCCGGTCGGCGACCAGAACTGAGGCACGCGGCGAGGCGGGGTCACCGGTCAGGCGTGGTCGCAACCGGTGGCCCCGCCTCGGCCATGTCCGCCCGGACCTGGCCCTGTACACCCCCCCACCGATACCTCTGAAGGGAGTTGTCGACCATGAGAGAAGCCCGGGTGGCCTTCCGCCGCTTCTGGCCGCTGACCCGCGGCGACCGCAGGTGGCTCGGCGCGATCATCGCCTGCGTGGTGGTGTCCGCGCTCGCCGAGACCGCCGCGATCCTGCTCTTCGCCGACCTCACCGACAACGCCCTCAAGGCCGGTTCGCTCTCCGCCTTCTGGGGCCCGGCCGGCGCCTGGCTGCTGGTCGCCGCACTGGGCGCGTTCGTCGGCTACCTCGGCAACTCGCTGGCCACCTGGACCGCCGAGCGATTCGTGCTGCGCCTGCGCGCCAAGGTCTTCCGGCACGTCCAGGACCTGCCCCCGCACTTCTTCCAGCGGCACCGCCAGGGCGACCTGGTGGAGCGGCTCACCGGTGACGTCGAGGCCATCGAGCAGATGGTCGTCTCGGGTGTCGTCGGCACCGTCGCCGCCGCCTTCTCCGCCGTCTTCTACGCGGCCGCCGCCTTCTGGCTGCGCTGGGACCTGGCCCTGGCCACCTTCGTCCTGGCGCCCCTGTTCCTGCTGGCCGCCCGCCGCTTCTCCGGCCGGATCAGGACGGCCTCCCAGGACGAGCGGGTCGCCGACGGCGCGATCACCTCCGTGGTCGAGGAGTCCCTCGGCAACGTCGTCCTCACCCAGGCGTACAACCGCCGCCGGGACGAGGAGAAGCGCCTCGACGTCGAGGCCCGCGCCTGGATGCGGGCGAGCGTGCGTGGCGCCCGGCTCAGCGAGATGTACGCGCAGTTCGTCGAGGTCGTCGAGACCCTCTGCGTGCTGTCCGTGATCGGCCTGGGCGTCTGGGAGATCTCCGCCGACCGGATGACCCTCGGCCAGCTCCTCGCCTTCGCCGCGTTCCTCGGCTACCTCTACCCGCCGATCCGCAACCTCGGCCAGCTCGGCCTCACCCTCACCGCGGCCACCGCGGGCGCGGAGCGCATCGGCGAGATCCTGGACGCCGAGCCCGCCGTCACCGACCCCGCCCGGCCGGTCGGCCCCTGGCCGGTACGCGGCTGGGTCAGCTTCCACAACGTCTCCTTCCGCTACCCGGAGTCCCGCCGCGCCTCCCTGCGCGACGTCGACTTCGCGGCCGGCCCCGGCGAACTGGTCCTGGTCACCGGCAGGAGCGGCGCCGGCAAGTCCACCCTCTCCAAGCTCCTCACCCGCTTCTACGACCCCTCCGCCGGCGTGATCTGCCTGGACGGCGTCCCGCTCACCGACGTACCCCTGGAGTTCCTCCGCGAGAACGTCGCCCTGCTCCCGCAGCAGACGCTGATCCTCAACGGCACGGTCCGCGAGAACATCGGGTGCGGGCGGCCGGGCGCGACCGACGCGGAGATCGAGCAGGCGGCCAGGGACGCCGCCGCCCACGACTTCGTCACGGCCCTCCCCGAGGGGTACGACACCCACATCGCCCCCGGCACGGCCGCCCTCTCCGGCGGTCAGCTCCAGCGGATCGCCATCGCCCGCGCGATGCTGCGCGCCGCCCCGGTCCTCGTCCTCGACGAGCCGACGGCGGGCCTCGACGCGATCGCCGCCCGCCAGGTGGTGGCCCCGCTGCGCCGGCTGATGGCGGGCCGTACCACCATCATGATCACGCACGACCTCTCGCTGGCCCCCGACGCCGACCGCATCCTGGTCGTCGACCGTGGCCGCCTGGTGGAAGCGGGCACGCACGCCGAACTCCTCGCCCGCAACGGCGCCTACGCCCACCTGGCCCACCCGCTCCCGGAGGCCGTCGCGGCGCAGCCGGTCCCGGCACCGGACGAGACGATGATCCTCAGGTGGTAGCACCGCTCCTGAGCGTGTACCCCGTTCCGCGCACGGTGTGGATGAGCCGCGGTTCGCCGCGGCTCTCCAGTTTCCGCCGCAGGTACATGATGTAGACGTCCAGCGTGTTGGAGGCCGGCTCGAACTGGAACCCCCACACGTCCCGCAGGATCCGCTCCCGGCTGAGCACCCGCCCCGGGTGCCGCAGCAGGAACTCCAGCAGCGCGTACTCGGTCCTGGTCAGATCCAGCGCCCGGCCCCCGCGGCGCACGGTCCGGCTCCGCAGATCCATCGAGACGTCGTCATGGTCGAGGAACCGGTCCCCGGCCGGGGCTGTCACCGCTTGCCGCCGCGGACTGCGGCGCAGCAACGCCCTTACCCGGGCGAGGAGTTCCTCGGGCGCGAAGGGCTTGGCCAGATAGCCGTCGGCGCCGTTGTCGAGGGCGACGATGCGGTCCCCCACCGCGTTCCGCCCGGTGATCATCAGAATCGGCACGGTGGACCCGGAGGCCCGGATCCGCCGGGTGGCCGCCAGCCCGTCCAGCTCCGGCATCTCGACGTCCATCAGCACCAGGTCCGGCTCGCTCTCCGGGGCCCCGAGGAGATCGAGGGCCACTCTGCCGTCCCCGGCGAGGAGCGTCTCGTACCCCTCGAACCTGAGCAGCCGGCCGATCCCGTCCCGCACGGCCGCGTCGTCGTCGGCCAGCAAAATCTTCCTCGCCATCTGACTCGCCATCTGACAAAAGTGTGACGAGGGGCTGTGACGGGGCTGGGTGGGGGATGTGGATGGGCTTACGGCTGCCGGGCGGGCGAGTGCGGCGGGCGGGAGGCCCAGTACCACTGGAGTACGGCGCCCAGGACGACACCCGAGGCCACCGGCACGCCCCCGATCAGCAGAAGGGGATGATCCGGCCGCCCCGTGACGATCAGCCCGACGGACACCACGAACATCACCGCCATCATCGCCAGCGCGCCGTGCGCCCCCCATGTCCACGCCTTGCGCTGCGCGGCCCGCACCAGTATCCGCTCCTCGACGTCCGGACGCGGCTCCCAGGCGAGGCTGCGGTACGGGGCGGTGGCCAGCGAGAGATCCGACACCTCGGTGTACGGGTCGTCCAGCTGCCAGTCGTTGAGGTGCGGGAGCAGGAAGCGGCGGCCCTGGAAGTCGTAGAGATAGGTGAGCCACTGGGGAGCCATCCGCCCGGAACCGCGCGGGGCGCGCTCCACCCGGATGTCGTACACCTCGTGCCAGGCCCAGGTACGGGAGCGCAGCGGCCCCCGCGCGGTGATCCCGGCGGTCGTGACCCGGGTGTACGCCCGGTACTGCTCCAGCAGGATCCGCGCCAGCGCCGAGACCATCAGCAGCGCGAAGACCGGCGGCCCCCACCAGAATCCGCCGTCGCCGTCGTCGTGGAGACGGCCGGTCTGGAGGAGGCCGTTCATCAGCAGCGCCCCCAGCAGCAGGAGGTGCGCCCCGGGCGGCCTTCGCCGTCTCCGGTACTCCCGCGTGACCCCGCCCACGTCCATGTGCCGTGCCCCTCCCCGGGCGCACCGAACGGGTGCGCGACTGGAGAGAGGATAAGGCGGCCCGCTGTGGCGTCAGGACGCGGTGGGCGTCCAGTCCCCGAGCCGGTCGGTGACGTGCTGCCCGGCCGCCTGCGCATCGGTGAGCTGCGGCCGGTCGGAGCCGGCCGTCGGCTGGCTGGGGGTGTCAGTGACCGGTCGGGACCGGCGAAGGGACGAGGTCGGAGTCGGGCGGTGGCGGTTCGTTCCGTCTTCGCTCGAACGGGCGATCTGGAGTCATTTTCCCAGGTCACCCGTATCACCTTACTTACCGTGATCGCGTTGCTTGTGCCACACGCACGCCCAGCCCACACTTGAGGAAGGAGGTGCCACCTTGACCGCTCTCGCACATGAGAGGCCCGAGACCATGTCCGAGGCTCAGGCTGAACTCTTCGACGGACCCGACCTGGACGAGGTCCTGTGGCAGGCATGGAAGGCCATGGAACTCCCCGAGGGCTACCGCGCTGAGATCATCGAGGGAGCCATCGAGGTGTCGCCCACCGGTCGTCTTACCCACGCCCAGATCACGAACCGCCTGCGGCGGGCACTGGACAAGTTCCTGGACGGTGGCGAGCACGCGTGCCACCAGGACACCAACGTCATCCACAAGCGCAAGGGTTGGATCCCGGGCGCATTCGTCGCTCCAGAAGACCTGGAGCCGCATGCCGTCGAGGAAGGGCTGGGGGTGGCGGCCTCCGCTGTCCATCTCGTTGTCGAAGTCGTCACCCCGGGCAAACGCAACCAGGACCGCGACCGCATCCGCAAGCGCCGCGAATACGCCCGTGCCGGAATCCCCGTCTACGTGATCATCGACGACTACGACGGCCAGGGCGCCGTCACCCTCTTCACCGGGCCTCGCCCCGACAAGGCCGACTGGGAGGACATCCACCGTGTCCCCTACGGCACCGAGGTCACCGTTCCCGAAGGTCCCGCCAAGGGTTTCGTGATGGGGGAGGCGATCACAGGCCCGAAGCGCGGGTAAGTGCTCGCTGGCAGGAGTTCGGGTCGGTACTGCTGGCCCGTACGCTGCGGAAGGGGGCCGACGTTGACGGCGGCTCCGGGCAACGCACGACCTGGAACTTCGCGCGGCGGAATCCAGTGACATCACCGAAGTCAGGGCCCTGCTCGAAGACGCGGCGAAGATCCGGCACCGGGCTCTGCGGGTGGAGCCTCGGGAGATACCGATGAGTTCACGGGGCCGCCATGGCAGATGGACTGGCGGCTCGATGCTCTCGCTGCCTTCGACGCGCTGCCGATCACATCCGTGAGACGGTCCTGGCCGCACGTGCCGAACTGGTCACAGCGAAGGACCCGTACTTCCGAGGCATCGAAACCGATGCCGACCTGCCCGACGGCATGTGGGTCGAACCGGCACGGTCCAGGCATCCCAAAGGCCCTCGCGTCTTCTACCTCGATGACGGAAGCGGCTGGTTGACCTACACCTTCGTACCGCGCGCGGCAGACCCACAGATCATGGTGGAACTGGTCTTCTGGGCTGGGAACCCAGACCCCTTTACCCCATCTCGGGCGGAGCCGTAGGCGCTCCCGGCAGCCGTACCGTCGCCACCGTGCCGCCGCCGTTCGCGCGGGCCAGGGTGACCTCGCCGCCCGCCTGCTGGACCGTGCGGGCCACGATGGACAGGCCGAGGCCGGAGCCGGGGAGGGCCCGTGCGCTCGGGCTGCGCCAGAAGCGGTCGAAGACGTGGGGGAGTTCGTCCTCGGGGATGCCGGGGCCGTGGTCGCGGACCGTGAGGACGCCGCGGTCCAGGGCGACGTCGACCTTGCCGCCCTCGGGGCTGAACTTCACCGCGTTGTCCAGGATGTTGACGATCGCCCGCTCCAGGGCGGAGGGCTCGGCGCGTACGAACCAGGGCTGCACGTCCGCCGTGATCGTCAGCTCCGGTCCGCGCAGGCGGGCGCGGCGCAGGGCGGCCTCGACCGTGTCCTGCAACGCCACCACCTGGACGCGTTCGCCGCGCTGGCCCTCCGACCGGGACAGCTCCTGGAGGTCGCCGATCAGCGCCGCCAGCTCCGTCATCTGCGCCTTCACCGAGGCGAGCAGCGCCTTGCGGTCCGCCGGCGGGATCGGGCGGCCGGTCTCCTCGCTGCGGGTGATGAGTTCGATGTTCGTACGGAGGGAGGTGAGGGGGGTACGGAGTTCGTGGCCGGCGTCGGCGATGAGCTGTTGCTGGAGTTCTCGGGAGTTCGCCAGGGAGCTGGTCATGCTGTTGAAGGAGCGGGACAGGCGGGCGATCTCGTCGTCCGACTCGTCCTCCACCGGGATGCGGATGCTCAGGTCCTCGGTGCGGGCGACGTGCTCCACGGCCTCGGTGAGTTCGTCGACGGGACGCAGACCGGCCCGGGCGACCGCGAGGCCGGCGGCTCCGGCGCCGAGGACTCCGATGCCGGAGACGAGCAGGAGGATCAGGGCGAGATCCTTGAGGGTGTCCTGGGTGCTCTTCAGGGGAACGGCGGTGAGCAGTCCGACGTGGGAACCGCTCTCGGTGGCGAACACCTGGGTCATCACGCGCAGCGGGTTGCCGTCCTTGTCGGTGCCGTTGCGGAAGTAGAGGGTCCCGAGGGTCCCGGCCTGGATGACCTCCTTGTCGCTCTGAGCGACCTTGACCACGCCCGTGGAGTCGGGGTCGAGGCAGATCGAGCCGTCCGTCTTGACCACTTGGGCGTAACTGATCCGCAGGCCGTTGGAGTTCGCAACCGTCTGGGAGCAGTCGAAGAGGATCCTCTGGGCGGCCATCTGCGCCGGGCCGTGCACCTTCTGCAGGTCCGCCTCCAACTGGTCGTACAGCCTGCCCTGCACGATGAACCAGCAGGTCACCGACACCGCAGCCACCGCGAACGCCACCGCCGCCGCGACCAGCATCGACAGGCGGGCGCGGATCGGGAGGCCGCGGAAGCGGCGGGTGAACCTGTTCACTCGGCGCCGCCCTGGCGCAGGACGTACCCGACGCCGCGCACGGTGTGGACGAGGCGGGGTTCGCCGCCCGCCTCGGTCTTGCGGCGGAGGTACATGACGTACACGTCGAGGGAGTTGGAGGAGGGCTCGAAGTCGAAGCCCCAGACGGCCTTGAGGATCTGCTCGCGGGTGAGGACCTGGCGCGGGTGGGCCATGAACATCTCCAGGAGCGTGAACTCGGTGCGGGTCAGTTCCACCTGCCGGCCCGCCCGGGTGACCTCGCGGGTCGCCAGGTCCATGCGCAGGTCGGCGAAGGTGAGTGCCTCGTCCTCCGGGCCCCCGTCGGCCACCGAGCCCGCGTAGGAGCTGCGGCGCAGAAGGGCACGGATACGGGCGAAGAGTTCGTCGAGTTCGAAGGGCTTGACCAGGTAGTCGTCCGCCCCGGCGTCGAGGCCGGTGACGCGGTCGCCGACCGTGTCGCGGGCCGTCAGCATCAGGATCGGGGTCGTGTCGCCCGCCCCGCGGATCCGGCGGGCCGCGGTCATGCCGTCCATCCGCGGCATCTGGATGTCGAGGACGATCAGGTCCGGCTGGTAGGCCGTGGCCTTCTCCAGCGCGTCCGCCCCGTCGACCGCGACCTCGGTCTCGTACCCCTCGAAGGCCAGGCTGCGCTGGAGGGCTTCGCGTACGGCCGGCTCGTCGTCGACGATCAGAATGCGCTGGGGGTCACGGTCGCCTTCGGCGGGGCTCATCGCTCGCGGTTCCTCGGGGTGTGATGGATCGGGGTGCGGTGGTTCGCGGTGGGACGCCTCTCAGCCTCGCATGTTTCCGGGCTGTCGGGTATGCGCGCCGGTGGGGTGGAACGCCCCTAACCGCGTACCAGGGTCATCCGGCTCAGCGGCACCTTGCGCTGGTGCGGGCGGGCCGCGGACATGCGCAGCCCCATCAGCTCCGGGGCCGGCGCGACCTCCGGGGCGCGCGGGGCCGGGGCCACCGCCGCCTCGGTCGGCGCGTGCAGCTCGTACGCCACGGCAAGGGCCAGGGTGATGCCGGCCGGACCGTCGGCGGCCATCGCGTGCGAGACCTGCGGGACCTGCATGTCCATGACCTTGTTCATGACCTTGTTCATGACGTACTCCCTTGCTCTTCGTGCCGTGCTTCAGCTGGTGGAGCCCGCCCGCAGCTTGGCCAGGTCGGACTTGACGGTGTTGATCGGGATGGCGAAGCCGAGGCCGACGCTGCCCGCGTCCGAGGAGGACGACGAGGAGTCCGAACTGGCCGAGTACATCGCCGAGTTGATGCCGATGATGTTGCCGCCGGCGTCGATCAGCGCGCCGCCGGAGTTGCCGGGGTTCAGCGAGGCGTCGGTCTGGATCGCCTTGTAGGTCGTCGTCGACGAGCCCGTGTCGCCGTTGAACTGCTGGCCGCCGAAGGAGAACGGCCACTGGCCGTTGCCGCCGCCGCCCTGGCTCTGCTGGTTCTGGCCCTCGTCGGTGGAGACGGTCACGTCCCGGTTGAGCGAGGAGACGATGCCGCTGGTGACGGTGCCGCTGAGGCCCTCGGGGGAGCCGATCGCGACGACCGTGTCGCCGACCTGGACACCGTCGGAGTTGCCGAGGGTGGCGGGCTTGAGGCCGGACGCGTCCTGGAGCTTGACGAGGGCGAGGTCCTTGGCGCTGTCGGTGCCGACGACCTCGGCGGTGTAGGACTTGCCGGTGCTGGTCGTCGCCTTGATCGACTGGGCGCCGGAGATCACGTGGTTGTTGGTGACGATCTCGCCGTTGCTGCTGATGACGACGCCGGAGCCGGTGGAGGTGCCGTTGCTGAGGGTGGCGGTGATCTCGACGACGCTCGGGCTGACGGCGGCGGCGATCGTGGCGACGTCCCCCTTCTTGCTGGAGGGCACCACGCTGGTGGTGGTGCTGCTGGAGACGACGTCGTTCTTGCCGGTCAGCTTCTGGAAGGCGTACGCGGTGCCGCCGCCGACGGCCGCCGCGACGATCGCGACCGCGGCGAGCAGGGCTATCGGGCCCCGGGTGCGCTTCTGCTTCGCGTGGGCCGAGTGCTCCGGGTGCTCCGCCGTGGCCAGCGACGGCTCCGCCGAGTACTCCGGGAGCTGCGTGGTCTCCGGCTCCGCGGTGAACTGCGGGGCGGCCTGCTGCATCGGCTGGTGGGCCGGCGGGGGCGGCCACTCCGGGTTCACGGGGGCGGAGGCGTGCTGCTGCTGGGGGTACGCGCCCGGGTGGGCGTCACCCTGGGGGCCCTGGGGGTTCTCGTACTCGCCGCTGCGGCGGAGGCTCTCGGTCATGACAAGTAGCTTGTCCCGTGACCATGAGAGCTACCTGAGGGCCCGCTGAGAACGCCGCGAGAAGCGCGTTTGCCCGATATAAGGAACCTTCTCGCAGGTCGGGCGAGGTTCTCAGAAACCGTTCATGAAGCGTTTCCTGTGGGCCCTGTGGGCCCTGTGGGACCTACGGCCGCGGCCCCGCGCCCCTTGAAAGCGGGGCGCCACGGTGAGCGCCCCTTCAGGGGCGCGGGGAACTGCGCGAGCAACCACGACGAGCCCGCGGCCGACGGATCACCGGCACCCGCAGGCAACGCACTACCCGCACCCGCAGGCAACGAACTACCCGCACCCGCAGGATCCGCGCACCACCAGCCGCGAAGGAAACGTCTTCAGGCGCTCCCTCCGCGAGCCCGCCACCCGCAGCCCGTCGTCGAGGACCAGGTCCACCGCCGCCCGTGCCATCGCCGGGCGGTCCGATGCGATCGTTGTCAGCGGCGGGTCCGCCAGCGCCGCCTCCTTGATGTCGTCGAAGCCGGCCACCGCCAGCTCCCCCGGCACGTCGATACGCAGCTCGCGGGCCGCCCGCAGCAGGCCGATCGCCTGGTCGTCGGTGGAGCAGAAGAACGCCGGCGGGCGATCGGGCCCTGCCAGCACCTCCAACGCCACCCGGTACGCGTCGTACCGGTTGTACGGCGCCTCGTACAGCCGGCCCTCCGTGGTCAGGCCCGCCTCGTCCATGGCCCTCTTCCAGCCCTCGACGTGGTCGGAGACCGGGTCGCCGACGGCCGGGGTGTCCGCCGTACCGCCCATACAGGCCACGTACTCGTAGCCGTGCTCCAGCAGGTGCCGGACGGCCAGCTGGGCGCCGCCCAGGTCGTCCGTCACCACCGCCACGTCGTCGATCGCCTCCGGCCGCTCGTGCAGCAGCACCACCCGGGCGTCCCAGGCGTCGATCTCGGCGGCGGCCAGATCGTTCAGCGCGTGGGAGACGAGGATGAGGCCCGAGACCCGCATCCCGAGGAACGCGCGCAGATAGTGGACCTCGCGCTCGCCGACGTAGTCGGTGTTGCCGACCAGCACCATTTTTCCGCGCTCGGACGCGGCCTGCTCCACCGCGTGCGCCATCTCGCCGAAGAAGGGCTGACGGGCGTCCGGGATGATCAGGCCTATGAGGTCCGTGCGCCGGGATGCCATCGCCTGGGCGACCCGGTCGGGCCGGTACCCCAGTTCCTTGATCGCGGCGAGGACACGCTCGCGCGTTGCCGGTGCGACCGGCCGGGGTCCGTTGTTGATGACATAACTGACCACGGCGGTCGAAGTCCCCGCCAGCCGCGCCACATCATCCCGAGTCACCTTGGCCACGCGCGGAGTCTACGCGGATGGACCCGCTCTGGGCAGGGCGTTTCGAAGCTTCGCTTGCGGAAGCAATGCCCTGTCCGGGCGACGGCCATGCCTCGCCCGGACCACCACTACGCCTCCGCCGGTACCTCGACCGCTTCCGGGGCCGCCGAAGCGTCCGCATCCTCCGGCTTTGGACCCTCCGCTCGCGCCCTGGCCTCGTCGCTGACCCGCTCGCCCCGCTCGCCCTTCTCGGGGGTAACGAATCGATAACCGACGTTCCGGACGGTCCCGATCAAGGACTCGTGTTCCACGCCGAGCTTGGCGCGCAGCCGCCGTACGTGTACGTCCACGGTCCGGGTGCCGCCGAAGTAGTCGTAGCCCCAGACCTCCTGGAGCAGCTGTGCACGAGTGAACACCCGGCCGGGGTGCTGGGCCAGGTACTTGAGGAGCTCGAACTCCTTGAAGGTGAGGTCGAGGACCCGTCCCTTGAGCTTGGCGCTGTACGTCGCCTCGTCCACCGAGAGGTCGCCGTTGCGGATCTCCATGGGCGAGTCGTCGTTGACGATCTGCTGGCGGCCCATGGCGAGGCGCAGCCGCGCCTCGACCTCGGCCGGGCCGGCGGTGTCGAGGAGTACGTCGTCGATGCCCCAGTCGGCGGTGACGGCGGCGAGGCCGCCCTCGGTGACGACCAGGATCAGCGGACAGCCGGGGCCGGTCGACCGCAGCAGCTGGCAGAGGCTGCGCACCTGCGGGAGGTCGCGGCGGCCGTCGATGAGGATGACGTCGGCGCCCGGGGTGTCGACGAGGGCGGGGCCCTCGGCCGGAGCGACCCGCACGTTGTGCAGGAGCAGCCCGAGGGCCGGTAGCACCTCCGTCGACGGCTGGAGGGCGTTGGTCAGGAGCAGCAGAGAACTCATATGTCTGGTTCCTCCTCGGTCCCTGCGAGGACTGTGTGCAATGACACTGCGCTGCGCTCCCGAGCCTCCGTGCATCCGCGGTCACCTGGAGTTTCCCGCTTCGTATACAGAGCTTCCGAAAGCACAAAAGGACCCGGTGGCGGCGCTGCCCGAGTCCTCTGCCCAGCAGAATAGCCCACATGAGCATCGGTCCGGCAGGTCGTGTGGCACGTTCCATCGTTCGTCCGACATATGAGACGAGCAGAAACGCCTCTATGCGGACGTTTCTGTGCACGGACGACGGGGTTTCCATCGATTCCGTATACGATCCCGCCTCCGTTGTATACGACGGCTCCCGGTCACCTTCCCGTGACCTGGTGTTCGTCCTGGCCCACGGGTTCACCGGCGACGTGGACCGGCCGCACGTACGACGGGTGGTGGCCGCCCTGACGGCTTACGCCCCGGTGGTCAGCTTCTCCTTCCGGGGGCACGGCCGCTCCGGCGGGCGCACCACCGTCGGCGACCGCGAGGTCCTCGACCTGGCGGCGGCGGTGCGCTGGGCGCGCCGCTTCGGTCACACCCGCGTGGTGACCGTCGGCTTCTCGATGGGCGGCTCGGTGGTGCTGCGGCACGCGGCGCTGACCGCCGGGGTGGACGCCGGGGTGGATGCCGGGGTGGACGCCGTGGTCTCGGTGTCGTCCCCCGCCCGCTGGTACTACCGGGGTACCGCCCCCATGCGCCGCGTGCACTGGCTGGTCACCAGACCGGAGGGCCGGCTGGTCGGCCGCTACGGCTTCCGCACCCGTATCCACCACCGCGACTGGGACCCGGTGCCGCTGTCCCCGGTGGAGGCGGTACCGAAGATCGTCCCCACCCCGCTGCTGATCGTGCACGGCGACAGCGACGGCTACTTCCCGGTCGACCACCCCCGGATGCTCGCGGACGCCGCCGGTGGCGCGGCCGAACTCTGGCTGGAGCCCGGCATGGGCCACGCCGAACACGCCGCGGACGACCGGCTGCTGGCCAGGATCGGCGACTGGGCGGCCTCCCGGGCGGGCTAGCCTGAGCCTGTACAACAGCCACACAGGTACACAGCCACACAGGTACGACAGCCAACAGCCACACAGTTACACAGCCGACTGATTGTTCTTGCTGAGTCTCTTGAGGAACCTGATGCCCAAGGTCACGGTGCGCTACTGGGCCGCCGCGAAGGCCGCGGCCGGGATCGCCGAGGAGCCGTACGACGCGGACACCCTCGCCGAGGCGCTGGACGCGGTGCGTGCGCGACACCCCGGGGAACTCGCGCGCGTCCTGCGGCGATGCTCCTTCCTCGTCGACGGTGACCCCGCGGGGACGCGCGAGCATGAGACGGTACGGCTGGCCGAGGGCGGCACGGTCGAGGTGCTCCCGCCGTTCGCAGGAGGGTGACCGAGACCGATGACCAACCAGCCGTACGAGGACTACGACCCGTACCAGCAGCCCCCCGCCCAGCCCCAGTGGCAGTACGAGGAGCAGCAGTACGCCACCCAGCAGTGGCAGGGGCAGACCTGGGAAACGCAGACGCACGCGCCGGTGCAGGCCGCGCAGCCGCAGGCCCCGGCGGCGGAGACGGCGTACATGCCCCAGCAGACGTACGCACCGGCACAGCAGCAGGCACACCAGCAGGCACAGCAGCAGCCGCACGTGCAGCTGCAGCCGCAGCAGGGCCACGCGCAGCCGCAGCCGCAGCAGGGCCACGCGCAGCCGCAGCCGCAGCAGGGCCACGCGCAGCAGCAGCCGGCCTACACGCAGCAGCCGCAGGCACCGCAGCCGCAGCAGGCTCCGCAGTCGGCGCACACGCCGCCCCCGGCGCCCGCGCCCGGCTCGGGACCCGCTGAGCCCGGCTCGCCCGGCTCCGGCTACGGTCCCGCGACCCTCGCCGGCAACGCGCGCATCACCGACGCGCAGCGGGCCCGCCTGGAGGGCCGCTCGCCGATCATCGAGCCGGGGATGCAGCCGGCGCTGCTGACGGGCCTGCTGGGCCTGCTGCTGGCGGTGGCGGCCCCGGTCTCCTCGTACGCCCTGGTGGTCCCCCTGGTGATCCTCCAGGCGGTGACGGCGGCGGGCTGGTTCCGGCTGAACGGCATGTGGCCGGCCCGGCAGGGCATCGCCCTCGCCTTCCTGGGCGCGCTGGCGGCGGACGCCGCGGTACTGGTGGCGGGCCGCGACCAGGCCCCGGCGGCGATCCTCGGTCCGCTGGGCATCTGGGTCCTGCTGTCCCTGGTCCTCCAGCTCCGCTCGCACGCGGACGCCGACACCCGTATGTACGGACTGATGGCCACGGTCGCCTCCTCCGCGCTGGCGATCATCGCGACGGGCTTCCTGGGCGCGGACCCGGACGCGGCGTCGGTGGGCGCGGCGGCGGTCGCGGTGGCGGTGGTGGCGCGGGCGCTGCCGCTGCCGACGGTGGCGTCGGTGATCGTGTCGGTGCTGGCCGCGACCGGGGCGGGCATCGCGGTGGGCGGCATGACCGGGGTGGGCACCAAGGGCGCGCTGATCGGGGCGGGGGCCGCGGTGTGCGCGCTGGCCGGGCACCGGGCGGCGAGCTACGACTACCCGTCGAAGTTCGTCCACTTCACGGCGGGCGTGGCGCTGCCGCTGGCCGCGGCGGCACCGGCGGTGTGGATTCTGGGGCGGTAGTTCTCGCGCCCGTAAAGGGAGCGTTGCTGTGGCGCCCCTTCAGGGGCGCGGGGCTGTATTCGCTATGCGGCTGCCGCCGCGCGGGCGCGACCAGCCCCCGCCGGGCTGCACTCGATGTTCAAACCTGTCACAGGTGTTCGACAATCTCCCGGTTGTCGACCTCGGCGGGGATAGCGTGAACTCGCCGTTATCGAACGCCGACCCGGGGGACCCCACCACCATGCGAGCCCTGCGTATCTTCCTGATCGTCGTCATCATTCTGGGCGTGCTCTTCGTGGTCGTCGACCGCGTCGCCGTGCACTTCGCCGAGGGTGAGGCCGCCGGCAAGCTGAAGACGACGGAGGGCCTCGCGAGCACCCCGGACGTCTCCATCAAGGGCTTCCCGTTCCTCACCCAGGTCGCCGGCGGCACGCTGGACGACGTGGAGGTCGGCATCAAGGACTACGACGCCACCACCGGCACGGCCGGCAGGACGATCCGTGTCGAGGACCTGAAGGCCGACATGAAGGGCGTCACCTTCACCGGCGACTACAGCTCCGCCACCGCGCGGACCGCCACCGGTACCGCGCTCGTCTCCTACAGCGAGCTGCTGAAGAACGTGGACGCGCAGCCCACCGACCTCGGCCTCGGCTTCACCGGCAAGGTCATCGGTCTCGCCGACGGCGGCAACGGCAAGATCAAGGTCACCCTCGACGTCACCGTCCCCGGTGTGGACGCCCACCAGAAGGTGAACGTCCTCAGCACGGTCGCCGTCAAGAACAACACCGTGCAGGTGCACGCCGACAACCTGCCCAAGCTCGCCGGGGTCAGCCTCGTGGAGGACCGGTTCCGGCAGGCCTCCGACTTCCAGCAGGCGATCAGCCGGCTCCCCGGCGGTATCCAGCTGGACAAGGTGGAGGCGGCGGCGGACGGTGTGGAGATCGGGGTGAAGGGTTCGAACGTCCGGCTGGCCGGGTAGAAGGCGCCACGGCGGCGGCCGACGGGCCCGGCGCATCGGCCGGGACGGCGGAGGGCCCCTTCCGTTCGCCCGGACGGCGGACGGGACCCGTTCGTTCGCCCGGACGGCGGAGGAGCCCTTTCCGTGTGCCCGGACGGGGGACTGGCGGAGTTCGTTCGCCCGGACGGGGGACTGGCGGAGTTCGTTCGCCCGGACGGGGGACTGGAGCAGTTCCTTCGCCCGGACGGCCTACGAAACCCGTCCATCTGTCGAGACGGCGGCGTCCGTACCGTAGATGTGACGGCGGTTACGGCAGGGCGGCCGCGGCCTGATCACGCCCCGGGTTCGAAACTCGTCCCATAATCCGGACGATCGCGTCTCATCATGCGACATGCCGGTGACATGCCCGGTCATCCGTCCCTACGATCGAGCCCATGAAGCGTCAGGCGGATCTCACGAAGCGGCGGGCAGTCGACCTGTGCCGTGTCGCCGCCATGCTCTGTCGCCCCTTCTGACGGTGGAGGCCCCTGCCTCCGCATCCCCCCTGCCCTCCCACGCCGAGGGCATCCGTGCGCGCCTGCGCGCACCCACCCGCACTCGCACGCCCCGCCGCAACTGCCCCGGAGGAGAAAGAGCATGAGCCGCAGCGACGTCCTGGTCGACGCCGACTGGGTCCAGGACAACCTGGACAACGCCGACATCGCGATCGTGGAGGTGGACGAGGACACGTCCGCCTACGAGAAGAACCACATCCGAGGTGCGATCCGGATCGACTGGACCAAGGACCTGCAGGACCCGGTCCGCCGCGACTTCATCGACCAGGAGGGCTTCGAGAAGCTCCTGTCGGCGAAGGGCATCGCCAACGACACGCTGGTGATTCTGTACGGCGGCAACAACAACTGGTTCGCGTCCTACGCCTACTGGTACTTCAAGCTCTACGGCCACGACAACGTCAAGCTTCTCGACGGCGGCCGCAAGAAGTGGGAGCTGGACGCCCGCGAGCTGGTCGAGGAGGTCCCGGAGCGTACCGAGACCACCTACTCGGCCAAGCCGCAGAACACCGCGATCCGCGCCTTCCGCGACGACGTCGTGGCGGCCATCGGCTCGCAGAACCTCGTCGACGTCCGTTCCCCCGACGAGTTCTCCGGCAAGCTGCTCGCCCCGGCCCACCTGCCGCAGGAGCAGTCGCAGCGCCCGGGCCACGTCCCGTCCGCCCGCAACATCCCGTGGTCGAAGAACGCCAACGACGACGGCACCTTCAAGTCGGACGACGAGCTCAAGGAGCTCTACGCCGAGGAGCAGGTGGACCTGGCCAAGGACACCATCGCCTACTGCCGTATCGGCGAGCGCTCGGCCCTGACCTGGTTCGTCCTGCACGAGCTGCTCGGTGTCGAGAACGTCAAGAACTACGACGGCTCCTGGACCGAGTACGGCAGCCTCGTCGGCGTCCCGATCGAGCTCGGCGCCAACAAGTAGGACCCCGCAAGACCCCGGCAAGTCCCCAGACCGACCGTTCAAGACCTCAACAGGAGTACGACATGTGTGGAGCGAAGGCCGGCGGCCCGGACAGCTCGACGATCAAGCCCGGTGAGACCACGATCCAGGGTCAGGTGACCCGCGACGGCGAGCCGGTGACGGGCTACGTCCGCCTCCTGGACTCGACCGGCGAGTTCACCGCGGAGGTCCCCACCTCCGCCACCGGGCAGTTCCGCTTCTACGCGGCGGAGGGCACCTGGACCGTCCGAGCCCTCGTCCCCGGCGCCACCGCCGACCGCACGGTCGTCGCCCAGCAGGGCGGCCTGGCCGAGGTCGCGATCGCGGTCTGACCAGCTGAACGCAAGGGCCGCACCTCGGGTCGAAAACCCGAGGCGCGGCCCTTCGCCGTGCCCGAACCCCGGATCTACCCTCGACTCCGCTGTGCCGGCCTCCGTCCGGCGGTCCCGCGGTGGGGCCGTGCTCAAGTTTGTTCGCCGACCTACCCTGGATGCATGCTGGCCCGGCGTCGTCGCGTGGCCCCTTTTTGACGCGTCTCTCGCACTGCTTCGCAGGCTTCGGGACGCTGTGCCGGCCTCCGTCCGGCGGTCCCGGGGCGGGGCCGTGCTCAAGCTTCTTCGCCGA
Source organism: Streptomyces sp. NPDC048417 (assembly GCF_040651615.1). NCBI lineage: Bacteria > Bacillati > Actinomycetota > Actinomycetes > Kitasatosporales > Streptomycetaceae > Streptomyces > Streptomyces sp. NPDC048417. Next base: position 397,369 of record NZ_JBEZKI010000003.1, on the reverse strand, counting down.
CCTACCCTTGACTCATGCTGGCCCGGCGTCGTCGCGTGTACTTCGTCATGATGGGGATCTGTATCGGTCTCTTCGTCCTGGCCTGGGGAGTCGTGCGCATCTGGTCCGTCCCCGCCGCCGTGGGGATGTGTGTGGTGGCCATGGTCATCCCGCCCGTCGCCGCGATGGTCGCGAACCGCCGGGGTCCCGACGACCGCTGGTGGGACGACCCCTCCGGTGACCCCAAGTCCGACGAGTGGTGGGACGAGCTGGACGGGAAGAAGCGCCCCCGGTCCTGAGGCCCGACCTGCCCGCCTCCTGTCGTGCCCGGCTTCTATCGGAACGCCTCGACGTTGCGCAGGGCCCACGTGGCGAAGGGCCGGGGCGGACGGCCGAGCACTCCCTCGATGTCCGGGCTGAGCCGCAGCTCGCCCGCGTTGGGCTCGCCGAGGACGGCCAGCGTCGTCGCCACCACCGGCTCCGGCATGAACGCGGCCATCCGGGCGTGCGCCGCGTCCCGGGTCAGCTCCACGAACCGCACCGGCTCGCCGAGCGCCGCACCGATGGCCGCCGCCTGCTCGCGTGGCGTGACGGCCGCCGGACCGTTCAACTCGTAGACCCGGCCGGTGTGTTCGTCCTTGCGCAGGGCCACGGCAGCGACCTCCGCGAGGTCCGCCGGATCGACCACCGGGATCCCGACGTCACCGAACGGCGCGGCGACCGTCCGCTCGGCACGTACCGACTCCGCCCAGGCGTAGGCGTTGGAGGCGAAGCCGCCGGCCCTGAGGATCGTCCAGGCCAGGCCCGACTCGCGCACCGCGTCCTCGACCGCCCGCATCGCTCCGCCGTGCGAGGGCGACTCCGGCCGGGTCGCCACGCCCTGCGAGGAGAGCAGCACCACCCGAGCCACCCCGGCGTCCCGGGCCACCGCCAGCACCGCCCGCGCGTCGAGCCCGTGGCCGCCCGTGCCGCCGTCGTGCAGGAACAGCGCCTCGGCACCGTCGAACGCGGGCCGCAGACTCTCCGGCTCGGCCAGGTCGGCCCGCACCTGTACGACCCCGCTCGGCAGGTCGACCGGGGCGATCCCCCGCGACACCGCCGTCACCCGTTCCCCGGCCTCCGCCAGGGCCGCCACCAGCGACCGGCCCACGTTCCCGGTCGCACCCGTCACCACGATCATTGTCAACTCCCGTATTTTCCGGTGGTCTTCCGCGATGACAGCGACGCTAACAGCGCCGGTATAGTAGGTACCTAGAGGAAAGTGACTACCTCAGAGGGGTGTGGCTCATGACGACCGCGACACGACGGCCCGCGCCCGACCCCCTGTCCGACCCCGAGCTGGCCTGCCCGGTCTCCCCGGTCGTGGACATCGTCTTCAGCCGGTGGACCACACCGATCCTCTGGTCCCTGCACACCTTCGGCCGCCAGCGGTTCGTCCAGCTGGAGCGCCGTATCAAGGGCATCACGCCGAAGGTGCTCACCCAGCGGCTGCGCCAGCTGGAGCGCGACGGCCTGGTGGTGCGCACCTACCACCCCGAGGTGCCGCCGCGCGTCGAGTACGAGATCAGCGACCTCGGCTCCACCCTCGCCCCGCTCTTCGCCCACCTCGCCGACTGGGCCGGCACCCACCTCGACGACGTCGAGACGGCCCGGCAGCGCTACGACGAGGCGGGATCCCCGCGCCCCTGAAGCGCGGTTCGAGAAAGCGCGGTCCTAGTAGACGAGCGCCTGCGTCCCCTCCGCCATCGCCTCCTGCACGAAGACCTGCGCACCCGCGATCCGGACGCCCTCGATGACGTCCTTCTCCGTGATGTCCCGGCGGGCCGCGCACTGCGTACAGAGCGTGAGCGTGCCTCCCGCCAGGATCGAGTCGACCAGGTCCGGCAGCGGAGCGGCATGCGGCAGCTCGAACTCGGCGGCCCTCCCCGGCAGCGCGAACCACGCGGACTCGCCGGTCAGCCACATCGACACCTCGACGCCGCTGGCGACGGCCACCGCCGCCACCGTGAACGCCTGCGAGCACCGCTCCGGGGCGTCCGCCCCGGCCGTCACCTTGATCACGAGCTTCTTCGCCATGCGTGCAGCGTAATCGGGTCGCGTCAGGGCTGGTGCTCCGCGCGCTGGTGCTGGCGCAGCAGCACGTTCGCGTCGGTGGCCGCGCTGTGGTCGTACGCGACCAGCGCGGTCTCTCTTCGATCGCCGAGGTCCGCGCACTCGGCGCAGCCGGGGACGGGCCGGGGTGGTCGGCTCAGGTCGTCGGGGGACGACGGTACGGCCCAGGTACTTCGGTCGTTCGCCGCGCGCACCCCGGCACTGAGCCGCTCTCTGTCGGTAGCTGGGCGTAGCGTCGCCGGATCGGCCTGCCACTCCCTGCCGCCGCCGACGGGACGCAGCATCGCGTACGGCCCCGACTGGTCCCGGTACTCGCCGACCTGGTCGGTGGCGGTGTCGTAGAACAAGGTTCCGGGCTCCATGGCATTTGCTCCTTTCGTCCAACATCTATACGAAATGCGTGAGTTGGACTACTCTGGGTATCGAGGCTGCTACGAGCATGGCCCGGAGGTGGCGTCGGCACGCCGATGGCGAGCGGTTCTTCCCCGTCTGGCGGCGCTAATTCCATAAATTCCATGGCGTACCAGGGAGGGGTGCGGTGCCGCAGAGGCGCGTGGTGACGGGGCGTAGTCAGGAGCCCAGGCAACGGTTCGCGGAGGAGTTAAGGCACCTGAGGGCCGAGAAGGGGGTGAGCCTGAGGGAGCTGGCCGAGGAACTGGGCTGGGACGCCTCCAACTTCGGCAAGATGGAGAGCGGGCGGAGCCTGGGAAGCCCGGAGATCGTGGAGGCGCTGGACCAGTACTACGGGACGCCGGGGTTGTTGCTGGCCATGTGGGAGTTGGCGGTTGGGGATCCGTCGCAGTTCAAGGAGCAGTATCGGCGGTACATGTCGTTGGAGGCCGAGGCGACGAGCTTGTGGCACTACGCCGTGAGTCGTCCGCCGGGGATGCTGCAAACCCCTGCCTACGTGCGTGAGGCGCTGGCGGCGGGTGGCTTGAAAGACGAGGAGTTGGAGCAGCAGGTCGTTGCGCGCATTGGACGGCAGGCCGTACTGGAAGGCGAGGACGCCCCTCCGTTTCGCGTCATTCTCTCGGAGGCCGTGCTGCGCAACTCACTGCGTGACCCCTGGGAATGGCGCGAACAACTGGAGTATCTGGTGGCAGCGGGAGGACGCCCGAACATCACCCTGCACGTACTGCCGTTTGGTGCGGGGCTGCACCGGTTGGACAGCATGTCTGTCATGTTCCTGCGCCTGATGGAAGGCCGTACGGTTGCCTATACCGAAAACGACGTGCGGGGCGAACTGATCGAAGAAACCAGCCGGGTTGAGTCGCTGCACCGCACTTATGATGACGTTCGTGACCTGTCGCTAAGCCCTGCTGAGTCGCGGATATTCATCTTGCGTTTGTTGGAGGAAGTGCCGTGCGAGCCCTCGACCTGAGCAGCATGACGTGGCGCAAGAGCAGCTACAGCAACTCCGACGGCGGCGAATGCCTCGAAGTCGCCGCCGACATCCCCTCCCTCGTGCCCGTCCGTGACAGCAAGGCTCCCGATCGCGGAGCCCTCCTCTTCGGGGCCTCCGCCTGGTCGGCTTTCATCGACGGAGTCGCTCGCTGACCCTCAGGCCGTCCAGTGTGAGGTCGAGCAGGCGTTCGGCGCGGTCCCGTTGTTCGGGGCGCGCCGAGGTGAGGGCGATGCCCTCGAGGGCGGTGGCCAGGTCGGCGGGGGTGATGTCTGTGCGGATCGTGCCGGCGGCCACGCAGGGGTCCATCAGCGCGGTGATGGCGGCCCGGATCATGTCCCGGCTCTGGCCGTAGGGGCTGTTTCCCGTCGCGGCGATGGCGCGCAGGGCGTCGATCATGCCGTATTTCGTGGTGACGTAGTCCAGGAAGAGGCGGGTCCAGGCGTGCAGGGCCGCGTAGGGCGGCTGCGCCGCGAGCAGGCCGGGGACGGCGTCGCAGAGCTGGGCCACCTCGTTGCGGTAGACGGCCTCGATCAGGGCCTCCCGGGTGGCGAAGTTGCGGTAGAGGGTCGCGCTGCCCACGCCCGCCTCCTTGGCGATGCGCTCCAGGTGCACGTCCAGGCCCTCGTCGGCGAACATCCGCACCGCGGCCGCGAGGATCTTGTCTCTGTTGCGCTGTGCGTCAGCCCGCACCGGATCTCCTTCGACTTGCTAAATGGGGGCGCGTCCACTTAGCGTTGGGATAAGTGGTGGCGCCTCCACTTTCATCGTAGGCCATGCTCTGGCCTGCGCACATCCCCTTTGGAAGGGCGTTGATCATGTCACCAGGGATCGAGGGCAAGGTCGTGGCGATCACGGGTGCCAGCAGCGGCATCGGCGCGGCGACGGCGGTCTACCTCGCCGAGAAGGGTGCACGGCTCGTGCTCGGGGCCCGGCGCGAGGACCGGCTGGCCGCGGTGGTGGAGGAGATCACGGCGAAGGGAGGCTCGGCCGTCGGGGTCGTCGTCGACGTGACGCGCCGTGCGGACCTGGGGCGGCTGACGGACACGGCGGTCGACCGGTTCGGGCGCCTGGACGTCCTGGTCTCCAACGCCGGGACGATGGGGGTGTCGCCGTTCGACGAACTGCGCCAGGACGACTGGGACGCGATGGTCGCGACGCACATCACCGGTCTGCTGAACGGTATCGGGGCGGCGCTCCCGGTCTTCCGGCGGCAGCGCGCCGGCCAGTTCGTCAACGTCGCCTCCACCGCGGCCTACGTCGTGAAATCCCCGATGGGTGTCTACGCGGCCACCAAGACGGCGGTGAAGGTGCTGACCGAGGGGCTGCGGCAGGAGTCGGGACCCGACCTGCGGGTCACCCTGGTCTCGCCCGGGTTCACCGACACCGAGGGGGTGGGCAAGGGAGGGAGTCCCGAGACGGCGGCAGCGCTGACCCGGCAGCGCGACGAGATCGCCATGCCGCCCTCCGCCGTCGCGTCCGCGATCGGTTACGCGATCGAGCAGCCCGCCGGTGTCGACATCAGCGAGATCGTCGTCCGGCCCACCGCGCAGGCCTGACGCCCGAGGGCGCCTGGCCGGTACGTGCTTCAGGGTGCCACTGGTCGCCTTGCCGTCGGCTGATCAGGGCGCTCGCCAGGATCGGAGCCGCTCGGCGATGCTGTACGAATCGAGTCGTAGCGCGCGAATGTCATGGATGAGGTCGCGCCACAGTTCGAACTTCGTCTCCACGCGTTTCCCGGAGGCTTCCAGGTAGGCGACGGCGACACCGTATCCGAACAGCTCGTTGCGGGCGGGAAGCGGGCGCAGCAGAACGATCTCTTCGAGAAATGTCGCGGCCCGCCAGTACGCATCCGGGTCCGAGTGGTCGAGATGTGGGGTGTTGACGCGGTGGCGAGCCGCCATGCCGACGAGGACGGAGAGGTCGTTGACGGTGAGGTCGCGGTGGAGGATGTCTTCCTGGCGATCCAGGAACCACCGGTGGTCGACGTGCAGTTCCAAGGGTCAGGCCACCCGTCCGGTGTCTTCGGTGACGGGCGGGAGCCCGCCGAACTCGGCGTCGAAGGCCTCCTGGACGCCGGGTTCGCTGATCACGCGGCGGAAGGCGGCGGTCGCCGTGGTGAGGGCTCGTTCACGCTGGTGCTCCACAGCCAACCGGGCGAGGTACTCCTTGATGGAGAGCCCCTGTGCGTCTGCCAGCTCTCGCAGTATGTCCCTGGTGGCGTCGTCGATCTTGACTGTGGTATCGGCCATGCAGCGAGTATGCCGCACGGTATACCGCTCTGGCCACCGTCACTTACGCCGAGACCGGCGCCCTCACGCGGTGCGGTACGCGGCGGTCGCTGTCCGGACGAATGAGTGGAGCAGAGGGCTCGTGTCGCCCTCCCGCCACGCCACCACCACCCGGCTCGGCCGCATGTCCACGACCGGCACCGTCACCAGCCCGGCGCCCGGCTCGTGGTCGGTCGTCGTCATGCCCACCGTGCCGTTCCACAGCACCGCCTGCCGGCATTCCTGGATCGCCCGCACCACCGGCCCCTCCCGCACCGCCCCGCCGTTCCAGTACGACTGCCAGCGGCCGTCCGTGCCCGCCGGGAACCGGAACCACTGCCGGTCGGCGAGGTCGGCCAGCGTCAGGCTCTCCCGGCGGGCCAGCGGATCGTCGGCGCGCAGCAGCGCACCCACCGGGTCGGCCCGCAACTCCCGTACCACCAGGCCGGTTTCGTCGAAGGGTGCGCGGGTCAGGGCGATGTCGACGAGCCCGGCGTGCAGCCCGCAGGTGGGGTCGGTGAGGTCGGTCTCGCGGATGCGGATCTCGACGCCGGGGTGGCGTTCGCGGTAGGCGCGGGCCAGCCGGCGCACGCCGGGATCCGTGCTGTCGCCGAGGAGGCCGACGGTGAGGGTGGTGGCACCCGCCGCCGTGGCGACACGTACGCGCAGCCGGTCGGCCCGGTCGAGAAGCGCCCGTGCCTCGTCGAGGAGCACGGCTCCGACGGGGGTGAGCGCGACACCGGCCGAGGACCGCTCGAAGAGCGCCGCGCCGATCTCGCCCGCCAGCCCCTTGATCGCCCGGCTCAGCGGGGGCTGGCTCATGTGGAGCCGTGCGGCGGCCCGGCCGAAGTGGAGTTCCTCGGCGACGGCCACGAAGTAGCGCAGCGTCCGCAGCTCGATCCGCTCCATCCGCTTCATCCCCTCCATACAGCCACGATACCGATCGGGTATCGAGGCGGCGGAACAGGTCTTGGACAGCCGTACGTCCCGGCCGTGGAATCGAGACATGACGACCCACGACCACCCCCACGACCACCACGATGAGCCCGCTGTATCCGTCGTCGGCCCGGACGACGGCGAGGTGCTCGTCCTCGGCACCACCCGGATGCGTGTCCTGGAGGACGGCCGTACCACCGGCCACCGGCTCGGCATCGCCGAGTCCGTGCTCGCGCCGCACACCCCCGGCCCGCCGCAGCACCGGCACGCCGGGCACGACGAGGGCTTCTACGTCATCTCCGGATCCGTGCGGTTCACGGTCGGGGAGGACGACTACGACGCCACCGCGGGCACCCTGGTGATGGTGCCGCCCGGCGCCCCGCACACCTTCGCCAACGTCACCGACGCACCGGCGGTCATGCTCAGCACGTTCACGCCCGACCTGTACGTGCAGTACTTCCGGGAGCTGCGGGACCTGTTCGCGACCGGAGCGGCACCGACCGCGCGGGCGAACGTCGAGGTGATGAGCCGCTACGCCACCGAGCCCGCCTCATGAGCGTCGCGTACTGGATCGTCGCCGGTCTCCTCGCCCTCTTTTACCTCTACGCGGGCGGGCTGAAGGTCGTCCGGAGCCGGGAGCGGCTGCGGCCGATGATGGCGTGGGTGGACGGGATGCCGATGGCGGCCGTGCGGGCGATCGGGACCGTGGAACTGCTCGGCGCGCTCGGCCTGGTGCTCCCGCGCCTGACCGGCGTCGCCACTTGGCCGGCGGTCGTGGCCGCGACTGGGTTCGTCGTCCTCCAGATCGGCGCGATCCGGGTCCACCTGAAGACGGGGGACCGTCAGGTCGCGCTCAACGTCACGGCGTTGCTGGCGGCGGCGGTGACCGGCTGGCTCGCGGCGGTGTCCTGATCGTGATTAATCGTTGTACAACTCAGTGAGTCGGCCATGAGTCTCCTGTGGCGCGCGGATCAAGGAACCGCGCTCCCGTTTCCACAGGGGGATCCATTGGACGCCTCAGAAACACCTCCAGAAACACCTCCGGGAAGACCGAGAAGACGCCGTACCGGCGTGCTGATCGCCACCGCCGCCGTACTCGGCGTCGTCGTCGGCACCTGCGTCGGGTACCTGGTCCAGGCCGACCGCGAGCCGACCGCCCTGCCGCCCCTCTCCCAGCCGTCCCTCGCGCAGGCGAAGGGCCCGGGCCCCGAGCCGCTGTCGGCCGCCCAGGACCGGCAGGTCAAGGTGGACGGCGACCTGCGCAAGCTGCTGCTGAGCAAGCCGAGCGGGGCGCGCAAGGGGCTGTACGCGGCGGCCGGCGACGGGTGGCTGTACGTCTCCGCGTACGCGGAGACGTACAAGTACCCGGCCGGTGCCTTCCGTAACCTGGTCGGCAAGCGGGAATTCCGCCGGGCGGCCATCACCGACTGGCGGGAGAGCGACGAGTTCAACGTCGAGATCCGGTTGGTCCAGTACCGCCAGGAGGAGACGGGCACGGAGGCCGCCGACGCGGCGGACAACGCCTACTACTACGCCCAGCCGGACGGTGACTACGGCACCGACAGCTGGCCGATACCCGGCACGGGCGACGGCATGGCGTACGTCCACAAGAAGCCCGACACCTCCTACGGCGTGGGCGTGTACTCCGCCGAGGCGCATGCGTGGCGCGGGGACATCGCCATGGAGATCTGGATCTACGACACGAAGCCGATCCCGAAGGCCAAGGTGCTGGATCTGGCGAAGCGGCAGATGGAGCGGCTGTGACCGAGAACCCGGAACCGTCCGTGAGCCCTGAGCCGGTGCCTGTCGAGCCGGTGCCCGCCGAGGAGCCGACGGCCGTCGAGCCGGTGCCCGTCGAGCCTGCGCCCGCCGAGGAGCCGATGCCCGTCGAGCCGACCGCCGCCGAGCCGCCGCTTGTCGAGAAGCGGCCGCGTAACCGTCGTCGTATCGCTGTCGTCGGCGCTGCCGGCGTCCTGGCCGCCGCCGTGCTGGCCGGGGCCGCCTGCACCGTCGTCACCGTCCAGGGCGCGGACCGCGACCCCGGTGCTCCCGTCTGGAGCCTGCCGAAGGCGGCCAAGGAGACGAAGGCGGCCGACGGCAGCGGTCTCCGGGGGATGCTGCTGCCGTACGACGGCGACACGTACGGGCGGGGCCCGGACATGGCGGAGTTCGGGTCGGACGCCGCGTTGTCCGGCGAACAGGCAACCCTGCTGCGCAAGGAGTCGATCAAGGACCTGCCGCGTTCGCAGCGGCAGCAGCTGGAGCGGCAGATCGACCGGAACCCGGTCAAGGGCATGGCGATGCGCAGCTATGTGAACACGGCCGGGACGCCGGGCTACGAGTACACGATGGAGATCGTGCTGGCGCAGATGGGGAACCAGCGGACGGTCCGTTCCATGGCGGCCGTCCAGAAGGAGCTCATCGACGCGCTGAAGGTGTTCCGGAAGGGCCCGGAGATCGAGGGGTACGAGGACTCGGCCTCGTGTTTCCTGCCGCCGGCCGACTCGGCCGAGAAGCTCGACACGATGTTCTGCACCGGCTACGTGGGCGACGTCCTGGTCACCGCCACGGCGACCGCGGGCAAACCGCTGGACAAGAAGAGCGCGGCGGCCATGCTCCGCACACAGCTCGACCGCATCAAGGAGCCGGGGGCGTCGGTATGACCACGGACACGAACCAGCCGGAGGTCTTCGACGACCTCGCCGATGTCCCGCCGCAGCCCCCGAAGAAGGACCGTCGCGTGCTGCGGGCCACGCTCCGCTGGGTCTCCGCTGTGGCCGTCTTCGCGGTCGCCGGGGCCGGGACGGCCTACGGCGTGACCCGGCTCGACCGGACCGATGTCCCCGGTCTCGCCACGCACTCCGACGGGCGCTGGACGTACCCCACCCTGGTGCGGCCGCCGCTGCCGTCCGGGAGCCCCGGACCGAACGACGATGCCCGCAACCCGGCCGGTACGCACTTCGCCGACCTGCGGAAACTCGTTCTCCCCGCGCCGGAGGGTGCCACCGCGGACGCGGCGCTCAAGGGGACGGACGGCTGGCTGGCGACAGGGACGTTCCTCAAGGAGTTCTCCGTCGCGTCGGACCGTGAGGACATCGGACAGCTGCTCACCGACAACGGGCTGCGGCACATCGCGGCCCGCGGCTGGACGACCGCCGACGGCACGCACACCCGCGTCTACCTGCTGCAGTTCGACACCGCGGCGGTCGCCGACCACCTGCTCAGCGACGAGCTCACCTCGTACGAGGCGCCGAAGTACCGGATGCGGGGCGGCGACGTCTACGAGCGCGACCTGGACTTCCCGGTGGCCGCCCACGTCGAGGACGTGCACACGGCCCCGATCCGTGAGGTCAAGCCGTACGGCGCCGAGCAGGTCCGGGAGGCCTACCTCGCCTCCGGCGACGCCCTGGCTGTGATCGTCCAGTCCAGGAAGGGCCGGGCACTCGCCATCCCCTACCAGCAGACGGTGACCCTCCAGGGCGAACTGCTCGACTGACCTCGCCAAGAGCCCCGGGCCCCGGCCGCGTAAGCTGGGGCCCGGCTCTTTTACGTACGCCCACCCCCGCTCAAGGAGCACCCGTGGAGATCTTCTTCGAAACCCTGCTGGTCCTGGTCTGCGTCGGCGTCATCGCCTTCGCCGGACTGACCGTGAAGAAGCTTTACCAGGGCCAGCGCTGATCCCCACCGCCTAGGAAACCGCCGTCATGATCGAGATTCCGTCCGACCTGCACAAGGACCTGGTTCCGCTCGCCTTCCTGCTGGGCAAGTGGGCCGGCGCGGGCGTCCACGACTTCCCGGGCTCGGAGAAGTGCAACTTCGGCCAGGAGGCCACCTTCAGCCACGACGGGCGTGACTTCCTGGAGTACCACTCCCAGACCTGGGTGCTGGACAACGACGGGAACAAGGTCCGCCCGCTGGAGACCGAGCACGGCTTCTGGCGCATCGACGCCAACCGCAGGGTCGAGGTCACGATGACCCGCGACGACGGCGTGATCGAGATCTGGTACGGCGAGATGGCCGACAAGAAGCCCCAGATCGACCTGGTCACGGACGCCGTGGCCCGCACCGCCGCCTCCGCCCCGTACACCGGTGGCAAGCGCCTGTACGGCTACGTCAAGAGCGACCTGATGTGGGTGGGGGAGAAGCAGACCCCCGAGGTCGAGCTGCGCCCGTACATGTCCGCGCACCTGAAGAAGGTCGTCACCCCGGAGGAGGTCGAGCGCTGGGCCAAGGCCCTGCCCGCCGATATGCCGGACGACGGCATCGCCTTCTTCAAGTAGTTCCCGCAGAGTAGTTCTAGACTTTCGGTGTGGTGAGCACCGACTGGAAGAGCGACCTAAGGCAGCGCGGCTACCGGCTGACGCCGCAGCGGCAACTCGTGCTCGAAGCTGTGGACACCCTTGAGCACGCGACCCCCGACGACATCCTCGGTGAGGTGAGGAAGACCGCGTCGGGGGTCAACATCTCCACGGTCTACCGGACCCTGGAGCTCCTGGAGGAGCTGGGGCTGGTCAGCCATGCCCACCTCGGGCACGGTGCGCCGACCTACCACCTCGCCGACCGGCACCATCACATCCACCTGGTCTGCCGCGACTGCGAGAACGTGATCGAGGCGGATGTGGCGGTCGCCGCGGAGTTCACCGCCAAGCTGCGGCGGGAGTTCGGCTTCGAGACCGACATGAAGCACTTCGCGATCTTCGGCCGCTGCCAGGACTGCGCGCGCAAGAGAGCCAAGGCCGCAGCCGTCCAGACTTCAATTACCGAGTCGTAGGCTTACTCATATGAAGAGTCCCCTGCTGACCCTGCCCGGCGCCGTCCCCGCCGAGGGCGTGGACGAAGGTGTCGCCGCCCACTACGGCGACCTGTTCCGCGAGCAGCGCGCCCTCGCCGACGGTGCCGGTTTCGTGGACCTCTCGCACCGCGGTGTCGTCACCGTGACCGGCGACGATCGGCTCGGCTGGCTGCACCTCCTGCTCACTCAGCACGTCAGCGAGCTGCCCGTCGGCGAGGCCACCGAGGCGCTGGTCCTCTCCGCGCACGGCCACATCGAGCACGCGCTGTATCTGGTCGACGACGGCACGACGGTCTGGGCCCATGTGGAGCCCGGCACCGCTCCGGCGCTGATCGCCTACCTGGAGTCGATGAAGTTCTTCTACCGGGTGGAAGTCGCCGACCGAACGGGCGATTTCGCGGTCGTGCACCTGCCGGCCGGCTCGATCGCCGAGCCGCCGGACGGTGCCGTCGTACGCGAGACGCCGTACGGTCGTGATCTCTTCCTGCCCCGCGCCGACCTGGAGTCGTTCGCGGAGAAGGCGGGCCCGGCGGCCGGCCTGCTGGCGTACGAGGCCCTCCGGGTGGAGCACCACCGGCCCCGCCTCGGCTTCGAGACCGACCACCGCACCATCCCGCACGAGCTGGGCTGGATCGGCAGCGCGGTGCATCTGCAGAAGGGCTGCTACCGGGGCCAGGAGACCGTGGCCCGGGTGCAGAACCTCGGCAAGCCGCCCCGCCGCCTGGTCTTCCTGCACCTGGACGGCAGCGACGTGCACCTGCCGCCGCACGGCACGGAGATCCGGCTGGCCGACGACGGCGAGGACGGCCGCAGGATCGGTGTCGTGACGACGTCGGCACGCCACCACGAACTGGGTCCGGTGGCCCTGGCACTGGTCAAGCGCAACGTCCCGCTGGACGCCCGGCTGATCGCGGGAGACACGGCCGCGGCACAGGAAGTGATCGTCGAACCGTAAGCCCGCTGCGGGGACCGGTCCACAGGCTGTGGATCTCCGCGAGCACGCTGCGGGATATGCCGTTGACACACATGATTGGCAACGGGCGGCGACCACTTGGACACGGTGTGCACGTGTTCCCCGCCGCCGTCGAGCAACTGCCGGAGACGGGTGCGGTGAACGGCGTGGACCGGGGTGTGAAAGAGACCGCGACGACCACATCCGAAGCCCGACCTCCCGTACGCCGAGCGCGGCAAGAAGACGAAGGAAAGGCTGACCCGGTAAGACCGTCTGAGGCGCTGCCCCGGATGGCTGCCTGAGCCAGGAATCCCCTCCCTTGACCTGAGGGAGGGGAGGATTCAAATCTCCAGCAGAACGGTGAACGGCCCGTCGTTGGTCAGTGACACCCGCATCTGCGCCCCGAACCGCCCGGTGGCCACCGTCGCCCCCAGGGCCCGCAACCGGGCCACCACCTCGTCCACCAGCGGCTCGGCCACCTCGCCCGGCGCCGCCGCGTTCCACGTCGGCCGCCGTCCCTTGCGCGCATCGCCGTACAGCGTGAACTGGCTGATCACCAGCAGCGGCGCGTCGATGTCACTGCATGACCTCTCGTCGGTCAGCATCCGGATCGACCAGAGTTTCCGGGCCAGTTGGGCCGCCTTCTCCTTGGTGTCGTCGTGGGTCACGCCCACGAGCACACACAGCCCCTCGCCCTCGATCGCGCCGACCGTCTCACCGTCGACGACGACGCCCGCGCCGTCCACCCGCTGAACCACAGCTCGCATGCGGACCATCATGCCCGGTGCCCCGGCGGCCCCCGCGGGGGGCCCACTATTGATCCTTAACCTCACATCTACGGCCGTTCGGGGGCACTCGGTCACATTGCGGCCACTTGGGGTGGCACCATGCTTCCACACGCCGGTCGAGGGGACGGTAGAGGCGTATGAGCACACCGAGTACCGGGCGACTGAGGACGCAGGGCGCGCAGAGCGCGCAGAGCCTGCCCCGGCCGCCCGCACAACGCGGCGAGGGCATCGCACTGCCCGCGGAGCCGCCGGAGCACGACCTGGCGCGCCTGAGCCTGCCCGAACTGCGCGTCCTGCGCCGGGACGCGCAGCGCGACGAGGCCGACCTCAGCTACGTGAGACGGCTGCTCCAGGGCCGTATCGACATCCTGCGGGCGGAACTGGCCCGCCGCTCCCCGGCGGGCGCGGCCGCCGTCGTGGACCGCCTCCCGGAGATCCTGACCGACGCCCCGGCCCGCCACCGCTCCTCGGCCCGCCACGTCACCCTGGGCACCCCGCACAACGAGGAGTACGGCCGCCTGGCCGCCGACATGCTGGCAGAGGTCGAGCTGTCCGACCTGGCGGCCCGCACGGACCCGGAACTGACGACGGCGATGGGGAGGCTGGTCCGGTACGAGCAGGAGGTGTCGAGACGGCGGCAGCGACTGCAACGGACGGCCGACGACTCCAGCGGGGAGATCGCAAGGCGCTACCGGGAGGGCGAGGCCCAGGTCGACGATCTGCTGACGTAGGGCTGAGCGCCCCTGTCCTTCAGGGGCGCGGGGCTGTGTCGATGGGCGGCTACCGCCGTGTGGGCGCGAAAGGCCCCCGCAGGCCCAGCCGAAATTCAGTCGGCACGACCCCGATCGAACACCTACCGTGCTGTCATGACCGACGCCGTCGAAGTCCGCCCCATAACCGAACCCGAGTTCGGGGACTGGCACCGCGCCCTGGCCACCGGATTCCTCCAGCAACCGGTGCTCACGGCCGACCAACTCGACGCCCGTCGGCGGCAGTTCGTCCCGGGCAGACTCCTCGGCGCCTTCGACGGCCCCCGCTGCGTGGCGACGTTCCGGTCCTTCGCCCAGGAACTGACCACCGTCGGCGGAGCGACCGTCCCCGCCGACGCCATCTCCAACGTCACGGTCACCGCCACCCACCGCCGCCGCGGCCTGCTCACCCGCATGATGAGCCAGGACCTCGCCGCGGCGAAGGAGCGCGGAGACGTGGTCGCGACCCTGATCGCCGCCGAGTACCGGATCTACGGCCGTTACGGCTTCGGCCCGGCGGCCACGATGACGGAGTGGACGGTCGAGGTCACGCGGGCCGGCCTGGACCCGCGCTGGTCGCGCCCCGAGGACGGCGGGCGGATCGACCTCGTCGACGCCGACGACGTCCGCAAGCTCGGCCCCGAACTGCACGAACGCGTCCGCCGTACGCAGCCCGGCGCGGTCAGCCGTGATTGGCTGTGGTGGCGGGTGAACACCGGCGAGATCCGCTTCGACACCGACTGGACCGAGCCGTACTACGCGGTGTACCGGGCGCCTGGCGGCGAGGTCGAGGGCATCGTGTCGTACGAGTCGGACGACAACTGGCAGGACAGCCAGCCGCACAACACGGCCGAGGTGAACTGGCTGCTCGCCACGGGACCCGCGGCCGAGCGCGCTCTGTGGCACTACCTGTGCTCGATCGACTGGATCACCAGGGTGAAGAGCGGCTGGCGGTCGCCGGACGACCTGCTGCCGCACTACTTCCCCGACCCGCGCGCCGCGCGGATCACCAGGCAGGTGGACTGGCTGTGGGTGCGGATCCTGGACGTCGTACGGGCCCTGGAGGCGCGGACGTACGACACGGCGGGGTCGCTGGTGCTTGAGGTGGTGGACCGGCAGAGGCTGGCCGGCGGCCGGTTCCGGCTGGACGCCTCCCCCGAAGGGGCGTCCTGCACCCCGACCACCGACGCCCCCGAACTCACCCTCGGCATCGCCGAGTTGGCGAGTGTCTGGCTGGGTGACCAGTCCGTGGCGCGGCTGCACGCCCTCGGACGGGTCCAGGAAGAGCGAGTGGGCGCCGCCCGGGAGGCCGACGCCCTGCTGCGCGCGTCCGGGCGCCCCTGGTGCCCGGACATCTTCTGAGACGGTCTCCTTCCTGCCGGCGGCGGTGCCTGAATCACCTTGTCCAGATGTGCTCATCCGTAGCGAGCTGTGAAGTTGTGGCCGTGCGGATCTGCGGATGTTCAGTTGTCGGTGTTCAGTTGTGACTGTGCTCAGGTGCTGTGCGTTGGTCGTGCGCCTCGGCGGCCGCCCTGGTTGACCGGGCTCCCGGCTCCCCTCCGGAAGGGAACCCCGTCGGCCAACCACCGAGGAAGTGTGACCATGTTGCAGAAGTTGGTAGCCAACTCCACTGTACTTATCTCCACTTGGAAGCGACTCATAACCACCTTCCCGGGAACTGCCGAAAGATGGCGGGAAGTTGTACTGTTTGTCCGTGGACCCGGAACGCGCTGCCGCCAGTGGGCGGGAGAGGCCACAGCGGCCTCTGGCGTCACACCGTACGGTGGCCGACGCGCTGCGTACCCAGATCAGGTCAGGGGTGCTGCAGCCGGGCCAGCGCATGCCCACCCAGGCCAAGCTGGCCGACGAGTTCGGCGTCGAGCGGGGGGCCGTACGGCAGGCGCTGCGCATCCTTCAGTCGGAGCATCTGCTCACCAACGCCTCGAAGGGCGCGCCGGCGACAGTCGCCCCTGATCCGGGCCTGATCCGGCTCGCCGTGGGCCGGGAGGCGCCGCCGCAGCCCACCATGGTGGCCCTCGTCTCCCGGATAGAGGCGGCCTTCGCGGCCCCGCAGGTGCGGATCGACGCGCTCTGTCTGACCTCGGTCTCCCTCAACCTCGCGCTCGGGGAACCGCTGCGGCTCATCCACGCGGGGCGCCTGGAACCGGCCAAGATCGACGTCCGGGTGCTGCTGCCGAGCCGGAACATCGACCTCGCGTTCCCGACGGCGCTGGACGCCTCGGGCGAGGAGGCGGTGCACAACCGCTGGCTGGCCCAGCGCAACGCCCAGGGCCAGGTGCTCCGGCACAACCTGCTGGCGCTGCGGGCGACGCACGGCATCGACGTCCAGGTCACCTTCCGGGCCCTGCCCTTCACCCCGCCGGTCAAGTTGTACCTGCTCAACGGGGTGGAGGCGCTGTTCGCGTACTACACGCTGGGGCGCCACGAGCGGGAGATCGGCCACGAGCACCTGCAGACGTACGACGCCGAGGGCACGCGGTCGATGCTCTTCGCGTTCGAGCAGGGCGCGGGGCTGCGGGACACCGCGTTCGTGGACCAGTCCAGGCGGTGGTTCGACGCCCTGTGGGAGACGATCAGCTCGGAATTGCAGCTGACGGCCTAGTCCTCAGCGAGCCGGTCCTTGCCGAACTGGTCCTTGCCGAACTGGTCCTTGCCGAACCGGTCCTCGCCGCGCCACTCCTCACAGCGCGGGACCGGTGAGCAGCAGGGCGAGCAGGACCGCGCCGACGGAGCTGACCGCCGGGCTCTTGGCCTTGATCCCCACGGTGAGCAAGAGCAGACCGATAATGCCAGTGGCACCGTACTTCGACTGGATCATCTGCTCGAAGCCGACGACGAAGACGGCGGAGAGCAGTGCGAGGGCGGCAGGCATGGCGGTTCCCCCATCGTCGGGAAGCAAAGCTTCCACCAACTCGACCAAGTTGGTAACCAACTATGCTTAAGTTGTCCCCAGTTGGTCAGGACTTATAAACAACTCTCAAACAACTCCCGCCAAATAAATCAAAGTTGTAGCGTTTGGTCGTGACTCAGGAGAACGTGGCAGTGAACGGCGCAAGCAGACTCACTCCCCAGGAGATCGCCGACACCCTGCGGGAACGCATCCGCAGGGGCGAGCTCCGGGTGGGCGACCGGCTGCCCACGCAGGCCGAGTTGGCCGACGAGTTCGGCGTGGAGCGGGGTACCGTGCGCCAGGCCGTGCGGGTGCTGCAGGACGACGGTCTCCTCAGCAACGTCAGCAAGGGCAGCCCGCCGCGGATCGCCGAGCCCGGCCCGCGCCCCCATGACGAGCCCCAGCCGACGATGGTCGGCCTCGGCCCCCGCATGACGGAGGCGTTCGCCGCCCCGCACGTCCGCATCGACGCCGCCTGCCTCACCGCCCAGAGCCTGCTGCCGGCGCTCGCCGAACCCCTG
Organism: Streptomyces sp. NPDC048417; assembly: GCF_040651615.1. Classification (NCBI taxonomy): domain Bacteria; kingdom Bacillati; phylum Actinomycetota; class Actinomycetes; order Kitasatosporales; family Streptomycetaceae; genus Streptomyces; species Streptomyces sp. NPDC048417. The sequence continues at coordinate 379,957 of NZ_JBEZKI010000003.1, read as the reverse complement.
CGCCTGATCCACGAGGGCCGGATCCACCCCGAGAGCATCGACGTCCGCGTCCTGCTTCCCGGCCGCGACATCAACCTCGCCTTCCCGGTCCCGGTCGAGGGCGACGACGACGCCGTACACAACCGCTGGCTCGCCATGCGCAACGCCCAGGGCCAGGTCCTCCAGTACAACCTCCAGTCGCTGCGTTCCACCCACAAGATCGAGGTCAACGTCACCTTCCGGGCCCTGCCGTTCACCCCGCCGGCCAAGCTGTATCTGCTCAACGACGCGGAGGCGTTGTTCGGGTACTACATGGTCATGCGCCGCGAGGAGCTCACCGAGAGCGGGATGCTGGACATGTACGACGCCGTCGGCTCCGAGTCGCTGCTCTTCTCCTTCGAGAAGCGGGCAGGTCACCGGGATGCCGCATTCGTGGAGCAATCGCAGAAGTGGTTCGACGCCCTCTGGGAAACCATCACCACGGACCTGACACTCTCCTAGTGACTTCTGATACGACGCAGACTGAACCAGTGACGGAAGAGACGGCGCGCGCGACCGAGCAGCTGCGAGATCTGATCACGCGTGCCCAAGTGGTCCTCTGGGACTTCGACGGGCCGATCTGCCGGCTGTTCGCCGGCCACTCGGCGGACCGGGTGGCCGCGGACCTGGTGCGCTGGCTGGAGGGCCGCGGCCTGCGGGGCCTGGTCACCGGCACCGAGCGCGACTCCCTCGACCCGCACCTGGTGCTGCGGGCGGTGGACCACCGGCGCCGTGGCAGCGACCTGGTCGCCGAGTTGGAGGAACGTCTCACCAACGAGGAGCTGCTGGCCACGTCGACCGCGATGCCCACGGCGTACGCGGACATCCTCATACAGACCTGGCGGGCGCACGGCGCCCGGATGGCGATCACCACCAACAACTCCCCGCGGGTGGTCCGGGCCTACCTGGAGGAGCGCGAGCTCATCTCCTGCTTCCACCCGCACCTCTACGGCCGCACCGGGGACCTCCAGCACCTCAAGCCCGACCCGCACTGCCTCAACCGCGCCCTCAGCGCGATGGGCGCCGCCCCCGACGCGGCCCTGATGATCGGCGACTCCCCCTCGGACCTCGAGGCGGCCCGGAGGGCCGGGGTGCCGTTCCTGGGCTACGCGCGTAACGAACGGAAAGCCAAGCTTTTGACCGAGGCCGGGGCGGAGTGGGTCGTGGGCTCGCTGGAGCCGCTGCTGGCGATTCTGCGGGGCTAGCCGCCAGATCGCGCGCCCGCTGCCGGCGCCTGCGGATCCACGCCGTCAGTGACACCAGTAAACCCGTCGCCCAGAACGCCAGTTGAATCAGGTCGTCGGCCTGCACGCCGATCCCGAACATCTGGATGGTCATGGCTTTCCACCCCCCTTTGACCCTGCAGCTGTCCGTCAACCTCTCAAGTTCCGGAGTTGACTGAGAAGTTGACTGCCTACCGCTGGAATGCCCAGGCAACTAGATCCAGTAACCGGTTAGTTGACTGACGAGTTGCATGACTGGAAGTTGTTTGCCGGGGACCCGCACGAGGTACGTACGGCATGTGACCAAGCGGACGAAAGACGGCGGCGCGTTCCGGCGGGTCTCGGAGGAGCTCCGGGTCCGGCTCTCCGACGGCGGCTATCCGCTGGACTCCTTCCTGCCGTCCCAGGAGACGCTCGCGCAGGAGTTCGGCGTCTCCCGCGACACCGTGCAGCGGGCCCTGCGCGAGCTGGGCAGCGAGGGGTGGATCGAGGGCGGCCGGGGCAAGCGCTCCAGGGTCGTCATGCGGCAGCACATACAGTCCTCGGCACCCCGCGCCAGCCGGTCCCGGCACCACCCGATGACGCTGGGGCCGCTGATCGGCGAGGCCTTCGAACGCGACGAGGTCACCCTGGACATCTCCACCCTGACCTCGGAGAGCCTGGACGCCCACATCCGTATCCAGGCCGAGCGGATCCGGGCGGGCGACATCTCGCCCCGGCGGATCCACCTGCGGATGCTGCTTCCGGCCGAGACCCAGAACATGCCGTACCCCCGGGCGAGGGACAACAAGGACGACCCGCGCCTGCCGGCGCGGCTGCGCGCCATCACCGAGGCCCACACCGCGTCCCTGCGTACGGTCCTCGACCAGCTGCACACCGAGAACCTGGTGCCGGACGTGCGGCTGGAGGTCCGCCGCACCGAGCTCACCCCGACCTTCAAGCTGTACGTCATCAACCACGACGAGGTGCTGCACGGCTTCTACGAGCCGATCCTGCGCACGGTGATCCTGGCCGACGGGACGGAAGTGGAGGCCGTGGACGTCCTGGGCTTCGGCGCCACCCTCACCCACCACGTCGGCGACTCGGACCCCAAGTCACCCGGTTCGGTCTTCGTCGCCAACACGACCAGGTGGTTCAACTCGGTGTGGGACCTGCTCACGGTCTGACCCGGTCGCCGTGCGCTAGCATGCGGCCAATCGTCTGAGCAACAGCTCGGGTTCACGCGTACCAGTGCGTGTGTCAGGCACGGCGAAAGAACCGGCCTCGGCCGACCAGGGACCGGCAGACGAGTGCCCACCACCACCCGACGGGGTCACTCGGCCAGGCTTCCAGTCGTGTCGCGCGTTGTCCGGCATTACCGTTTCCCTGCCCCATTCCTCGCGATCTCGCGCGCACGACCCCGGAGCGGCCAGTGGGTGTACCGCCTGTCCCCCCTGACGTCGTGAACGGAGGAGACAACGGCAGACCGCTGCCCGTCGACGAGTACGACGCGTTTCTGCGGGACGCCGCGACCCGGGGGCTCGCGAGCAGCGGCTTCCACAACCAGAACTACGTCCTGCCGCTGACGGAGCCGATGGCCCGGCACCTGGGCCGCGAGCCCGGCACCGCCGTGACCGTCAGGGTCCGCAGGCCGGACGCGCTGCCGGTGGTCATCAGGACCTGGCAGAACGAGGCCGCGATCCTGCGGGCGATCCAGGGCGTGCTGCCCAACGTGCCCGCGTGCCTTTTCGAGGGGAATCGCTTCACCATCCACAGCTATGTGGAGGGGGTTCCGCTCTCCGCCGTCTGCCCGAACGACAAGCCGGTCGATCACCTGCTGCTGAAGGACCTGGCGGAGCTGTTCGCCCAGATGACCCAGGTCCGCGGTAGCGCGCTGCCGCCGCTGCCGTCGATCTGGCCCCGGAACCACGTGGACAGCCAGGGATTCCTGCGGACCCTGGCCCGGATGGCCGACCTCCAGATCCGCGAGGCCAACTGGCCCGCGTTCGGGGGGCTGTTCGCGGCCCTGGGCATTCCCGAGGACGCCCTGCTCCGGTTCGCCGACCGGGTGCCCTGGATGGCCCGGCGTCCCTACGGCCTGCTCCACGCCGACCTGCACCGCGACAACCTGATCATGTCGTACGACGGCCCCGCGCCCCTCATCTGCGTCGACTGGGAGCTGGCGAGCTACGGCGACCCGCTGCACGACCTCGCCACCCACCTGGTCCGGATGCGGTACCCGGAGCACCAGTGGGACGAGGCCGTCGACGCGTGGGCGGCGGCCATGCAGGCGGTGCGGCCCGCCGCCGTGCACGGGACGGGCAAGGACCTGCGGCACTACGTGGACTTCGAGCGGGCGCAGTCCGTCTACCCCGACGTGATGCGGGCCGCCCAGTCCCTGGAGGAGTCCCTCGACCAGGAGAGCCTGGACCGGGCGACGGCGGCCGTCCGCCGCGCGCTGACGGCGGGCGCCGAACCGCTGCGGCTGCGCACGGTGCCCGGCGACCGGGAGATCGAGAGGATCCTCGCCCGCTGGGCGACGTCCCCGGCCGTCGACGGCACCCGGCGCGGCCGGATCACCGGTGTCATCGAATGGAAGCCGGACCGGCGGGTCCCGGAGCACCCCGACTTTCCCTACCACGCGGTGTCCTCGGCCCTGCTGCTCGAAGGAGCGGCGACGGCCCGCCAGGTGTTCAAGGGCACCGCGCACCTCAACTCGGTGATCCGGGTGCCGGGCATCGAACGTCCCGTGGTGGTCCGCCGCAAGGTGCCCCACGTGCTGCGCCGTGAGCGCAGCTACCTCAGCGAGCACGCGGTGCTGCGGGCGATCGAGCGTTCCCGCGCGCGGGTGGCCGCACCCCGGGTCCTGGCCCTCGGGGAGAGCCACTCGCACTACCTCTTCGCGCACTCCCGGGACCGCTTCGCCATCCACACCTACGAGGGCCCGGCCGACATCGACCGCAGACCCGACCACCCCGTGCACGGCCTTCGCCCGCACGAGGCCGACCGGCTCGTCGACCAGCTGGCCGAGCTCACCCAGGTCGACTACACCGAGGTCGACCCGGTCGCGAGCCAGCCGTACTTCTACGAGTGGCTCAGCGACCAGCTCTTCGCCCTCGTCGCCGGCCTCCCCAAGGAGTCCCAGCAGCTGGCCCGCTTCCTCGGCCTGCCCGACGCCGCCCGGCTGCGCGAGATCCTCGCCCGGCACCGGCTCAGCTCCCGCGCCCCCGCCCTGCTGCACGGCGACCTCAACCCCTGGAACCTGGTGCGCCGCGACGACCCGCTCGCGCTGACCATCATCGACTGGGAGATGGCCCTGGTCGGCGACCCGCTCTACGACCTGGTCCGGCACATGCATCTGACCCCGACCCGGCCGGAGATCCGCGACCGGATGTTCCGCCGCTGGGAGCGCCTGTTGCCCGACAGGTTCACCGTGGACTGGCAGCGGGACTGGCGGGTGTACCGGTGGACCGAGATCGTCCGGTCGGCCTACGTCGACCTGGACCGCCTGGTCACCGGGGCGGGTCTGGACGCGCCGAACGTGCGCCGCGCGGTGGACACGTACACCATGACCCTGGCCGCGGCCACCGCCTCCCTGGGACTCACGGTCCCCTACCGGGCCAACCCCTACCTCACCCGCGCCCTCGCCTGACGCCCGCTGCGTAGGCTCGGTCCCATGGGTGAGACGGGCTTGCGCGCGCGCAAGAAGCGGCGGATGTACGAGGACGTGTCGGACATCGCCGTACGGCTGTTCCTGGCGAAGGGGTTCGACGCGGTGCCGGTCGCGGAGGTGGCCGCCGCGGCCGGTATCTCCAAGCCGACGCTGTTCCGGTACTTCCCGGTCAAGGAGGACCTGGTGCTGCACCGGATCGCCGACCACGAGACGGAGGCCGCGCGGCTGGTCGCCGGGGCGGACTCGCCCGTCGGCGTACTGCGGCAGCGCTTCCTCGACGGCCTCCGGCGCAACGACCCGATCACCGGGCTCAACGACCACCCGCAGGTCCTCGCCTTCCACACCCTCCTCAACAGCACGGCCACCCTGGTCGCCCGCCAGCACACCTATCTGGAGCGGTCCGAGGCCGCGCTCGCCGAGGCCCTCGGCGGCACCCTGGACGCCCGGCTGGCCGCCGGCCAGATCATCGCCGTACAGCGGATCCTCGCGCAGGACAACTGGCGGCGGATCGTGGCAGGGGAGCGGGTGGAGGAGGTGCGGGAGGACGCGGTGCGGGCGGCGGAGCGGGCCTTCGAGCGGCTGGAGCGGGCTCTGCCGGAGCTCGGGGATCCGGGTTAAAAATTTAACCGGGTTACGTTTTCTCGTCTACGCTGTTCCCATGCAGCAGGAACTCGACCGCGAACGTGCCCACCACGACACCTGCCGGGCCGCCCTCGCCCGCATGGTCGAAGGCGCCGCCGAGCATGTCGTCACCGGCGAGGACGTCTCCGCCTCCGGCGCCGACGCCGAGGTCCTCGGCTACCGGCTGCGCAGCCGGGCCAAGGAGATGCGCGAGCTGCCCCAGGGCCCGCTGTTCTTCGGCAAGCTGGACTTCGAGTCCGGCGAGCACGCCGGGCAGAGCTACCGCATCGGCCGGCTGCGGATCAGCGAGGAGCCGACCGCCCCGCCCCTGGTCGTCGACTGGCGGGCGCCCGTCTCCCGCGCCTTCTACCAGGCCGGACCCGACGAACCGCAGGGCGTCGCGGTACGGCGCCGGTTCGGCTGGGCGCCGGGCAGCCGCGGCGACTCCGCCGACCTCACCGGATGGGAGGACGAGCGGCTGACCACGGGCGAGTCCGGCCCCGGCACGCTCCTCGCCCAGGAGATCGAACGGCCCCGCGTCGGCCCCATGCGGGACATCGCCGCCACCATCCAGCCCGACCAGGACGACCTGGTCCGCGCCGACCTCACCGCCTCCGTCTGCGTCCAGGGCGCCCCGGGCACCGGCAAGACCGCCGTCGGCCTGCACCGCGCCGCCTACCTCCTCTACACCCACCCCCAGCGCATCCGCCGCTCGGGCCTGCTGATCCTCGGCCCCAACCGCACCTTCCTCTCCTACATCTCCGAGGTCCTGCCGGCCCTGGGCGAGACCGGCGTACGCCAGACCACCCTCCCCGACGAGATCGCCCGCCACCCGGCCACCGGCACCGACTCCGCCCGGGCCGCCGCGCTCAAGCACGACCCCCGGATGGCCGAGGTCCTGCGCCGCGCCCTGTACGCCCAGGTGTCCGCCGAGGCCGTCCACCCGCTCTCCCTCTCCGACGGCACCTACACCTGGCGGGTGTCCGCCGCCGCGCTGACGGAGATCGTCGCGGCGGTACGGCGCGAGGAGCCGCCGTACGCCGTCGGGCGCGAGCGGGTGCGGGGGCGGGCGATGCGGGCCGTACAGCTCCAGGCCGAACGGCGGGCGGGGCCGCAGCCGGCCGCCTGGACCCGCCGCCTCGAACGGTCGCGGGCGATGAGCGCCTGCCTCGACACCGTCTGGCCGAAGGTGCGCCCGGAAGAGGTGCTGGCCGCACTCCTCACGGACGCCGAGGTGCTGGCGCGGGCGGCCGAGGGGCTCCTCGACCCCTCCGAGCAGCAGGCCCTGCGCTGGCCCCGGCCGCCGCGCTCCCACAAGTCCGCCCGCTGGTCACCCGCCGACCTGGTCCTCCTCGACGAGATCGCCGGACTGGTCGAACACCCCGAGGGCTACGGCCATATCGTCGTCGACGAGGCCCAGGACCTCTCTCCCATGGAGTGCCGGGCGATCGCCCGCCGGGCCGTCTTCGGCTCGCTCACCGTCCTCGGCGACCTGGCCCAGGCCACCACGCCCTGGTCGGCGCGGAGCTGGGACACCGTACTGCGCCACCTGGGCAAGCCGGACGCGGCGGTCGTCCCGCTCACCACCGGGTTCCGCGTTCCCGCCGCGGTCGTGGACCTGACGAACCGGCTGCTCGAGCACCTGGACACGGACGTGCCCCCGGCCCGGTCCTACCGCGCGGACGGAGAGCTGACCCTCCGGCCGACACGGGACGTGCCGGCCGCCACGGTACGCGAGGCCCTGACCCGCGAGGGGTCGGTGGGCGTGGTGGCGGCGGACGCGCAGGTGGCGGACGTACGCGCCGCGCTCACCGCCGCGGGCATCGACCCGGCGGAGGCGGACCGGCTCGGCGCCAGAGTGGCCCTGGTCCCGGCGAGCCTGGTCAAGGGGCTGGAGTACGACCACGTCGTCGCGGTGGAACCGGCGGCGGTGGCGGAGGGCGAGGAACGCGGGCTGCACCGGCTGTACGTGGTGCTGACCCGGGCGGTGTCGAGGCTGGACGTGGTGCACGCGAGGCCGCTGCCGTTCTGAGGGATCCTGTCCCCGATGCTTCTCTTCCTGGACATCGACGGTCCCCTCATCCCCTTCGGCGCCCCGGAGGCCCACGCCTACCCGGTCTACGAGACCGCGCACGCGCCCTCCACCCCGTCCAACCCCCTGCTCACCCGCATCGACCCGGCACTGGGCCCGCGCCTCGCCGCGCTCGGCTGCCAGCTCGTCTGGGCCACCACCTGGATGGACGACGCCAACACCACCGTCGCCCCCTGGCTGGGCCTGCCCCCGCTGCCCGTCGTGCAGTGGCCGGACGAGGACGAGCCGCCCGCCCTGCTGCACTGGAAGACGCGGCCGCTGGTGGAGTGGGCGGGGGAGCGGCCGTTCATCTGGGTCGACGACGAGATCACCGAGGCCGACCGCGCCTGGGTCGCCATCCACCACCACGAGCCGGCCCTGCTCCACCGGGTCGCCCACGAGTTCGGCTTGACGGACACGGACTTCGTGGCCATGGAAACCTGGCTGAGGGACCTTGCCTGACGGCCTGCGGGTGGCGGCCTGCGGCCTGCGGCCTGCGGGTGGCGGATGCGGGTGGCGGTTGCCGGCTGGCGGGTGCCTGGTGCCGGGTGCCGGTTTGGAAGGCGACGGTTGAAGGGTGGCGGTTGCCGGTTGCCGGTTGCCGGTTGACGGTGCCGGTTGACGGTTGGCGACCTGCGGCTGGGGCCCACGGCTGACGACCCTATCCATCCCGCTGGACTTCGCCGGGCTTCGCCGAACCGTCGGCCCGCATGGACCGCGTCGTCGCGGAGGGCGTGTCGAGAACCGGGTCACCGACACGGGTACCGGCCCCCGTGCGGGGGGAGGATCCTGTCCGTGCCCGATCTCCCTGCCGCCGCCGCCTCCGTCCAGGCCGTCGCCCTCCTGCGCGATCTCGGTGCCGCCGAGATCACCCACCCCGGGGGGACTCTCCTCGCGCACCTCCAACGCGTCGAGGAGCAACTCGCCGTATGGGGTGCCCGGCCCGCCCTCCGGCTCGCGGGCCTCTGCCACGCGTTCTACGGCACCGACGGCTTCCCCACCGCACTGTTGCCCGTGAGCCGCCGTGCCGAACTCGTCGCGGTGATCGGCGCGGAGGCCGAAGCCCTGGTGTACCTGTACGGCTCGTGCGACCGGAAGGCCACGTATCCGGCACTCGCGCAGGCCGACGCCGCCGTCCACGACCGGTTCACCGGCCGCGCCCGCGTCCCCGGCCTCCGGCCGTGCCGGGACTTCGCCGAACTGACGGCCGCCAACGAACTCGACCTCGCCGGCCTGGACCCGGCCTTCCGCGAGAAGTGGGGCGCCGGCCTGCTCGCCCTGTTCACCCGCTTCCGCCCACTGCTGAGCCAACCGGCCTGGGAGTCCTGCCGGAGCGTGCTCGGGGGGACATGAGCGACGAGATGACCGCCTTCGTCCTGCGCGACTGGGCACCGGACACGCGACCCTGACCGGACGTCCGGTCCCCCCCCGGCCCGCTGCTGTCCTGTTCTGCGCAACCGTAGGCAGCCGCCCCTAGGCTGTTCCTCGCGCAAGTCCACTGGTCGGCCCGGAGGCGCCATGTCCCTGCAGATGAAGCTGGTTGCGATCACGCTCGACTGCCCCGACCCGCCGGCTCTGGCGGCCTTCTATCAGCAGGCCACCGGTCTGGAACCGCACCCCAAGTCGGACGCCGACTTCGCGGGCCTCAACGGTGAGCACGGCCTCCTCATCGGTTTTCAGCGGGTCGACGACTACCGGGCGCCGCGCTGGCCCGAGCAGACCGTTCCCCAGCAACTGCACCTCTGCTTCGACGTCGTGGATCTGGACGAGACCGAGACCCGGCTGCTGGAGCTGGGCGCGGGCAAGCCGGAACACCAGCCACACGAGGCCGCCCGGGCGCGGGTTCTCACCGATCCGGCCGGCCACCCCTTCTGTATCTGCCGAGGCTGACCGGGCAGGACACGGTTGGTCCTCGGACCACTCGGGGACCACACGCCATGCACGCGGACAGGGCCCGGAGGTCGGTGGCGACGTCGTGTGATCCGTGCCGCGCGGGTGGCGGTTCCGGGCCTGTTCACTCGCGGCGCTGTGCTTCCTCCCGCGTCGGCTGGGAGGGGACTCTCGTCGTGAGCGGTGCGACAGGGCGGGCGGTGCTGCGCGGTGCTCCTTCGAAGCGGCTCGCAAACGGGTACTTCCGGTCCAGGAAGGTGTGGATCGCGGCCTGGGCGGCCGGCCTGGTCTCCGGGGGCGTGTCCACGTCGTTGAGGCAGAAGAAGTCGATGTCCTCGCCGGCCGTGAGGCGGGCCAGGCGGCGGCGCATGTCCGGTGTGCCCAGCTGGACGTAGCGGAAGCGGTAGTCGGCGGGGACGGCCCGGCCGGTTGCCATCGCCCAGTGGTGGTGGAGCGTGGACGCGGGGGCCACGTCGGAGGTGGAGCGGAAGCGCGAGTAGGCGGTCCGTTCGAGTTCCTCGATTCCGAGGCTCTCCATCTCCCGCATGACCGAGAGCAGTTGGGGATGCGGGGTGTGCAGCGACTTGTGCGTGATGTGTCTGCCGTGGAAGCGCCTGATCACCTCGCGGGCGTTCTTGCCGGCGGAGTTCGGGGCCGGTTCGAGCGGGTGCGGGGCGCCGACTCCGAGTTTCAGGGGGGACAGCGGGATACGGGCGATGCCGTTGCCGTGGAAGAAGTGCTCGGGTCGTACCGGGCGGTTGATGAAGACGTCGTCGTTGAAGTAGAGGTAGTGCTCCGACAGGCCGGGGATGCGGTGCAGGCCGCTTTCTATGGCGTGGGAGTTGAAGACGGGGAGCGCGTCGGCCGGGAGGATGTCCCGGTGGTCGATCACCGTCAGGCCCTCCGCGTCCGCGTCCAGCCAGGCGGGGATCTGGGAGTCGGTCACGAGATAGACGCGCCGGACGAACCCGGCGTACATCTCCAGTGAGCGCAGTGCGTACTTCAGTTCGTCATGGCTGGTGTAGCGGGAGGCGCCGGTCTCGCGCGGAGCGATGGCGTTGTCGGAGAGTTCCTGATGGGCGCGGCGCTTCGCGGCCATCGCCGGGTCGTCCCCGTCGACCCAGGTGTACACGGCGTCGACGGGGAACAGCACCTCGTCGATGCCCGGCTCGGCGAACGGCGCGAACGTCGGGACGGTGCGGTGGCGCCCCGCGACCGTGGCCGGTTGCCGCGCGGTCACCGGGAGCACTTCCGTCACGGGGTTGCGGCGCGGGGCGACGAGCGCCGGGCCGAAGACGTCCGGCAGCCGGCTGCCGGGCACGGTGAGCCAGGCGGGATCGGTGCCCGCGGCCGTACCCGGGGCGATGCCCGCAGCCGTGTCCGAGCCGGCGCCGAGGTCCCGGCCGTGCCGCCAGAACTCGATGTCGCACCCCGTTTCGAGGCCGCTGAGCACCTGCCCTCCCGGGCCGAGGCGCACCACACCGGTGCGGAGCACCGCGGCCCGCCGCAGGGCCCGCGGCAGCCTGCCGTCGGCCCACAGCACCGCGGCCGTCACGGCGCCGTCCGGTCCGACGGCACCCACGTACCCGGCGGTGCCCGCGAAGCGCTGGGCGGCCCGGGCGAGGACCGCGCCGCGGTACGACTCCTCGACGCCCACGACCTGCCGCGGCGCGCCGTGCCCGTGGTCGGCGGGAACCAGGAAGTACGGGACGCGCAGCCCTTCCAGGAGGGTGCAGACGCGTTCGAGATCGGCTTCGACGGCGTCCGAGGCGGTGTACGCGGCGACCGTACGGCCGTACAGCCGCGTCGGTCCGAGGGTGATCCCGCGCGTTCCGGGGACGGCGGCCCGCAGGCGTCGTCGGGCCCGGGTAGCGCGCAGTGCCCAGAGCCTGGCGGTCACCCAGGTCCACAGGCGTACCAGAAGGCTCCCGGCGGCGCGCAGGCCCGCGGGCGCCGTGAAGCGGTGACGGATGTCCATGCCCCCCGGCCCCCGTCAGTCCTGCTTCTCGAAGGGGCTCGCGAAGGGGAAGTAGTCCTCCAGGAACTCGTTCATCCGGGCGCCGACCCGCTCCCGCTCCTCGGGCGGCACGTCGACGTCGTTGAGGCAGAAGAAGTCGAAGCGGCGGTTGCGGCGCAGATCGGCCAGGCGGGCCTCCGCGTCCGGGCGGCTGATGTTGACGTACCGGAAGCCGAACCGGCCCGGCACGCCGTGGCCGGTCATCAGCGCGTACTGGTAGAGCAGCGGGGCGGTCAGGGCGATGTCCTGCGGCGAACGGAAGCGGGACGCCGTGGTGCGGCGGATGTCCTCCGGGAAGAGCTCCTCCAGGTCCCGCAGTGTCTCCCGCTGCTGCGGCAGCGGGGTGTGCATGAAGTTGTTCGTGGTCATCCGCCCGAACCGCTCCAGCAGCAGCCGGCGGACGTTCTTGCTCGCGGAGTTGGTGGCCGTCTCCTCGGCGTGCGGCTTGCCGACGCCTATCTTGAGCGGGGACACCGGGATCTTCATCAGACCGCTGCCGTGGAAGAAGTGCTCCGCGGTGACCCGGCGGCCGACGAACACGTCGTCGTTGAAGTAGAGGTAGTGCTCCGACAGGCCGGGGATGTGATGCAGCCGGGTCTCGATCGCGTGCGAGTTGAACACGGGCAGGACGTCCGCCGGGAAGATGTCGCGGTGGTCGACGACCGTGATCCCCGGGGCGGTGTCGTCGAGCCAGTGCGGCTTCTGGCCGTCGGTCACGATGTAGATGTGGCGGACGAAGTCGGCGTACATGGCGAGCGAGCGCAGTGAGTACTTCAGCTCGTCGTGGCTGGTGTAGCGGGAGGCGTTGGTCTCCTTGTCCAGGATCTCGGCGGTGCCGCGCTCCTGGTACCGGGCGCGCTTGGCCCGCATCTCCGGCTCCTCGCCGTCCACCCAGGTGTATACGACGTCGACGGGGAAGGTCACGTCGTTCACGGTCGGCCGGGTGAGCGCGGCGAAGCTCGGCAGTTCCCGGTCGCCGATCCGCACGAGGGCCGGCTTCTGCTCGGACGCCGGCAGTACGTCGGTGATCCCGTTGTTCCGCGGTGCGACGAGGGACTCCGCGAAGACGTCCTCGGACGCCTGCGGCTGGACCGCGGCCAGGCGCCGGGGGCCCTTGTCGGAGGCGAGGAGTTCTGCCCCGTCCTCCCAGAACTCGACGTCGCAGGCGAGCTCCGGGCCGGCGAGCAGCTGGCCCGCGGGGCCCAGGTGGTTCTCCCCGATGCGCAGGACCGGGGCCGTACGCAGCGGGGCCGGCAGGACGCCGTCCATGAACAGGGCGGGGTGCTTGAGCTTTCCGCCGGGCAGCGGTCTGCCGATGAACACCGCCTTCCCCGCGTTCCGCGCCTCGAGGGCGGTGAGGAAACGCTCCCGGTCGAGGGCGTTCACGCCGATGGTGTGGCGGGTGCGCGAGGCCGGCACCAGGAAGTAGGGGATGCCTTCCTGCTCCAGCGCGGCGAGCACCAGGCCGAGGTTGGCGGCGGCCGCCTCGGCGGCGGTGAACCGGGTCACGACCCGTCCGTAGAGCTGCTGGCCGCGCACCGCCACCGGGCGGAGCACCGGGTCCGTGACCGCTGCCCTGCGGCGGCGGCGCAGGGTACGCAGCTGCCACACCTTCTCGGCGGCCTTCCGCTCGACTCGCGGTCGCACCCGCCGGGCAAAGGAACGCACGGTCACGTTCTGAGCTCCTCTACATCAACCTCTACACACCCTTGCGTTAACCAGACGGACATCTAAGGCGGATGGTTGTAGAAATTTTCTCGGAGAATTGAGAAAAAACTGATCTTGTACACAACCGACTCATGCGTCCGTGTGCTAAGAGGAGCCGCCGGCTCCACCGTCACCGGTGGTGAGAGGCGGCGAAGCCGAGAGTGGGGGAGCGTGCCGCCGCAAGAAGACGGAGGCGCGGACGGCACCGCCCTCACCGCACAGCCCGACCGGGACGCGATCACTGCCCCGGACGGACCCGGCGGGGGCCCCGCACGAGCGCGGGGTCGGACGCGCGGGGGGCCTGTCTCCCCTCGCGCCCGGCGACGCCCGACGTCTGCGTCGGTCAGGCCGTATCGGAGCGGGTCGAGGTGATCACGACGGATGTGTAGGGCATGGTGGCGTGGCCGCCGAGCATGTCGATCGCAGTCCCCGCGCTGTTGCGACCATCCCCATCGTGAAACCCGGCGTCCTCTTCAGTGCCGGAGAGTGCCAGGCCGCGCCAGTGCGGGGCGCATGCCCGGAGACGGCTGAGACGTCAGCCCACCTGCCCGGAGATCTCCGAGACGGCCCGGACATCACAGAGGCAGGACACCGGACATCACAGAGGCAGGACTGGGGACACGACTCGGCCGTCCGGATGCGGCGCGACACACTTTTGCAAGCGGGTGCTTGCAATTGTTAGCGAGGGTGAGGCAGGGTGGGGGTATGGCATCGCTCAACGTCGGCAATCTCGGTGAGTATCTGCGCGAACAGCGGCGCAACGCGCAACTGTCGCTCAGGCAGCTCGCCGACGCCGCCGGGGTGTCCAATCCGTACCTGAGCCAGATCGAGCGCGGGCTGCGCAAGCCGAGCGCGGAGGTGCTCCAGCAGGTCGCGAAGGCCCTGCGGATCTCCGCCGAGACGCTGTACGTCCGCGCCGGCATCCTCGACGCCGAGCGGGATCTGAACGAGGTGGAGACCCGTGCGGTCATCCTCGCCGACCCCACCCTCGACGAGCGGCAGAAGCAGGTGCTGCTGCAGATCTACCAGTCGTTCCGGAAAGAGAACGGCTTCGGGTCGGGCGAGGAGAGCGCGCGTGCCGCCGGCAGCGAGGCCGACGGTGTGCGGGGCGACGGCAGCGAAGCCGGCAGTGACATCGGCGGTGACGCCGACAGCGACACCGGCAGCGATGCCGGCAGCGACACCGATCCGCGGCGGACGGCCGGATGAGCCGGCCAAGCGCGCCAGCCGCCGCGCCGCGGACCACAAAACCCTCAGCCGAACCCGAATCCGGGAGGACCATCACCATGGCCATCACCGACGACCTGCGCAAGACCCTCAGCGACCCGACTCCGTTCTACTTCGCCGCCGGCACCGCCGACCTCGCCCTCCAGCAGGCCAAGAAGGTCCCCGGCCTGGTCGAGCAGCTGCGCGCCGAGGCCCCGGCCCGCATCGACGCCGTCCGCAAGGCCGACCCGAAGGCTGTGCAGGAGAAGGCCGCCAGCCGCGCCAAGGAGGCCGGAGCCAAGGCCAAGGAGGCGCAGGCCAGCCTCCAGGCCAGGGTCAACGACTTCATCGTCTCCCTCGACGGTGACCTCAAGAAGCTCGGCGAGTCCGCCCAGGACTTCGCGCTGCGCCAGGTCGGCGTGGCCGCCGAGTACGCCGTCAAGGCCCGCGAGACCTACGAGAAGGTCGCCGAGCACGGCGAGCAGGCCGTGAAGACCTGGCGCGGCGAGGCCGCCGACGAGATCGAGGACCTGGCCATCGCCGTCGAGGGCAAGCCCGAGCCGGTCGTGGTCAAGGCCGACGAGAAGAAGCCGGAGCAGCCGAAGGCCGCCGAGGCCAAGCCGGCCGCGGTGAAGAAGGCTCCGGCCGCCAACGCCAACGCCAAGAAGGCCCCGGCGCCCCGCAAGGCCACCCCGGCCAAGAAGACCACCCCGCCGGCCAAGTAACCGGCAGGGCGACGGGACGCACGGGCCGGGCACTCCTCGGGTGTCCGGCCCGTTATCGGGGTAGCGGGATCGGCCCAGCGGGTACGGTGGCCGCGTGGGAACAAGCCGAAACGGGTGGTGGACGTTGTGCTGATGCAGGGCTTCTCAAGTTTTCTGGGGCTGCTCTACCTCGCCATGCTGGTCCTCGCCGTGGTGGCGCTGGTCATGGCCGCGCTCTTCCGGGACGACGCGTACCGGGCCGCGGACAAGCAGAACAAGGGCTTCTGGCTGATCATCCTCGGCATCGCGGTCGCGGTGAACCTCCTGGTGCCCATGCTCTTCCTCCAGCTGGCGGGCCTGGTCGCCACGATCGTCTTCTTCGTCGACGTCCGCCCGGCCCTCAGGCAGGTCTCCGGCGGCGGCTTCGGCCGCCGAGGCGGCGGCAGCAGCAGCGACGGCCCGTACGGCCCGTACAACGGCGGCCGGTGATCCCGCGGGGCGTGCCTCAGCGGGCGCGCCCCGCATGGGTGCGGGGCTGTAGCGACATGCGGCTCAGCCGCGTGGGCGCGACCAGCCCGAAGCGACCGTCCTCCGAGGGTCTACGACCGTCCTCCGAGGGTCTACGACCGTCCTCCGAGGGTCTACGACCGTCCTCCGAGGGTCTACGGCCGCCCTCCGAGGGTCTACGGCCCCCTCCGACGGCCTACGGCCGCCCCTCCCACGGCGAGCAGCCGGTCAAGCCGGCCGGTCCAGCAGCACCAGGGCGACGTCATCCGTCAGCTCGCCCCCGTTCATCTCCCGCACCTCGTTGACCGCCGCGCGCAGCAACGCCTCGCCGCTGAGCCCCTCGCCCAGCTGCCGGCGCACCATCTCGACCATGCCCTCCTGACCGAGCCGCTCACCGCTCGAGCCCACGCGGCCCTCGATCAGCCCGTCGGTGTAGAGCATCAGGCTCCACTCGGCGCCCAGCTCCACCTGCATCCGCGGCCACCGAGCCCCGCGCAGCAGTCCCAGCGCGGGCCCGTTGTTGTCGTACGGCAGCAGCTCCGCCGGCCGTCCGGGCCGGGCGACCAGCGGGGCCGGGTGACCGGCCAGGCACAGCCCGGCCCGGCGCCCGTCCGGCGCTATGTCGACCGTGCAGAGCGTCGCGAAGATCTCCTCGTCGGAGCGCTCGTGCTCCAGCACCTCCTGGAGCGTGCCCAGCAGCTCGTCGCCGCACAGCCCCGCCAGGGTCAGCGCACGCCAGGCGATCCGCAGCTCCACACCGAGCGCGGCCTCGTCCGGGCCGTGCCCGCAGACGTCACCGATCATCGCGTGCACGGTCCCGTCGGGCGTGCGCACGGTGTCGTAGAAGTCACCGCCGAGCAGCGCGCGCGAGCGGCCGGGGCGGTAGCGGGCGGCGAAACGCAGCGAGGAGCCGTCCAGGAGCGGCGTGGGCAGCAGGCCCCGCTCGAGGCGGCGGTTCTCCTGCGCCCGTACCCGCCCCTCCGCGAGCTTGCGCTCGACCGTGAGGGAACGCTTGCGCTCGACGGCGTACCGGATGGCACGGCTCAGCAGCCGGCCGTCCAGCTCGTCCCGGAAGAGGTAGTCCTGCGCGCCGACGCGCACGGCCTCGGCACCGCGCTCGGCGTCACCGGAGGCGGTGAGCGCGAGCACGGCGTGCCGGGGCGCGAGCCTGAGCACGTGCTTGAGCACGGCGAGCTCGTCGGCGTCGTCGTCGACGCGGCCCGGCGCCGGCAGTGCCAGGTCCAGCAGGATGCAGTGGACGTCGTCGGTCAGCAGCCGCTCGGCCTCGGTGAGGTTGCGGGCGGTACGGACGCGGATCGAGTTGCCGGACGCGTCCCGCAACTCGGGCAGCACCGGCGAACCGGCCGGATCGTCCTCGATCAGCAGCAGGGTGAGAGTGGTGCCGCCGCTGTTCGGGGCGACGGCTTCCGTGCGGTTGGCCTCTTCCTTGAGGGGGCCGCCGTCCTGTGCGGGTATGGCGACCGGCGCCTGACCACTCTCCACGGCCGGGATCGCTCTCTGCCGCGGTACGGGTACGGGCATCGTGTTGGGTTCCTTCCCTCCCCCCGAGGGCATGGCGGGGCGAGGGACCTCGACCCACCCGACGGGGACCATAGCGGTACTGGCCGCCGCAACGGAATGGTGTGAGCCGCGTCGCTCTGTCTCAAGCCTTTGGCATATGCCGCGTGGCGTAACGCAGTTGGACAAGAAGGCCATCCGGCGGGGATGACGAAGGTCACGTGGTGCCCGGGTTTCAAAGGGTGTTGGCGTGCACTGGGTCACATGGCGCAGCTCACGAAAGGTACATCACACTCAAAGCGCCTGGCGGTGCTCAGGCGTCCGGCCGTACCACCCCGAGGATCGGCATCGCCCCGGCGCCGCCGATCGACACCGTCCGCCCCGGGCGCGGGGCTTGGATGATCGCGCCGTCGCCGACGTACATCGCGACATGGCTGGCGTCGTCGAAGTAGATGATCAGGTCGCCGGGGCGCATGTCCTTGACGTCGACGTGCTTGAGCTGCTTCCACTGCTCCTGCGAGGTGCGCGGGATCGGCTGCCCGGCGCTCGCCCAGGCCTGCGAGGTCAGTCCGGAGCAGTCGTACGAGTCCGGGCCCTCCGCGCCCCATACATACGGCTTGCCGACCTGGGCGGTGGCGAACGCGACCGCCTTTTGGCCCGCCGCGGACGCCTTGCTGTGGATCTCGTCGAGTATCCCGGTGTCCAGCCAGGCGGTCTGCGCCTTGTAGGCGGCCTCCCGCTCCAGCTCGGCGAGCCGCGCCTTCTGCTTCTTCTCCAGCGTCGACTGGAGCTTCTCCGCGGCGGCGATCCGCTGCGTGATCTTCTTCTTCGCGGCGGCCTTCGCCTTGCGCCCCGCCTCCAGCCTGGTCCACTGGTCGGCCGCGTCCGCCGCGTACTGCTTCAAGTCCTGCTGCGTCTGGGTCAGTTCCCTGATCAGGCCCTTGGTGGCCCGCTCGCCCTGGAGCACCCGCCCGGCCCCGTCCAGGAACTGCGAGGGGTTGTCGCTCAGCAGCAGCTTGGCGCTGTCGGGCAGCCCGCCGGTGCGGTACTGGGCGGCCGCCGCCCGGCCCGCCCGCGCCTTCAGCCCGTCGAGCTTCTGCTGCCCCTTGACGATCTTCTTGGCCAGGTCGACGATCTCCGCGGACTGCTTCTCGGCGGCCTCTTCGGCGGCGTTGTACGCGTCGGTGGCGACGGCCGCGTCATGGTAGAGATCGTCCAGTTTCTCCCGTACGGCCTCAAGGTCCTTGTCGGGCGGGAGAGTCACGGAGGCGCTCGGGGAGCTGCTGGGGGAAGGGGTGGGGCTCGGTGCCGCGAACGCCGTGCCGGGTGCCGCCAGTACGGTCACCGCGCAGACCACGGTCACGGCCGCTGCCAGGATTCCGCGACGCCCACCCGCCCGGAGGTCGTGCTTGTCCGGTCCCATGACCGACCCCCCAAAAAAACTGATTAACCGTCAGTAACTTCCAGCACGTGGAGGATCGTGCCATGTCACGCCGCAAACCGACAGAGGTAGTGCCAGGTGGGTTCCTCCCCGGTTTCCCCCCCGAGCATGATGATCTCCCCGCCTGTGTGACGAACACCTCACCGAGATCGTTCCCGGCGCCCGCCGGCGTCAGGTCGACGGCGCCAACGCCCCCCATGCCACCGTCACTTCCCCCTGCCTCCAGCGCACCACCGAGTCCGTCACCGGCCAGTCCCCGGTCAGATCCCGCACCGCCCGGATCCACCGCTGCCGGGCGCCGTACGACGCATAGGGCGCGGCCGCCGCCCAGGCGCGGTCGAAGTCCCGCAGGAACGCGTGCACCGGCTCGCCCGGCACATTGCGGTGGATCAGCGCCTTCGGGAGCCGCTCGGCGAGGTCCGACGGCCGTTCCAGGGAGCCGAGCCGGGTCGCGAAGGTCACCGTCCGGGGCCCCTCGGGCCCGAGCGCGACCCACACATGGCGCCGCCCGATCTCGTCACAGGTCCCCTCGACCAGCAGCCCGCCCGGCGCGAGCCGCGCACACAGCCGCGCCCAGACGGCGGCGACCTCGCTCTCGTCGTACTGCCGCAGCACATTGGCGGCGCGAACGAGCAACGGCCGCCCGGGGACCGGGATCTCGAACCCGCCGTGCCGGAAGACCAGCCCGTCCCGCTCGTACGGCTTCGCGGCGGCGACCCGGTCCGGCTCGATCTCGATCCCGACGACCCGCGCGCGCGGGTCGACGCCACGCAGCCGCCCGAGCAACTCGACGGCGGTCCAGGGGGCGGCGCCGTACCCGAGGTCCACGGCCACGGGGTCGACGGCGCGACGCAACGCGGCCCCGTGCGTCGCGGCGATCCACCGGTCCATACGGCGCAGCCGGTTGGGGTTCGTGGTCCCGCGCGTCACCGTTCCCACGATGGGGGTCCCCCCGCTCGAGCGAAGCCGAGAGCGGGGGAGGGATGCGGCGCGGGCTGTCATGCCTACGAGAGTAAAGCGCCCCGTAAGGGGCCCGGGGCTGTGTTCATGCGCGGCTGCCGCCGCGTGGGCGCGACAGGCCCCCGCTCGCCCGCACTCGAACGCGCGGGCTCGCCACCTCGACGCCTCCCGCCCTCGAACGGTTGAGCGACCCAAGGTAATACTCCGGCAAAAGCCCCACCCCGTGGAATGGGAACCCACCGCTCCGCGTTGCAGCTTCTCGGAGGGTCCCCACACCCTCCGACAGGCATGCCCGCAACTAGGAGGACCGCCACGTGAGCCAGTACGTCAGCAGGCTCGGGCGTCGCTCTCCGGCGGCCCCCTCACGGCTTCGGCTGCACCGCAGGCCCCGCCGCGTCGCCATGCTCTCCGTGCACACCTCACCGCTCCACCAGCCCGGCACCGGCGACGCCGGCGGCATGAACGTCTACATCGTCGAGCTCGCGCAGCGCCTCGCCGCGATCAACATCGAGGTCGAGATCTTCACCCGGGCCACCTCCGGCGGCCTGCCGCCGTGCGTCGAGCTCGCCCCCGGCGTCCTCGTCCGGCACGTCGACGCCGGCCCCTACGAGGGCCTCGCCAAGGAGGACCTCCCGGCCCAGCTGTGCGCCTTCACGCACGGCGTGATGCAGGCCTGGGCCGGTCACCGCCCCGGCTACTACGACCTCGTCCACTCGCACTACTGGCTCTCCGGCCACGTCGGCTGGCTCGCCGCCCAGCGCTGGGGCGTCCCCCTGGTGCACGCGATGCACACCATGGCCAAGGTCAAGAACGCCAGCCTGGCCGACGGCGACACCCCCGAGCCCGCCGCCCGCGTGATCGGCGAGACCCAGATCGTCTCCGCGGCCGACCGCCTCATCGCCAACACCTCGGAAGAGGCCGACGAACTCGTACGCCACTACTGCGCCGACCCCGCCAAGGTCGCCGTCGTCCACCCCGGCGTGAACCTGGAACGCTTCCGCCCCGCCGACGGCCGCGCCGCCGCCCGCGCCCGCCTGGACCTTCCGCAGGATGCGCTGATCCCGCTCTTCGCGGGCCGCATCCAGCCCCTGAAGGCGCCCGACGTGCTGCTCCGGGCGGTGGCCGTCCTCCTCGACGAGCGGCCCGAGCTGCGCTCCCGGATCGTCGTACCGATCGTCGGCGGCCCCAGCGGCAGCGGCCTCGCCAAGCCGGAGGGGCTGCAGAAGCTGGCCGCGCGGCTCGGCGTCGCGGACGTCGTCCGCTTTCGGCCGCCGGTCGGCCAGGAGCAGCTGGCGGACTGGTTCCGGGCGGCCTCCGTGCTGGTCATGCCGTCCTACAGCGAGTCCTTCGGCCTGGTGGCGATAGAGGCGCAGGCGGCGGGCACCCCCGTCCTCGCCGCCTCGGTCGGCGGTCTGCCCGTGGCCGTACGGGACGGCGAGACCGGTTTCCTGGTGCGCGGTCACGATCCCGCCGACTACGCGCGCGTGCTGTGCCGTTTCGCCGACGACCCGTCCCTGGCGGACCGTTTCGGCAACGCCGCCGCCCGGCACGCCCAGTCGTTCGGCTGGGACACCGCGGCCGCCGCCACCGCCGACGTCTACATGGCCGCGACCCAGTCCCACCGCCGTCGCGTACGCTCGGCCCATGGGTGATGTGGACAAGGCCGCACAGGTCATCGAGGGGGTCCTGAAGGACGCCGAACTGGAGTGGGAGAGCCCCGGGCCCGGCAACTACGTCGTACAGCTCCCCGGTACCCGCAAGCTGAAGACGACCGTCTCCCTCCTGGTCGGCCGGCACTCCCTCTCCCTGAACGCCTTCGTCATCCGGCACCCCGACGAGAACGAACCGGCCGTCCACCGCTGGCTCCTGGAGCGCAACCTCAAGCTGTACAGCGTGAGTTACGCCGTCGACCGCCTCGGCGACATCTACGTCACCGCCAGGCTCCCGCTCGCCTCCGCCACCCCCGCCGAGATCGACCGCCTGCTCGGCCAGGTCCTGGAGGCGGCGGACGGCGCCTTCAACACCCTCCTGGAACTGGGCTTCGCCGCCGCGATCCGCAAGGAGTACGCGTGGCGGGTGTCCCGGGGCGAGTCGACGCGGAATCTGGACGCGTTCACGCACCTGATCGAACGCCCCGCTGACTGACTTCAGGTCCAGACCTGATTGACCCCTGCACGACTCTTTCGAGGTGACGGGGCGTCGTGGCATGCTCACGGCCGACGCACATATGAACGTCGTTCACAACCATGAATAGCCGCGCATGAACAGCGGCCATGAAGAGCCGCCATGGGAAGGACGTACGGAATGAGCACCGCCGGAATGAACAGCGCGCACCACGGCATGACAAGACGGAGCCTCCTCGCCGGCGCCACGGCGGTCGCCGCGACCGCCGTCGCGGGCACCCCCGCCCGGGCGGCGGAAGCCGTCGTCTCCGCATCGGGTGGCGAAGTCCCGTCTCTCTGGCGGGAGTTCACCCGCACCCCCTTCACTCACCCGCAGATCCCGTACGTCGGCCGGGCCGGAGCGGCGCGGATCCGCCGCCTTCCCGTGGTGGCCGACGTCCGCGCGTACGGCGCGGTGGCCGACGGCGTCACCGACTGCGCCCCCGCGATCAACCGTGCCATCGCCGCTGCCGCCAGGGCCGGCGGTGGCACGGTCACCATCCCGCCCGGCACCTTCCGCATCGACGGCCTGGTCCACCTCGCCTACGACCACGTGGTGCTGCGCGGCGCCGGCAGCGGCCGTACGACGCTGCACGCGACGAAGAACCTGACCGAGCTGATCGGCCCGTACGGCTCCCGCTACGGCGGCACGAAGTCGGCGTGGTCCTGGGCGGGCGGTCTGATCTGGCTGGCCCCCAAGGCCCGTTGGGACTCCCTGACCGCCGCGATCGAGGCGCAGGACTGGCCGTTCGAGGGCTGGACCGGCAACAAGCGGGACGAGTGGGAGCAGTTGACCCCGCTCGCCCCCGCCCGCCGGGGCGAGTGGACGGTCACCGTCACCGACCCGTCCCGGCTGCGCCCCGGCCGCCTGGTCCTGCTCCGCGTCTCCGACGACTCCGCCCACACCCTCCTCCAGCACATGTCGGGCGACGGCCCGGGCCCGGCCGCGTACTACTGGGAGGACAAGACCAAGCTGCTCTCCTACGTCCCCTACGAATGGCCCGTCCGCGTCACCGCCGTACGGGGACACCGGGTGACGCTGGAGCGCCCGCTCCCGGTCGACCTGCGCCCCGAATGGAACCCCCAACTCACCACCCACGTCAGCGAGCTGACCGGATCCGGGGTCGAGGGGCTCACCCTGGACGTGGTCGAGACCCCGCAGTCCCCGCACCTCCTCGACAAGGGCTACAACGGGGTCGTCCTGCAGTGCGCGTACGACTGCTGGGTGGACGACGTCACGGTCCGCAACGTCGACAACGGCTTCGGCCTGGTCGCCGCCTCCGCCTGCACCCTGCGCCGCACCCGGGTCGGCGGCCGGGGCGAGCACCACCCCTACTTCTGCCGCGAGGGCTCGCACGACAACCTGATCGAGGACTTCACGGTCGAGCAGCGCACGGTCCCGGCCCCCTCCGACACCCAGCTCCACGGCATCAACGTCGAGGGGCTGTCGTCGCACAACGTGTGGTCGCGCGGCGAGATGCAGATGGGCACCTTCGACTCCCACCGCGGCCTGCCCTTCGCCAACGTCCGCACCGACATCACGGTGAACAACAACGGCCGGCACGGCGGCGACGCCAACGCGGGGCCGCTGTTCGGAGCCCGCTTCACCCACTGGAACGTGCGCGTGACCAACGGCCGCGCGGGCCTGATGCGGCTGGACGGCCTCGCCCCCTGGTCCGCGACGGTCGGCCTGAACGAGGTGACGGAGTCCGACCAGATCGACGTACCGGACTTCACCGGTGACCTGCACTCCCGCCTCGAGCTGTACGGGACCTGGGACGAGGTGCGGCCGAGGAACCTGTACGAGGCTCAGCGCGCGCTGGACCGGTAGCGCCCCGGGGGCACCCCCACCAGCTTCCTGAAGTGCCGGGTGAGATGGGCCTGATCGTAGAAGCCGGTGGCGGTGGCCGTCTCGCCGGGCGGGACGCCGTCGAGCAGCAGTCGTCGGGCGCGGCCGACCCGGCGGGACATCAGGTACTGGTGCGGGGCGATGCCGTACGCGCCGCTGAACGCCCGTACCAGGTGGGCCGGGTGGGCGTGCAGCAGCCGTGCGGCCTCGTCCAGGGCGAGCCCCTCGCCGACCCGCTCGTCGAGGAGCTCGCGGAGGGCGCCGGCGAGGGCCGGATCGGAGGGCCTCGGTGCTGCCGTGAGCCGGGGGCGGAGCAGGTCGCGCAGCCGCTCGCCGATGAGGGTGAGCCGGCTCTCGGCCTCCAGTTCGTCGCCGGGGCGGGCGAGCGAGGCGTGCAGCCGGCCGACGCGGCGCCGCAGCAGCGGGTCGCGCAGGTCGGGTCCGTCGACGGCCGCGCCGATGAGCTCGTCCCCGAGGAGGGTGCCGTCCAGGTAGACCACGCGCTTGCGGAAGCCGTCCGCCGTGGCCGGGGAGCCGTTGTGCGGGACATGCGGCGGCAGCAGGGAGACGGTGTCGCCCGGGGTGCCGTGCTCATGCCGTTCGAGGTCGTACCGTACGGCGCCGTCGTCCACGATGAGCAGCGTCCAGGCGTCATGGACGTGCATCGGATACGCGTACTCGGTGAAGTGCGCGTGGAAGACCTCGGTGACGCCCGGGACACGGGGCCGCCAGGCGGTGACTTCCTCCGCGAGGTGCTGCCGGGCGTCCATGCAAAGAACGTACAAGACGAGGCCGTACGACGATCGGCAGTCTCATTGCATGAGCACTGAACCCATCGCGCCCACCCCGTCCGACGCCCGCTCCGACGTCCGCTCCGACGTCCGCTCCGAGGTCCGCTCCGAGGTCCGCTTCGACACGAAGATCGCCGTGCTGCTGCGGGACGACCTGGAGCCCTGGCAGCGCCTCAATGTCACCGCGTTCCTGGTCAGCGGCCTGGGCGCGACGGTCCCCGAGGTGGTCGGAGAGCCGTACGAGGACGCCGACGGGGTGGCGTACCTGCCGATGTTCCGGCAGCCGGTGCTGGTCTTCGAGGGCACGAAGGAGACGATGAAGGCGGCACACGAGCGGGCGCTGAGCCGGGCGCTGCCCCGGGCCGTGTTCACCGCGGACCTGTTCACCACCGGCAACGACCGCGACAACCGCGCGGCCGTCCGGGCCGTGCCGACGGCGGAGCTGGACCTGGTGGGTCTCGCGGTGTACGGGCCGCGGAACGGGGTGGACAAGGTACTGAAGGGGGCGCGGATGCATCCGTGAGGGTGGATGTATCCATGGAGGCCGGATGTATTCGTGAGGCCGGATGTATCCGTGAACCGGCGGACTGGGCCGGTGGCCGGACCGGGGGACCGGTGGACCGGCGGACTGGGCCGGTCGGAGGAATCACATGGCGTGACCGGGTGATCTGATCATCACACTCGCCCTATCTCCTGGCGAACGACGCATCTGACTGTCATGCGACTCATCAGATTCAGCAGCATGGCAGCGGTGGCGGCGGCGGTCGTCACGAGCGTGACGGGCGTGACGGCCGGAGCGGCGACCGCCGTGGGCCAGGATGACGGGACGCAGGTTCCCTGTAGCACGACGGCACTGACCACTGCCATCGTCGCGGCGTCACCGGGCGCGACGCTCTCCCTCTCCCGAGACTGCACCTACCATCTGACCTCTGTCTTTGACAGCAGCGGTGAGGGTCTGCCACCCATCACCCAGAGCCTCACGATCCGGGGCAACGGTGCGACGATCGTCCGCGACGGACTCGGGACCGCCTCGTTCCGGATCTTCCGTGTCACCTCCGGCGGCAACCTCCGTCTGGAGGACCTCACCGTCCGCGGCGGGCGCACCAGCGGCAACGGCGGGGGCATTCTGGTCGACTCCGGCGGCAGACTCACGCTGGTCGGCGTTGACGTGATCGACAACACTTCCTTGAACAACAGCGGTGGTGGTGTGGCGGTGTCGACGGGCGCCACGGCGGTCGTACGGCGTGGCTGGCTCGCGTTCAACAACGCCATCAGCGGTGCCGGGCTGTACAACAGGGGCACGCTGAGCGTGGATGACTCCGAGTTCAGCCGCAATCACGCCCGGACCGTCGGCGGAGCTCTCTTCCTGGACGCCGGCAACGCCTTCGTGCACGCGAGCGTCGTCAGGCGCAACACGTCGGCCACCAGCGGCGGCGGCCTCACCAACAGCGGCACCGCATCGCTGGAGGTCAGTGAAAGCAAGATCACGAACAACACGACCACCGGTGACGAGGGCGGCGGAATCCAGAACCTGTCGAAGCTGAGGGTGGAGAAGACCGAGGTCAGCGGCAACGTCGTCGGAGGCACGGCGGGCGTCGGCGGTGGTGTCTACAACGCCACCGGCAGCGGCGTGCTCGTCCTGAAGGGCAGCGAGATCCTCCGCAACAGCGCGAACGGCCCCGGCAACTCCCAGG
Organism: Streptomyces sp. NPDC048417; assembly: GCF_040651615.1. Classification (NCBI taxonomy): domain Bacteria; kingdom Bacillati; phylum Actinomycetota; class Actinomycetes; order Kitasatosporales; family Streptomycetaceae; genus Streptomyces; species Streptomyces sp. NPDC048417. The sequence goes on along the minus strand of NZ_JBEZKI010000003.1, from coordinate 353,926 downwards.
CCGGCGGCATCTACAACGACGCCGGATCGGTCACCCTCGACCACACCAACGTCCGCAACAACGCCTCCACGATGGCCCCCGGAGGCGTCTTCACGACCAACCCGTTCACGGTCATCGCCTCGAGCATCACCCGCAACATCCCGACGAACTGCGCGGGAAGCCCCACCGTGGTGACGGGCTGCACGAACTGAGGCGGCCGGGTCAGGCCTTGTGGGTCGGGCCTTGTGGGTCGGGCTCTGTGGGTCGGGTCTTGAGGGGTCGGGTCTCGTCGGTCAGGGCGAGGACAGGGCGCGCGCCGGTCAGGCGCGCGCCTCGACCTCGACTGCGTCCTTGGCCTCTGGGACCTCGACCTCGACCTCGACCGCGTCCTTGGCTTCTGGGACCTCTGGGACCTCTGCCTCGACCTCGACCGCGTCCTTCGCGACCGGGGCGCGCTCTTCCGGCCCGCGCTCTTCCGGCAGCCGCCGCATGAGAAGGCCGTACCCGAACGCCGCCGCCGTCCCCACGACCGCGCACACCCCCCACAGCCACCGCGCCCCGAACCGGTCGATGACGACACCGGACATCAGCGGCGCGATGAGCGCGGCGGCGGACCAGGACAGCGAGTACATGCCCTGATAGCGCCCCCGCCCGTGCACCGGCGAGAGCCGCACCACCAGCCCCGTCTGGGTCGGCGCGTTGACGATCTCGGCGAGCGTCCACACGCACACGGTGAGCGCGAAGACGCCGACGGACCCGGCGAAGGCGGTGAGCCCGAACCCGTACCCCGCGAGGAGGGAGGAGACGATGAGCAGCGACCGCGGGTCACGGTGTTCGATGACCCGCGTGACGGGAATCTGGAGTACGACGATCAGCACGCCGTTCACCGCGATGGCCATGCCGTAGTCGGCGGGCGAGAACCCGGCCTCGCCCATCGCCACCGGCAGTCCGACGGACCCCTGCTGGAAGATCAGGGCGACGAGGAAGGACAGACCGACGACGGCCATGTACCGCCCGTCACGCACCACGGTCCCGAGACTGACCGCGTCGTCCTTGGCGTTGCCCTCCTTGGCGGTGCGCTCAGGTCGCGACTCGGGCAGCTTGGCGAAGACGAGGACGGCGCAGACGGCGGTCATCCCGGCCTCGATCAGGAACCCGGCGCGGTAGCTGACCTGGGCGATGAACCCGGCCCCCATGGACGACACGGCGAACCCGAGGTTGATCGCCCAGTAGTTCAGCGAGAACGCCCGCACCCGGTCCTCTGGCCGCACGATGTCGGCCATCATCGCCTGCACGGCCGGCCGGGAGGCGTTGGAGGCCATGCCGACGAGGAAGGCGACGCCGGCGATGGCGACGGGATCCTGCACGAACCCGAGCAGCGCGACGGCCCCCGCGGTGGAGCCCTGGGCGAGGAGCAGGGTCGGCCGCCGCCCCAGCCGGTCGGCCATCACCCCGCCGGCGAGGGCGGAGACCACCCCGCCCAGTCCGTGCAGGGAGGCGACGAGCCCGGCGTAGGAGGCGCTGTACCCCCGGTCCAGCGTCAGATAGAGGGCCATGAACGTGGCGACGAAGGCGCCCAGCCGGTTGACGAGGGTGCTGGTCCACAGCCACCAGAACTCACGGGGCAGACCGGCGACGGTCTCCCGGACAGTGCGCCGCAGGGCGACGGACGGCATGGCTCCCCCAGGACAAGGTGTAAGTGACGCAAGGAATGAGTGGACATTACTTTTCCCTCGCTCACCTGAGCCACTCAATTAACAAAAGCAGTCAACTGTCCGACGTCTGGGACGCCCTCCGGGCGCGGGCACTCCGCCCCGAACACGTGGATTACGCTCTGACCCATGGCCGACGCACCGTACAAGCTGATCCTCCTCCGCCACGGCGAGAGCGAGTGGAACGCGAAGAACCTGTTCACCGGCTGGGTGGACGTCAACCTCAACGAGAAGGGCGAGAAGGAGGCGGTCCGCGGTGGCGAACTCCTGAAGGACGCCGACCTCCTCCCCGACGTGGTCCACACGTCGCTCCAGAAGCGTGCCATCCGCACCGCACAGCTCGCCCTCGAAGCGGCCGACCGCCACTGGATCCCGGTCCACCGCAGCTGGCGCCTGAACGAGCGCCACTACGGCGCGCTCCAGGGCAAGGACAAGGCGGCGACGCTGGCCGAGTTCGGCGAGGAGCAGTTCATGCTCTGGCGCCGCTCGTACGACACCCCGCCCCCGCCGCTGCCCGACGACTCGGAGTTCTCCCAGGCCTCCGACCCCCGCTACGCGACGATCCCCCCGGAGCTGCGCCCCCGCACGGAGTGCCTCAAGGACGTCGTCCACCGCATGCTCCCGTACTGGTACGACGGCATCGTCCCCGACCTCCTGACCGGCCGCACGGTCCTGGTCGCCGCCCACGGCAACAGCCTGCGCGCACTGGTCAAGCACCTCGACGGCATCTCGGACGCCGACATCGCGTCCCTGAACATCCCGACGGGCATCCCCCTCTACTACGACCTGGACGCCGACTTCAAGCCCCTCACCCCCGGCGGCCGCTACCTCGACCCCGATGCGGCGGCAGCGGCGATCGAGGCAGTGAAGAACCAGGGCAAGAAGAAGTAACCCTGCCTGATCAAGACCCCTACCTGCGGTTTCTCCGCTGGCAGGGGTCTTGTCGCTTTGCTGGAGCCATGTCCGGGCCGTCAGCGGGTTGCTCGGGGCCGAGCTCAGTGCTTCAGGAAGTCCGGCTCCGGCTGTTCTCTCGCCTCTGCCCGGGCTCCCGCCTCGCAGAGGGCTACGGCGGCCGCAGCGGCCTCTTCCCGGGGCACGCCCTCGAGAACCACGGCGGGTACCTGCGTCGCCAGAACCTCGCTGCGCCAGAGGCTCAGCCCGGTCAGTCGACGCACGACCTGGGCGACGTCCAGCACACGGACACCAGGGCCGGTGAGCACCACGTCATGGGGCGAGTCGTCGCACACCAGCAAGAAGTACCTGTCTGCCATCGCCCTCCCGCCCCTCTCTGGTTAGGGGAGTACGAGTCCTCAATTGCCGAGGTGCTCGGCGAAGGCGATGACGGACCATCGGAGTTCTTCTTTTCGCCCTGGTGCAGTCAGTGGTCGCCGCCGGGCACAGGGAGGGGAGGACCCGACAGCGGACCGAGCGGACGCCCGAGACGGGGCGTCGGAGCAGCCGCCCACCGACCCCGGCACGTCGGCCGCGCCCGGACCGGACGTCTACTCGGTCCACTCAGCCCATTCGGTGCCGCTGGCGTCGCCGACCTTCTTCCGGCCGTTGTAGTAGTCCACATGCCTTTGGTCACTGTGGGGCGGCCTGGTGCAGGACGCTCCACCGCCGGGGTGGACCAGGGCGCAGTAGCCGGCGGCGCGTGCTCCGGAGCGGAGGGCTTCCGCCTTCCGTGTCGCCAGGTCCTTCCGCTCCTCGATGGGTGACGCCGTCACCGCGGGGCCAGCCGCTCGTAGTGCCCGCAGAGGGTTTTCACCGAGTGGGCGAGCCGGGCGGCGACGGAACCGCGGATCGCGTCGGTGTCGCCGGGGCCAAGGCACAGGCGGATCTCCGCCTCGCCGATGCACGCCAGCGCGGCGGCGCGGTCGGCAGAGGCCTTGTGCAGGCGAGCGGCCTGCGCCGACGCGCGCGCCCATGGATAGGGCCGGTGGCCATGAGTCGATCACCGCATATCGCGGCCCGATCAAGAACATGCCTTCGGCGGGGGATCAGCCGGCACCGGGATGGAGGGGGCGCTGGGGAGAGTGGTGGGTGAGGAAGTGGGTGGCTAATCAGTCGCGCTTGGGCCAGATCGGGCCCTGGTCGGTCCAGATGACGCCCTTGTTGCGGCACAGGCAGAAGGGGTGGCCGATCGGGTCGGTGTAGACCTGCCAGCCGTAGCCGTTGGGGCCGACGAAGTCCTGCCTCAGCGTCGCGCCGAGGTCGAGGACGCGGCGCTGCTCGGACTCGATCTCGTCCACTTCGAAGTCGAGGTGGAACTGCTTGGGGTGCTCGCTGTCGGGCCACTGCGGAGCGCGGTAGTCGTCCACCCGGATGAATGCCAGCTCGATCTCGCCGAACTGGATGCCGGCCCAGTCCTCGGAGCTGCCTTCCTTGATCGGACGGCCCGTCACCTCGGAGTAGAAAGCCGCCAGCTTCATCGTGTCCGGGCAGTCGATAATGAAATCGGTCAGTCGCAGCATCCCGAGATCTTGGCACAAGCTCACACCCGACTTCGAGACAGGCCCTATAAGCCTCCGGCTTGCGGTCTCCTGGCAGGGCGGGGCTTGCTGGGCGCTCGACTCGGCAGCTGAACAACGTACGGCCGGGTGCGAGGACGGTCAGCGGCAGAGCTCCATGACGGTGTCGTCGAAGTCCGGGAACTCCTGGGTCGCCTGCTCGATGACGGCAACCGCGGACTGCCTGTGGTCGGCCGCGAATCGTTCGGCGACGGCGGTCAGTTCATGGTTGTGACGCGGGGTCCACTCGGGCTCGTACGAGGTGGCCGCCTCCCAAGGGCCGTACCCCCCGGCCAAGAGCCACAGGAAGGCACCCAGATCGCGTGCCACGACACCGGTCTCGCCCTCGGAACCGAGGAAGACCACAGGCTGGTCGACGAGCGGGCGGTCCGGGCGGATGAGCCAGAGGGCCGCGTATCCGCCCGAGCCGTCCTTGCCGAACACGCGGAAGCTGTCCCCGTCCAGCTCCGCGTTGCCCGTCCAGGCCCGGAACCAGTCAGTGGTCTCCTCACCGGACAGGAAGGTCGGGAAGGGTTCGAAGTCCACACCGTTGCCGTCGTCGTAGTCGAACGGGAGCGCCAGAGCGGCGGCGAGGGCCGCAGGGAACTGCCGGTCATCAGTAGAAAACACGCGGACACGCTAGCGACTACCACTGACACCGAACCTGGATATGGAAGGTGCGGGCGAGGGAAGCGTGCGTCTGCAATCGCGTAGGTGCCTGCGGAATGGCTGGCGACGGAACGTCGCTTCCGTGGCCGGCTTGGTCGAGTCACCGAGAACACCCCGCTCGGCGAATGAGCGCGAGGGGCGGTCTGGCAGCGAGGCGTGAGGACGTGGGCGCCGTCATGCGCGTCGGACGACCAGTACGGCCACGTCGTCGAGGTGGTCCACCGCGGCCGCGGCGTCGAGGATGCGGTCGGCGGTCTCCTCGGCGTTCAGTCCGTCGTGGAGGGCCGCGCCGGCCATTGTTCCGGCTCGCTCCAGTCCGGCTTCCAACGTGAGGCCCGGTCCCTCGACCACGCCGTCGGTGACCATGACCAGCACGCTGTCCTCGTCCAGGGTGAAGATCTCCTCGCGGTACTCGACGTCGGGCACGACTCCCAGGAGGGGCCCGCCCGGCAGCTCGTGGATGCTGTGGCTGCCGTCCTTGCGCGCGCACAGCAACGGCACATGGCCGGCGCTGGCGCCGGTGACCCGTCCGTCGCCCGGGTCGATGTGCAGCATGGTGCAGCTGGCGAATCGTGCTGCGCCCATGGTGACGAGCAGCTCGTTGGTGCGCGTCAGCACGGTCGCGGGATCCGGTTCGTGGGCGGCGATCGCGCGCATGGAGGCGCGTACCTGTCCCATGGCGGCGGCGGCGTCCACGTCGTGCCCTTGGGCGTCGCCGATCTCCATCGCGACCGTGCCGTCGGGCATCACGAAGGCGTCGTACCAGTCTCCGCCGATGTCCAGCCCGTCGCGGCTCGGTCGGTAGCGGGCGGCGACCTCCAGGCCCGCGAGGTGCTCGGGCAGTGTGGGAAGCATGGTCTTCTGCAGCGCGGTGGCCAGCTCGACTCGTGCGTGTTGCAACCTGATGCGCCTCAGTGCCTGGCCTGCCAGGTCGGCCAGAGGGCCCATGAGGGTCAACTCGTCCAAGGACGGCCGGTATCCGCTGCCGTAGGTCACCAGCCACGCACCGAGCGGCTGATTGCCTGCCTCGCTGAGGGGGGTGATCGACGTGGTGTAGTCCGAGCCGAGTCGGCCGAGCCGCGGAAATTCTGCCCCGTGTGGCCAGCGGCGGATGTAGTCCCTTCGGCCGGTGATGAGCTGCGGCTTGCCGGTGCGGATCGCCTCGGGCAGGGCGCTCGGATGGTCCAGTGGTAGGCCGTGCATGACGTCGACCTCCCACATGGCTATCCCGGCATCGGTGGAGACGCGCAGGCGGCCTTCGTCGACGAGCGCGAGCAGGGCGCCGCTGGCGCCGAAGGTGGCGGCGAGCCGGGTCAGGGCGACCTGCTGCAGCTCCTGCTCCGTGGCTGCGGTGATCAAGGCGGAGGAGAAGTCGGCGATGTCTTTGGCGCGCTGTCGCTCGGTGGCCAGCGCGGCCTGCGCCCTGGCCTTGCGCTCCTCCTGCTTGGTGTTGTCACGGAGTATTCCGAAGATCTGCTCCGGGCCGCGATATCCCAACTGGATCCGACGGGTCTGAGCGGTCAATTGGTGCCAGCCCTGGTGCGGGGGGAGGTACCTCAACTTCACCCAGGGGGACTGCTGGGTGGAGGCCGAGCGCAGGAGCTGACCCAGGGCCTCCCGGTCGTCAGGGTGCACTGCCGAGATCAATGTGGAAAGCGACACTGTGGGGTCGGGAAAGAGCGCGGCCAGGGCGGGCGCGCCGCCGAGCCACTCCAGCTGGTGCTCGTCGGATGAATACATCCACAGGCCGAGGTGGGCGGCCGAGGTGGCCAGCCGGAACGGGATCAGCAGGCTGGCCAGGTCGTTTCGCGCGTCCAGCGCGTGCACCCAGATCAGTTGCCCGTCACTGGCGAGATCCTTCACTTGCTGCGCCTCGATCAAGGAGGCAATGGGTGCTCCGCCTCGCCCGGGGAAGTCCAGCACCCGCATCGCGACCGCCTTCGCCTTGGCGGCGTGGCGCACGAGACTGTCGGCCGACATCCGCTGGCCTGCGGGCCACAGATCACCGAAGTCACGTCCCAGGCACTGCTCCGCCGGCCTGCCCAGCGCTGTGGCCATCGCAGAGTTGAGACTGCGGATGGCACCGTCCAGCGTCAGAAGAGCCGCCGGGTCAGCCCCTCGAAGGAGTTCGTCCGAGGCGTCCATCTGTGACTCCCTGGCAAACGCCAAAAAAAGCCCTTCCAGTAATTTTCGCGCATTTTGCTGCGATGTCCCGGTGAAGGACGGGTTTGGCCGCCGTATTGAGTGACGAAGACAGGGAACCCGCTGGAAACGGTGGTGACCGGCCGTGGAGAGGCCGCGACGGGGTGATCCTGATCCTGCTCCTGGTCCTCGCCGTCCCACTCGCCGCCGGGCCTCGATGATCCGGCCTTCTTCGTCGCGCTTGCCGCCTCAGATGCCGGGGTCGAGTTCCTGTTCGGCCCACACGGTTTTGCCGCCGCTCGTCAGGCACCTGGCTCCGTGGCGCCGACAGAGCTGCGCGACGATGTAGAGGCCGCGGCCGCCTTCGTCGCTGGGGCGCGCGTGACGCAGCCGGGGGAGGGTGTCGCTGGTGTCGGAGACTTCGCAGGTCAGGACCTGGTGCCGGATCAGGCGGAGGCGGATCGGGCCGGTGGCGTGGCGGACAGCGTTGGTGACCAGTTCGCTGATGATCAGCTGGGTGGATGCCTCCAGACGTTCCAATCCCCACTCGCTCAGTCGTCGGGTGACCAGGGTGCGGGCGTGGTGGACGACGGACGGGTCGCGAGGCAGTTCCCAGCACGTGGTCTGGCTTGGGCGCAGCGCATGAGTCCGGGCGACGAGCAAGGTCACGTCGTCGCACGATGACTGAGTGGGCAAGGTCGCGATCGCCGAGGAGCAGAGGTCTTCCAGGGACCGGCTGGGGCGTGCCAGGGCGTCGCCCAGGTGTTTCATCCCGGCGTCGATGTCGTGGTCGCGGGTCTCGATCAGGCCGTCGGTGTAGAGGGCGAGCCGGCTTCCCTCGGGCAGTTCCAGCTCGACGGCTTCGAAGGAGACCCCCAACCCGACGCCGAGCGGTGTTCCGGAGGGCAGGTCGGGGAAGGTGACCTTGCCGTGGGGGTCGATGATCGCAGGCGGAGGGTGCCCGGCCCGTGCCATGGTGCACTTCCGGGTGACGGGGTCGTAGACGACATACAGGCAGGTGGCACCGGTGACGCGGGTCGGGTCTTGCGAGTCGGTGTCTTCTTCGGCCATTCGCCGGACTGTGTCGTCGAGGTGGGCCAGTAGCTCGTCGGGGGGCAGGTCGAGGTCCGCGAGCGTGTGTACTGCGGTGCGGAGCCGGCCCATGGCCGCCGCGGCGTTGATGCCGTGTCCCACCACATCGCCCACGACGAGCGCTGTCCGGGCGCCGGACAGCGGGATGACGTCGAACCAGTCGCCGCCCACGCCGTTGTCCGCATCGGCCGGCAGATAGCGCGAGGCCGTCTCGATGGCCGTGCCCTCCACCAAGCGCTGCGGGAGCAGGTTGCGTTGCAGGGTGAGGGCCGCGCTGCGTTCCCGTGCGAACCGGCGAGCGTTGTCCAGGGAAAGCGCCGTCCGGCTGACGAGTTCCTCGGCGAGGAGCAGGTCGTCCTCCTGGAACGGCATGAGTTCCTCGGTGCGGATGAACACCGCCATACCCAGGAAGGCGTGCCGCGTACGGATGGGGACGACCATCAGGGAGTGCATGCCGGTCTCACGCATGGTCCGCGCCCGGTCGGGGTCTCGATCGAACCAGGTGCCGGCAGAGCCGTCCAGGACCGGTTCCAGATGAGGGCGGCCGGAGGACAGAACCCTGGTGAAGGGCGAGTTCGGTGGTAGGGCGACCAGCTCACCGCGGGCCCACGGGGACTCAGGGACCCCACGGTGGATCGAGGCCAAGCCCGCGCGCCTGAGGACGCGGCAGCGGTCGTCCAACGAGCCGATGCGGGCGAAAGGTGCTTCGCCGAACTGGATCGACTCGGCCAGGTCGACGTTGACGTAGTCGGCCAGCAGGGGCACAGCAAGGTCCGCCAGCTCCTGACCCACCTGCATCACGTCCAGACTGTTGCCCATGCACATGCTGGCCTCGCTGAGGATGGCCAGCCGCTCGCGCGCCCGCCGGCTGACGGTGACGTCCACACTCATGCAGCACACCCCCATGGCCCGCCCGCCGGCGCCCTGCAGGCAGAAGTACGAGGCCGCGATTGCGTGCTCACGTCGCGGATCAGAGGCCGGCCACGCCCGAAACTCGTGGACCGTGGTGATGCCGCTGTCCAGGACCTGCCGCATCACCCCTTCGAGCCTTTCGGCTTCGACGCCGGGCAGCGCCTCCGGGAGACGGCGTCCCAGCCGCTGATCGCGAGGAATGCCGTCTTGCCGCTCCATCGCGTCGTTGGTCCAGGCACAGTGCAGGTCCCGGTCGTGAACCACCACGCCGATCGGTGTACGGGTGAGAAGTGAGTCCCGTACCCATCCGGTGGTCGCCACCGGGGAGAGCGAGGCGATGTCGGTGCCGGAGATGAGCCAATGGATTTCTTGGTCCTGCCCCCACAGCAGCGAGAACCGCAGGCTCGCCTTGAGGGTATGGCCGTCGCGGTGGCGGACGGTCGCGGTGCCGGACCAGCCACCCCGGGCAAGGCACTCCTCGGTCGACGCCCAGTCCAGGAGCGTTTGACGGGTAAGGGGCAGGAGTGTGGAGACGGCCTGGCCGACCATTTCCGTGGCCGGGTAACCGACAAGCCGCTGTGCCGTACTCGTCCACCCCACCACCATGCCCTCGGCGTCGATCATCGCGATGGCGGCGTCGGGCGTCTCTCGGGGGTCCAGTCGCTCACAGAGGCTGCCTTGAAGCATCTCGGTCACCGGATTTCTCCCGTCACGTGGATGTCTGAGAATCGGGGCGGAGACAGCGGGGCGATCGTTGTCGCACCAGCCGACGGTTGGGCCGTCCTCCTGACGGTTACCTCCTGCCGATCCGGCGGCTCTCGGCTGATGCAGGGCGCCGCCGCTCCACGCCGTCCGCGGTGATCGAGGCCGTGCCCTCCCGATCGCGACAGCAAGAACGAGGGTAGGAGTGGAAAGCGGTACAGACGCTGGGCACAACTCACCATCTTCTGGTTGTGGTTTGTGACATAGAAATAAACCGCTCACCGCTCAGCGGTGCCGATCCCCGTCTCCCTCACCACTGATTCCCAAGCGGGTGTCATGCTCTTTCACCTTGTAGCCTTCAGAGCATGGGCAGGGAGAGCCCGGAACCCGCACGGGAACTGTCCGTGAGTGCGGCAAACGTAGAGTCACGCCTCACGGAGATCTCCCATGACGTGTGGGAACACTTGCTCATTGAAATACCGCAGGTCAGGGGGGACGACCCCCTCGAAAGAATTCTGCTGGCGAGCGTCAAGGAAAATGTTGCCACTTTGCTGCACATCTTCGAGAATGACATCCCTCTGGAAAACCTTGAGGGGCTTGCCTCGCCCAATGAGCATGCCAGGAGATTGGCTCAGCGGGGTATCCCTGTCAGTGCATTGATCCGGGCCTACAGGATCGGGCACTGGCGTTTCCTGCAATGGTGCCTGGACGAGCTTGCTCGCCGGGGCGCCGACGATGTTGTCTCCGCCGACGTCAACCGGCGCATGCTGGAAGTGAGCTTCGGTTACATCGACAGCGTCACCGAGCATGTCATCGAGGTGTATCACCTGGAGCAAGAACGCTGGCTGCTGGCCCAGACCGCCGTGCGTACCGCGCGTGTGCGAGACGTTCTCGCCGAGAAAGAGGTGGACCTCGACTCGGCGGAGGCCGCTCTCGGCTACCGCCTGCGACAGAATCACCTCGGGTTGGCGGCCTGGCTGCCGGCGCTGACGCGTGACGGCGCCGGGCTGGCCCGGCTCGACCGGCTCACCCACGAGATCGCAGAAGAACTCGACTGTCCCGCCAGGCCGCTGTTCGTACCGCGAGACGAAGGACTGGCCTGGGCTTGGCTGCCCTTCGGTTCGCACAGCGAGGTCTCCTGGGAACGGTTGGCCGGTGTGGTCGAAAGCGGCGCATTCTCCGTGCAGGTGTGTGCCGGAAGCGTGCAGCGCGGGATCGAGGGGTTCCGCAGCACGAACAGGGAGGCGCTACGCGCACAGGAGCTTGCCACGGCGGCGAGTCCCGGCCGCCGGTTCACCGCGTACTCCCAGGTCGCTCCGGTCGCGTTGATGTGCAAGAACCTCCCGGATCTGCGCACCTGGGTGGGCGGAATCCTCGGGCCGCTGGCCGTTGACGACGAGCAGTGCGCACGGTTGCGGGAGACCCTGCATGACTTCCTGGCGGCCGGATGCAATTACACCGCTACTGCGAGCCGCGAAATCCTGCACAAGAACACTGTGCATTACCGCATCCGCAAGGCCGAGAAGATCATGGGCCACTCGGTCCAGGCAGGACATACTGATCTTGAGGTCGCCCTGCTCGCCGTCAACTACCTCGGCTCCACGGTCATGCAGCCGCCCGGAGGCGGCACGGCGGTACGCCGGCGCAGTGAGAGTCCTCGGCGTCGCCACTGAGGGCGTCGAGTTCGCGATGCCGTCCGGACTCCCAGGTATGCCAGTCGACGGTTCACCGTCCCCGAGCACAACCTTCCCGGGGATTGGCGTGTCTCAGTCACATACCCACGCCGACCGGGTCCGGTCGGCCCCTGGATTGCCTGCGTCGGGGACGACGGTTTGCCGCTGTCGTTCCTGGCGCGTCTGACACGGAGAACGCATGCGTATTCGCACCACCGCGGCCCTCGCCGTCGCCTGCGGCGCCGCCGCGCTGACCTGGGTTGCCGTTCCGGTCGCCACCGCCGCCGACGCCCCGGCTTCCGTACGGCCCTGGCAGCTCGCCGACGCGTCCGCCGACGGCACCGCGCGCACCGCCTTCACGGCCACCACCGCGACCGCCAACCAGCCCTACCCCCTGGCCGTCACCTTCTCCAAGGTGAAGGTCGACAGCGGCAAGTCCGCGGTGACCGTGGGCACGGACGCCGTCGTACACGTGCCCTACAGCTTCACTCTCACCGCGACCAACGTGGACGTCTCGGCATCGGACTTCTACGTCGGCCTCGACCTCTACCGTGGCTCCGCCACCAAGCCGACGAACGACCTCTACGGCGACCAGCCGGCGACGTGCGACGTGACCTCCTCCGAGTCCTCGTACGAGAAGGTCGTCACCGTCATGTCCTGCAAGGGGAAGGTCGACATCTACCCCCGCTCGGACCTGCACAACGCCGACGCCGGAGCCAAGTGGCATGCAGTGGCCTGGGCGGTCGCCTTCAACGGCCAGAACCCCGCGGACCCGGCCGACGTGAGCAAGATCGGCACCGCCGAGCTGACCGGGCAGGCCTCTCCCACGGTCCGCCGTCTGTCCAAGCTCACCACCAACGCCGCGCCCGAGCCGGTCAGGAAGGGCAAGACCCTCACCGTCACCGGCGCTCTCACGCGGGCGAACTGGGACACCCACAAGTACGCCGGCTACACCGGGCAGAAGGTCAAGCTGCAGTTCCGCAAGAAGGGAACCAGCACCTACACGACCCTCAAGACCGTCACCACGGACAGCCACGGCAACCTCAGGACGACCTACAAGGCGACCACCGACGGCTACTGGCGCTACTCGTTCGCCGGTACGACCACCACCCCGGCCGTGTCGGCCGCGGGCGACTTCGTCGACGTCAAGTAACGAGTAATCAGTAACAAGCAAGCGGTAAGCCGGTAAGCCAGTAACAACCAGTAGCAGTACCCGTCACCGTTCCGCGCCGGAGCCGGCACGCATCGGCTCCGGCGCGCGCTTCACAGATGGTGCGCGGGCCGCCGTTCTCAGCCGACCGCCGTTCTCATGAGAAGCAGCCGATCCCGTACTCGTCCAGGTTGGTCGTCGGTCACGAGGTCTTTGTGGGGTTGCCGGATCGGCAAACGCGGTCGTGGTCGTGCGCCCGGTGCTCGCATGATCCTTGGTGAGGCGATCAGGCCGAGACCGAGGAGGGCTCATGGACGGTACGCATCGCGTTGTCTGCGGTGGTGGACGGCGGATTCATCTTGTCGAGCAGGGGACCGGGCCCCTCGTGCTGCTCGTGCACGGCTTTCCCGAGGGCTGGTACTCCTGGCGGCATCAGTTGCCGGTGCTCGCCGCGGCGGGATACCGGGCCGTCGCCATCGATGTGCGGGGGTACGGGCGCTCCGGCAAGCCGGTCGCGCCGGACGCCTATCGGATGGGCGAGCTCGTCGAGGACAACGTCGCCGTGGTGCGTGCGCTCGGCGAGGAGTCGGCCGTGGTCGTCGGCCATGACTGGGGCTCCACCGTCGCCGCGAACTCCGCGCTGCTCAGGCCCGAGGTCTTCCGGGCCGTGGGGCTGCTGAGCGTGCCGTACGCCCCGCGCGGCGGCCCCCGGCCCAGTGACGTCTTCGCGCGGATGGGCAGCGGTGGGGGCGGGGAGTTCTACGTCTCGTACTTTCAGGAGGCGGGTCGGGCCGAGGGGGAGATCGAGCCCGATGTACGGGGGTGGCTCGCGGGGTTCTACGCCGCCTTCTCCGGCGACACCATGCCCGGGCCCGACGCTCCCGACCCGCACTTCGTCGGTGCGGGGGGCACCCTGCGGGACCGGTTTCCCGTCGGCCGGCTGCCCGGCTGGCTCGGTGAGCGGGACCTCGACGTCTACGTCGGGGAGTTCGAGCGCACCGGGCTCACGGGTGCGCTCAACCGGTACCGGAACATGGACCGCGACTGGGAGGACCTCGCCGCCTACGACGGTGCCCCGATCACCCAGCCCTCCCTGTTCGTCGGCGGCAGCCTCGACGCCTCCACCACCTGGCTGGCCGAGGCCATCGAGGCGTACCCGGTCACGCTGCCCGGCCTGGTCTCCTCGCACCTCCTCGACGGCTGCGGGCACTGGATCCAGCAGGAACGGCCCGACGACATCAACCGGCTGCTCGTCGACTGGCTCGCCGGCCTGCCGGCCTGACCGCAAACCTGGTGACCGTGACCGCGAAGGCCTCCTGACCGTGACCGCGAAGGCCTCCTGACCGTGACCGCAAAGGGACCCTGACCGTGACCGCAAAGGGCCCCCGACCGAAGTCGAGGGCCCTTACGGGTACGTCGGGTGGCTCAGCCGCACTGGCAGGGGCTGCCCGACTGGCAGCCGCAGCCGCAGCCCGAGCCGCACCCGCATGCGCCGATGACCAGAAGGTTCTTGATCTCGACGGGCTGCTCGGTCTCGCGCTGCTGTGTCGGGTCGGGCGTGGTGCTGGGGGATTCGGCCATGGATCCCTCCTAGGGGTCCCTAGAGGTAGGGCGTGGTGCATTTGCCCATTCCCCGCCCATTCCATACCTGTTCCGCTGGGCGCATCAACGGCGCACAGTGGCGCCCGAGCGCCCGCGTCGCACCACCTCGCGAGCCCAAGCCACCCGACGGACCGCAGACCCACGCGGCGGAGTCAGGCCCCCTCGGTGCCCGTCACCGGCTGGATGTCCGGCTGCAGGTCGTCCGCGTGCTCACCGGTGACCAGGAAGACCACGCGCTTGGCGACGGCGACCGCGTGGTCGGCGTACCGCTCGTAGTAGCGGCCGAGCAGCGTCACGTCGACCGCCGTCTCGATGCCGTGCTTCCAGCGGTCGTCCAGCAGATGCTGGAAGATCGTGCGGTGCAGCAGGTCCATCTCGTCGTCGTCCTGCTCCAGCTGCAAGGCCAGGTCGACGTCCTTGGTGATGATGACCTCGGCGGCCTTGGCCATCAGGCGCTGCGCGAGCTGCCCCATCTCCAGGACGGTCGCGTGCAGGTCCTGGGGGATGGCGTTCCCCGGGTAGCGGAGCCGGGCCAGCTTCGCCACGTGCTGCGCCAGGTCGCCGGAGCGCTCCAGGTCGGCGGACATCCGCAGCGAGGTGACGACGATCCGCAGGTCGGTCGCCACCGGCTGCTGGCGGGCGAGCAGGGCTATCGCGCGCGCCTCCAGGTCGTGGTGGAGCTCGTCCACCTTCTGGTCGGCCTCGATGACGCTCTCGGCGAGCTTGAGGTCGCCGTCGAGGATCGCCGTCGTGGCGCGCCCGATGGCCGATCCGACCAGCCGGGCCATGTCGACCAGGCTGTCGCCGATCGAGTCGAGTTCCTCGTGGTACGCGTCCCGCATCAGGGTTCCCTCTCGTACGTTTGTTCCAGGGGGCCGGAGGCTGGGGGCCGTGGCCGAAACCAGCTGCGCACCCCACGCTCCCATGTTCTGGTCCCCGCGCGTCCGTTTCTGCCCTCGCAAATGAACCAATACTGGCTCCAAGGTGAACTCTGGGCGACGAGTGTTCGAGCTGACACCTCGCGGACTGTGGGGATGTCGTACCCCCTGCTTAACCTGTTTGCATGGACGTGAACGCGGCGGTCGCCGCAGCGGCAGCGATCGCCGGGGTACTTACCGGTGTCATCGCCATGCTGGCGTTCCGCTGGAGCGAACGCGACCAGAAGCGACCGACCAGGACTTCTCTGCACACCGACCCCGTGCTGCCCCCGGGCGTGGACACCGTACTGAGCGTGCTGCGCTCCTCCGCGGTCGTCCTCGACGAGGGCGACATCGTGGTCAAGGCGAGCTCGGCGGCGTACGCCCTCGGACTGGTGCGCGGCGGCAAGCTCGCCGTCGAACCGATGCTCCAGATGGCCCGGGACACCCGGCGCGACGGCGAAATACGCCAGGTCGAGCTGGACCTGCCCCGGCGCGGCACCGGACGCGGAGAGGCGCTCGCCGTATCCGCCCGGGTGGCGCCCCTCGGCTCCCGGCTCGTGCTGCTCCTCGTCGAGGACCTCACCGAGGCCCGTAGGATCGAGGCGGTACGACGCGACTTCGTGGCGAATGTCAGCCACGAGCTCAAGACCCCGGTCGGCGCACTCTCCCTCCTCTCCGAGGCCGTCATGGACGCCTCGGACGATCCGGAGGCCGTGCAGCGCTTCGCCGGTCGTATGCAGATCGAGGCCACGCGCCTGACCAACCTGGTCCAGGAGCTCATCGATCTGTCGAGAGTGCAGAACGACGATCCGCTGGAGGACGCCGAGCCCGTCCGGGTGGACGAACTCGTCGCCGAGGCGATCGACCGGTGCCGGCACCAGGCCGGCACCAAGCAGATCACCATGGCCGCCGGCGGCACCGCCGACCTGCACGTCTGGGGCAACCGCGGCCAGCTGGCCGCCGCCCTCGGCAACCTGGTCGAGAACGCCGTGAACTACTCGCCGGCCCGCACCCGGGTCGGGATAGCCGCCCGCCGGCTCAGCGCACCCGGCGGCGACATGATCGAACTTGCCGTGACCGACCAGGGCATCGGCATCACCGACAGGGACAAGGAGCGCATCTTCGAGCGGTTCTACCGCGTCGACCCGGCCCGCTCGCGGGCCACCGGCGGTACCGGTCTCGGTCTCGCCATCGTCAAACACGTGGTCGCCTCGCACGGCGGGGAGGTCACGGTGTGGAGCGCCGAGAACCAGGGCTCCACGTTCACTGTCAGGCTGCCGGAGGCGGGCGCGGCCCGCGACCGCGCCTCGCAGCACCCCGACCCCGACCTCGATGACGAGGCCGATCGGTCCACCAGCGAGTCATCCCCGTACGAACCGCTTCCCGCCCCGGAGGTCCTTCCGTGACCCGAGTGCTCGTCGTCGAGGACGAGGAGTCCTTCTCCGACGCCCTGTCGTACATGCTCCGCAAGGAGGGCTTCGAGGTCGCCGTGGCCGCCACCGGCCCCGACGGACTCGACGAGTTCGAGCGCAACGGCGCCGACCTCGTTCTCCTCGACCTGATGCTGCCCGGCCTGCCGGGTACCGAGGTCTGCCGCCAGCTGCGCGGCCGGTCCAACGTCCCCGTCATCATGGTGACGGCCAAGGACAGCGAGATCGACAAGGTTGTCGGGCTCGAAATAGGAGCCGACGACTATGTCACCAAGCCCTTCTCCTCCCGCGAGCTGGTCGCCCGTATCCGGGCCGTCCTGCGTCGTCGCGGGGAGCCGGAGGAGGTCACCCCGGCCGCCCTGGAGGCCGGCCCGGTCCGCATGGACGTCGACCGCCACGTGGTGACGGTCTCCGGCTCCAAGGTCGACCTCCCGCTCAAGGAGTTCGACCTGCTGGAGATGCTGCTGCGCAACGCCGGCCGTGTCCTCACCCGTATGCAGCTCATCGACCGGGTCTGGGGCGCCGACTACGTCGGTGACACCAAGACCCTCGACGTCCACGTCAAGCGCCTGCGCGCCAAGATCGAGCCGGACCCGGGCGCCCCGCGCTACCTGGTGACGGTCCGCGGTCTCGGCTACAAGTTTGAACCCTAAGTCGCCGATCGACTACGATGAGCAACCCTCGCCGTCGGGTGGACGGAGAGGCTAAACGCCTGTGGAGCGTTGGTAAGACCCGGAGCAATCCGGGCGGGCGCGATGCTGTGAAGCAGGAATCCCCTTGAGGGTGCACCAAAAGTTTGAGCCGTGACGCTCGGCATGCCAAGGGCGGGAACCGATAACCAAGGTTCCCGCCCTCGCTGTTTCAGGCCGTCGCTCAGCCCGCGTTCGCCGACTCCGACGCCGAGTCGCTCGGGGTGGCGCTCTCGGACGCCTTGTTCTTGCCCTTGGCGCTCTCGCTCGCCGTGGCGCCCGCCGCCGGAGAGCCGGAGGTCGAGGAGGAGGCGGACGAGGACGCGGAGGCCGACGGGACCGCGCTCGGGCCCCAGCCCGTGAAGAAGCTCTCGGCGGGCACGACGAACGCGCGCAGGCTCACGTCACCCGTCTTGCTGAAGGTGAACGTGACCTTCTGCGCGTTGCCGTCCTTGACCGCCTCGCGGCTGCTGCCCAGCACCGCGGAGGCGTTGCCCTTGCCGCCCAGGATCAGCCGGCCGCCGCCCGGGATGGTCAGCGGCTGGGACTTGGTGGCGTGCAGCTCGGCGGTCTTGTTGGTGCCGGCGACGACGATCGACTGGAGCGTCTCCGGCTCGGTGCCGGTGTTGAAGATGGTCGCGGAGACCACGGCCGGGCCGGTCGAGGTGAGGTCGGGCTGGGTGATCACGGTCGCGTTCTGGACCTTGATGTCACCCACACTTGTCGCGGCGTTGTCCGGCTTGATCTCCAGCGTCTGGGAGTTGTTGCCGGCACCGCACGCGGCGAGCGATGCGACGGAGAAGGCGATGGCGGAGGCGGCGAGGGCGCCGCGTCGAAGGCTGCTGCTCACGGCGGCGGCTACTCCTTGAACGCGCGGGCGGCCCCCTATAAAGCCGCCCTAAGTGTCTGTCAGCGGCCTTAGGTTACCGAGCCGTTCCCGCGTGGCCGCACCCGACCCTCCCCAAGCCACTCGCTTCTCTCGAGCAGCGGTACCCCCACGGCTCCACAAGTGACTCTCGGGTCACTTTGGGGGGCGCTCGTCAGGCATTCACATAACTCGCTCGCAACACCGCGCGCAAAATTTCCGTGAAGGAATGCGCGACGGCCAGGGAAATTGATCACGTACCGTTCGGTCGGACGCCTGTGATCAATTTCGGAAACGCCTCCGATCCGGCATCGGCAGCCGAACGGAGTAGCGGAAGCCGTACGCTTGGAAGTGGACATATGGGGACGTTCGGCCACTTGGGCGGGTGTCCGGAGGTGTGTAACGTACGCGTTTCACCTCGCCCGAAGAGCCGCTCCGACCTGCGAATACCTGCTTCCGGACGGCTCGCGAAGCACGTTCCTGTTGCTGTTGTCAAGCCCCGAGATATGCCCTGACCTGCGAAAACGCCATTCAGAACCGCCGGTTTCCGTGTTACCCTGGATAGCCACGGAAGGGGTACCTGTCACATGACGTTCAAGGTTGGCGACACCGTGGTCTATCCCCATCACGGGGCCGCGCTGATCGAGGCTATCGAAACTCGCCAGATCAAAGGCGTGGACAAGACCTACTTGGTGCTGAAGGTCGCCCAGGGTGACCTGACGGTACGTGTGCCAGCGGACAATGCGGAGTTCGTCGGCGTGCGTGATGTGGTCGGTCAGGACGGACTGGACCGGGTCTTCGAGGTGCTGCGCGCGCCGTACGCCGAGGAGCCCACGAACTGGTCCCGTCGTTACAAGGCAAACCTGGAGAAGCTCGCCTCCGGTGATGTCATCAAGGTCGCGGAAGTCGTGCGTGACCTGTGGCGTCGTGAGCGCGAGCGCGGACTCTCCGCCGGTGAGAAGCGCATGCTCGCCAAGGCCCGCCAGATCCTGGTGAGCGAGCTCGCTCTCGCGGAGAACACAAACGAGGACAAGGCCGAGGCCCTGCTCGACGAGGTCCTCGCGTCCTGACGCCGTCCAGCTCGGCACACCACCGAAACTCCGCACACTGAATGCCGCGGTGCCCGATGACACACCCTGTCGCCGGGCGCTGCGGCATGTCCGTGCCCGGAACGCGCGCACTCGGAACCCCCCGCGCCGGCGGAGACCCCCGATACTGAGCGTGCCGGGCCCGGGCTGCTGGCTCGACCAGTGTCACGGAAGGGTCCGGTCAAGGCGTCGCGCCCGGCACTTCCCAGGCCATACCCACGCCAGGCCCGCACACAAACCTGACAGGAACCGATGTCTGACGATTCGCGTCCTTCGCGTACGGAACCGCGTACGGAACTGCGTACCGCCGCCGTGATTCCCGCCGCCGGCCGGGGCGTACGGCTCGGTCCGGGCGCCCCCAAGGCGCTGCGCGCGCTGAACGGCACGCCCATGCTCATCCACGCCGTGCGCGCGCTCGCCGCCTCCCGCGCGGTCTCCCTGGTCGTCGTCGTGGCCCCGTCCGACGGCGCGCCCGAGGTCAAGTCCCTCCTCGACGCGCACGCGCTGCCCGACCGCACCGACTTCCTCGTCGTCCCGGGCGGCGACTCCCGCCAGGAGTCGGTCAAGCTCGGCCTGGACGCGCTGCCCCCCGACTACGACATCGTCCTCGTCCACGACGCGGCCCGCCCGCTGGTTCCCGTCGACACCGTCGACGCCGTGATCCAGGCGGTCCGCGACGGCGCCCCCGCGGTCGTCCCCGCCCTTCCGCTCGCCGACACGGTCAAGGAGGTCGAGCCGGCGACGGTCCAAGGCGACCCCGAGCCGGTCCTCGCCACCCCGGACCGCGCCCGCCTGCGCGCGGTCCAGACCCCGCAGGGTTTCGACCGCAGGACGCTGGTCCGCGCCCACGAGACGGTCACCGACAACGTCACCGACGACGCCAGCATGGTCGAACAGCTCGGCGAACGGGTCGTGGTCGTCCCCGGCCACGAGGAGGCCTTCAAGGTCACCCGCCCCCTCGACCTGGTCCTCGCGGAGGCGGTCCTGGCCCGCAGGAGGCTGAACGATGGCTTCTGACCAGCCGCTCCTGCCCCGGGTCGGCATCGGCACCGACATCCACGCCTTCGAGGAGGGCCGCGAGCTGTGGTGCGCCGGTCTGAAGTGGGAGGGCGAGGGCCCGGGCCTGGCCGGCCACTCCGACGCGGACGTCGTCGCGCACGCCGCGTGCAACGCGCTGTTCTCGGCGGCGGGCCTCGGCGACCTGGGTCAGCACTTCGGCACCGGGCGGCCGGAGTGGTCGGGCGCGTCCGGCGTGACCCTCCTGGCGGAGGCCGCACGCATCGTCCGGGACGCGGGATTCCTGATCGGGAACGTCGCCGTGCAGGTCGTGGGCCCACGCCCGAAGATCGGAAAGCGAAGGGCCGAGGCCGAGAAGATCCTTTCGGAGGCGGCGGGGGCTCCGGTTTCCGTTTCGGGGGCTACGACGGACGGTCTCGGATTTCCCGGTAGAGGAGAAGGCCTTATGGCTGTTGCAACGGCGTTGGTCGTCGAACAGGCGTGAGCGGTCCTACTGAACGTGAGCGGTCCTACTGAAGGGGAGCGGGCGGTATCTATTTCGCGGCTCCGCCGCGGGGCGCGACAAGCCACGGTGTACCCGCACCCGACCACGGCGCTGTACATACCGGTCCCACCCACTCCCGTCGGCCCACTACCCTAGGTCCCGTGACGATTCGCCTGTACGACACCAACGCCCGGCAGATCCGTGACTTCGCCCCGCTCGCCCCGGGCTGTGTCTCGATCTACCTCTGTGGTGCCACAGTGCAGGCGGCACCGCACATCGGCCATATTCGCTCCGGCCTCAATTTCGACATCATGCGCCGCTGGTTCGAATACCGCGGCTACGCCGTGACGTTCATCCGCAACGTCACGGACATCGACGACAAGATCATCGCCAAGTCCGCCGACCAGGGCCGCCCCTGGTGGGCGATCGGCTACGAGAACGAGCGCGCGTTCAACGACGGCTACACCGCGCTCGGGTGCCTCCCGCCGACGTACGAGCCCCGCGCGACCGGGCACGTGCCGGAGATGATCGAGATGATGCGCGGGCTGATCGAGCGCGGACACGCCTACGAGGCCGACGGCAACGTCTACTTCGACGTGCGCTCCTACCCGGACTACCTCCAGCTCTCCAACCAGGAGCTGGACAACCTCCGCCAGCCGGAGGGCGAGGGCGAGACCGGCAAGCGGGACCAGCGGGACTTCGCGCTGTGGAAGGCCGTGAAGCCGGGCGAGCCCAGCTGGGAGACGCCGTGGGGCCGCGGCCGGCCCGGCTGGCACCTGGAGTGCTCGGCGATGGCCCACAAGTACCTCGGCGAGGCCTTCGACATCCACGGCGGCGGCCTCGACCTGATCTTCCCGCACCACGAGAACGAGATCGCCCAGGCCAAGGCCTACGGCGACGACTTCGCCCAGTACTGGGTGCACAACGCCTGGGTCACCATGAGCGGCGAGAAGATGTCGAAGTCCCTCGGGAACTCGGTCCTCGTCTCCGAGATGGTCAAGGCGTGGCGCCCGATCGTGCTCCGCTACTACCTCGGCACCCCCCACTACCGCTCGATGATCGAGTACAGCGAGGAGTCGCTGCGCGAGGCCGAGGCCGCGTTCGCCCGGATCGAGGGGTTCGTGCAGCGCGTGGTCGAGCTGGCCGGGGGAGCGGTGGAGCCCTCGTCCGAGGTCCCGCCGGCCTTCGCGGAGGCGATGGACGACGACCTGGGCGTCCCGCAGGCGCTGGCCGTCGTGCACACCACCGTCCGGCAGGGAAACAGCGCGCTGGCCGCCGACGACAAGGAAGCGGCCGTCGCCCGTCTCGCCGAGGTCCGTGCCATGCTCGGCGTCCTCGGCCTCGACCCGCTCGCCGCACACTGGTCCGGCGGGGCCGAGAAGGGCGAGGACCTGCACGGGGTCGTCGACAGTCTCGTACGACTCGTCCTCGACCAGCGCGAGTCCGCCCGCGGCCGCAAGGACTGGGCGACCGCCGACGCCATCCGCGACCAGCTGAACCAGTCCGGTCTCGCGATCGAGGACAGCCCCCAGGGCCCGCGGTGGACCCTCAAGTCCTGACCACCGGTCAAGCAAGATCGACTGTGCCGCCCGGCCCCCCGGGCGGCACACTGCATAAGACGTACGTACGAAACGAAGCTCACGGAGACGGATAACCCATGGCAGCCAACAACCGTCGCATGTCCGGCAAGAAGGGCGCGCAGGTCGGCAGTGGCGGCCAGCGGCGCCGAGGCCTGGAGGGCAAGGGACCGACCCCGCCCGCCGAGATGCGCAAGGGACACAAGAAGAACCGCGTCGCCAACGCCAAGGCGAAGCAGACGGTTCGCCGTCCCGCGCCGCGCGGCCGGGGCGGCAAGGGCACCTCCGAGCTGGTCGTCGGCCGTAACCCGGTCGTCGAGGCGCTGCGCGAGGGCGTTCCGGCGTCGACCCTCTACGTCCAGCAGTTCATCGACAACGACGAGCGCGTCCGCGAGGCTCTCCAGCTCGCCGCCGAGCGCGGTGGCATCAACCTCATGGAGGCGCCGCGCCCCGAGCTGGACCGTATGACGAACGGTCTCAACCACCAGGGTCTGGTCCTCCAGGTGCCGCCGTACGAGTACGCGCACCCCGAGGACCTGGCGGAGGCCGCGTACGACGAGGGCGTGGACCCGCTGATCGTCGCCCTGGACGGGGTCACCGACCCGCGCAACCTCGGCGCGGTCGTCCGCTCCGTCTCCGCCTTCGGCGGCCATGGCGTGGTCGTGCCCGAGCGGCGCGCGGCCGGTATGACCGCGGGCGCCTGGAAGACGTCGGCCGGTACGGCGGCCCGCACGCCGGTGGCCCGTGCCACGAACCTCACCCGGGCTCTGGAGGCGTACAAGAAGGCCGGCATCGTGGTCGTCGGCCTGGCCGCCGACGGCGAACACGAGATCGGTGACCTGGAGGCGCTCTCCGGCCCCGTCGTCATCGTCGTGGGCAGCGAGGGCAAGGGCCTGTCCCGGCTGGTCGGCGAAACCTGCGACTACCGGGTGCGGATCGCGATGCCGGGTGGTGCCGAGTCGCTCAACGCCGGTGTGGCGGCCGGGATCGTGCTGTACGAGGCGGCCCGGCAGCGGGCCTGACGGCGGCGGTACCCGGCGGCGCGCCGCCGGGGCTGAACAAACGTCCGTAACCTCACCTGCACGGGGTAATTCCGACGTCCTGCGCATCCTTGACGGGGTCCGGACACTTCGGGGCGGTCAAAGCAGTGTCCTAACTCCACGTCACTCGGTTAGATGAGTGTGGACACCAGAACACCCCGCACACCTACGGGGGACCGCTCGCCGGGATTCCGCTCCGGATTCACTTCCGGGCCCGACGACGCTCCCGCGCTGAGCATGGTGAAGGTGCCGAGCGATCCGGCGCAGGTCATCGTCAACCACGCGAGTTTCCGCGTGCAGTTGGGCGTATCGACACGGCGTGCCCAATCTCCCCGGGTCGCACGGCACCTGAGCGCCACCGAGGACACCGCGCGCATTCCGGTCGCCGGCCCGGCGGGCAGAGCGGGGGCGGCGTCCGGCCGTCGCCGCCCGCTCGTGTGGAGCGGCAAGTCCGCGCCCGACGACACCGGAGCCCACCGGCTGCTCCAGGCCGTCCGCGGCGGCAGCGTCCGGTACGCCGAGGAATTTGTCGAACCGGCCGGCGCGACCCAGGTCATCCCGCGCGTCGACGACGGCTACGGCGACCTGGATCGGACCGTCGAGACCCCGCTGGTCGGCCATCCGCGCTCCCCGGCCTCGGGCGAGTCCCGGCTGCTGCCGCCCATGCGGACGACGGGCAGCGCCTACGACGAACCGGCCTACGACGAACCGGCTTACGCCGACGACGAGTTCGAGGACTTCGAGGAGCCGTCGTCGACCAGGCGGCACGGCGACGACCCGGCCCGGCACGCCTACTACCCCGGCCGCCGGATGAACCTGGGCGTGGTCCTGCTCCCGCTCCGGATCTTCCTCGGCTTCATCTCCATCTACGCCGGCATGGGCAAGCTGTGCGACCCCGTCTACTTCGACGGCGGCAAGCGCGGCTCCATGGTCACCTGGCTCAACACGCTGCACCCCTGGGATGTCGCCGAGCCGCTGCGTCAGTTCGCCCTCCAGCACCCGGTCGGCTCCGGCCTGGTCATCGCCTTCTTCCAGGTGATCGTCGGCGTGCTGACCGTCCTCGGCTGCTGGCAGCGGGTGGCCGCGGTGGTCGGCGCGCTGCTCTCCGCCGCGCTCATCGTCACCGTCAGCTGGAAGACCGTCCCCGCGTACGACGCCCCCGACATCATCTATCTCGCCGCCTGGTCCCCACTGATCATCGCCGGCGCCCCCGTCTACTCCGTCGACGGCCGCCTCGCGGGCAGCGCCTGGCGACGCCTGGGCCCGCACTCCGACATCTGGGACCTGCGCGCCTACGTGCTCCGCCGCGGCGCCCTGATCACCGCCATCACCATCGGCCTCACCCTCCTCGTCGGCTCCCTCCTGGGCGGCGCGGTCCGCGACTCCAGCCGCGTGGTCGTCCCCGGCCCCGGCGAGGCCCCCCGCAACAACCTCCCGGGCTCCCCGCTGCCCGGCGAATCGGCCAGGAGCCACGCGAAGACCCCGTCGGCTCCCGCGTCGCCCTCCGGGGGCGCCACGGCCGGCGCGAGCCCCTCCGGGGCGGCGACGACCCCGGGCGCCGACCGCACCACGAGCGGCGCCACCAGCACGACCCCCAGCCAGACCCAGGGCACGACGGGCCAGGCCCCGCCGCAGCACACCGCGCCCGCACCGACGACAGCCGGCCCCACGTCCGGCGGCTCCACCACGGGCGGCTCAGCCCCGACCGGCGGCACGGGCACCGGCACCGGAAGCACCGGCGGCGGCTCGACGTCCTCGGGCCAGCCGGGCCTGGTGGGCGGCTTGCTGGGCTAGCACGGCCACCTCATGGTGATGGGCCCCACGCCCTGCGGCGTGGGGCCCATCACCATGAGGAAAGAAAGAACATGAGGAAAGAAACAAGGAGGGTGACCGGGAGGAACGGCCGTAGCCCTTCTCGGTCTAGCGACCCAGCGCCGCCAGTTCCTTCGCCGCCTCCGTCAGGTCCTTCGCCGTGTCGATCGCCCGCCAGTACGCCCCCTGCGGAATCGGGAACCCGGCCAGCCGCCGGCTCCGGGCGAGGTGCGGGAAGGTCGTCCGCTCGTGGTCTCCCCGCTCGGGAAGCATCTCGGCGAATTCGGGCGAGAAGACGTACACACCCGCGTTGATCTCGAACGTCGACGGCGGCGCCTCGATGAAGTCCGTGATGTGCCCGAAGCCGTCCGTCTGCACCGCGCCCCACGGGATCCGCGGGCGGGCGAGCGCGAGCGTCGCCACCGCGTCGCGCTCCGTGTGGAAGTCGGCCATGTCGCGCAGCGAGAACCGCGTCCAGATGTCGCCGTTCGTGGCGTACCAGGGCCGGTCGGTGTGCGGCAGATGCGCGGCCGCGTACCGCAGGCCGCCGCCCCGGCCCAACGGCTCGCTCTCCACCACCGTGGTGACGGAGAGGGGCAGGTCGGCCGAGTCCAGCCACTTCTGCAGGACGTCGGCGAGGTGGCCGCAGGAGACCACCACGTCCGTGACGCCTTCCTCGGCGAGCCAGGTCAACTGGTGGCCGATGATCGGCGTGCCCGTACCAGGGATCTCGACCATCGGCTTGGGCCGGTCGTCGGTGTACGGACGAAGCCGTGAGCCCTGGCCACCGGCCAGGACCACGGCTTGAGTGGGGCGCAACGCGGCGTTCGGATGGGTCATGCCCCGAACTGTACGACGCGCCCCGGGCTCGGCCTCCGGCCGTAGGACAGCCCTTAAGGAGCTGTTACCCGCTTACCGGCCGGTGTTCAGCTGTGCGCGGCCAGCACGCCGGACGCGAAGGACGTGTCGCACACCGGGCGGGCGTACGACTGGGCGCGCGAGGCGCCGTAGATGCGCACCGCGGCCCGGCCCAGTGCGCGGGCGATGGACGAGCAGTGCTGGGCCAGCGACGGATGGCCGTTGACCGCCTGCTGGAGGTGGGTGAGGACCTGGCCCGGGTTCTTGTCCTGGAGCTCGGTCATCAGCTGCTCGCGCAGGACGTCCTGGGGGGCCCGCGAGACGGCCTTGGAGGAGACGTCGGCGTCGGTCACGTCGGTCGCGGTGAGCACCGAGTTCCGCGGGCTTCCCGTCCAGTTGACGCGGGTGACGGCGAGGGTCCCGGAGAGCACCAGGACGACGGGCAGGACGAGGGCGAGAGTGCGGCCGATCCGGCGGGCAGGGCCGCCCCGATGGCCGCGTCGCGTCTGAGGGGTGGTGGAGTGCTTCACGCGTGTGAGGGTAGCGTGCGGTAATGATTTGGCGACATTTAGTCACCGGTTCGGGGGATGGAGAAGTGCCCTGTTTCGGGTACGGGGTTGACGTACACGGCTCGAAAACCACCCGCTTGCCGGGGTAAATCGGGGCAACGGAAAGGGCCCCGCAGCTGGCTGCGGGGCCCTTTCCGTCAACCTGGGGAAGTTCACCCTGGTCAGAGGTTTCTCTGCTTGATCGGTCCGCCGGATCGCGGTCCTTCGGATCGGTCAGTCAGATCGGCCAGCCGGATCGGTCCGTCGGGCCGGTCGGTCCGTCGGGTCGGACCGCCAGATCGGCCAGCCGGATCGACCGGTCAGTCGGAGAGACGCTCGCCCGTGGAGGTCGAGAACACGTGGGTCTCGCCCGGCCGCGGCACGACGTGCAGCGTGGCGCCCTTCTCCGGGACCGCGCGGCCGCTGACGCGGACGACCAGGTCCTTGAGGTCGTCGCCGACCTTGGCGCTGCCGTAGACGTAGCCGTCGGCGCCGAGCTCCTCGACGACGTTCACGGAGACCGCGAGGCCCGCCGGGGCGTCCTCGGTGTCCTTGGAGAGGGCGGAGGCGGCCTCGCCGTTGTGCTCGACGATGTCGAAGTGCTCGGGACGGACGCCGACGGTGACCGTGCGGTCGCCCTTGTCGGTGGCGGCCTGGATGGCCTCGCGGTTGACCGGGACAACGCTGTTGCCGAACTTCACACCGCCGTCGGTGATCGGGACCTCGACCAGGTTCATGGCGGGGGAGCCGATGAAGCCGGCGACGAAGAGGTTGGCCGGGCGGTCGTACATGTTGCGCGGCGAGTCGACCTGCTGGAGCAGACCGTCCTTGAGCACGGCCACCCGGTCGCCCATCGTCATGGCCTCGACCTGGTCGTGGGTGACGTAGACGGTGGTGATGCCCAGGCGGCGCTGGAGGGACGCGATCTGCGTACGGGTCGAGACACGGAGCTTGGCGTCCAGGTTGGACAGCGGCTCGTCCATGAGGAAGACCTGGGGCTCACGCACGATGGCGCGGCCCATCGCGACACGCTGGCGCTGACCGCCGGAGAGGGCCTTCGGCTTGCGGTCCAGGTACTCGGTGAGGTCGAGGATCTTCGCGGCCTCCTCGACCTTCTGCCGGATCTCCGCCTTGTTGACGCCGGCGATCTTGAGCGCGAAGCCCATGTTGTCGGCGACCGACATGTGCGGGTACAGGGCGTAGTTCTGGAACACCATGGCGATGTCCCGGTCCTTGGGCGGCAGGTGCGTGACGTCGCGGTCGCCGATGCGGATGGCGCCGCCGTTGACGTCCTCCAGGCCCGCGAGCATCCGCAGCGAGGTGGACTTGCCGCAACCCGACGGGCCGACCAGGACGAGGAACTCGCCGTCCTCGATCGCGATGTCGAGGCCGTCGACGGCGGGCTTGGTGGAACCCGGGTAGATCCGGGTCGCCTTGTCGAACGTGACAGTGGCCATGGCTCAGAGGCCCCCTTCTACCGGCAGGAACGTGCCGGACGATCCGTTGTAGGAAGGTGGTTGGTGTAGTCCACGTGAGTGAACTGGCTCTGGACGGTACCCGGCGTTCACCCCGTATGTCAGTACCTGGACCCCTGTGAACTTCGCGGAAATTTTCGACAGGGCCGGCTCGGGAGCTGGGTACACTGCATTGGCACGCATCCGGGATGCCTGCACGCCTCCTTAGCTCAGCTGGTCAGAGCGCCGCTCTTGTAAAGCGAAGGTCGTCGGTTCGAATCCGACAGGGGGCTCTGGCGAGGCCAGGTCACATAGCCTGTGACCTGGCCTTATGGCGTATGTGCCAGCTCGCGTCACCTGTCGAGAACGCAGCGGGTCGGTTGCCGACGTGAGGGAGGACGCTCGGGTGGATGTCCCGGGTGATCCGGGTGTCGCTGTCCCCGAGCGTGTCCGAGGTGATCTTCGGGGCCACGAGGCGGAAGCCGCTGTCGGTCTTCGGCTCGGACGCTTCGACCTCCCACCCGTCGCGGACGTGCCGGCCCGTGACCCTGCAGTCCGCTATTCCCCTGCAGGCCGCCACCGTGCTGTCTCGCGAAGCGTGATCCATATGGACCAGCCTGTTATCACGCAGGCGATCGCCATGACGATGGAAACCGCCACGCCCGCCAGGGGCAGAGGAACGCCCTGCGCGTTGATCGGCGGCTTCAGCATGGGCAACGTGAGGAGAAGCGCAAAACCCGCGCCGGCCGCTACGGCGATCGTAAAGCCGCCGAGGAAAACCAGGAGGGTCGTTCGGACGAATACTCGTCGGCTGCCCGCAATCACCACTACCGGTGCCATGGACCGGCCGAATCGAAGGAACTCGGCCATGCTCGCGAGACAGGTCGTGAACGCCAGCAACATGACGGTACCCAGTGCGAAAAGAGGCAGCCACCAGCCCTGCTTCTGGTAGAGAGCGAGACCTGATGTCCATTCGGTCCCCGGGGGGTCCGCGGTCCATCCGGGCAGTAGGTGAGCATTGGCCAGTCGCTTGATCTCAGGTCCGGACACTTTCTGTCCGGGCTGGGCGACGATGTACACCCAGGCGAGCCCGTTCGGGGACGTCACCGGGCCCACGGTCGTCGCCACGTCGGCCGGGCGGCCCGAGGTGGTGACGGAGGCCAGGGCACGTCCTCGCGCCGACGTCGTGTTGGCCGTGGTGACGCTCACCTGTCGTCGAGCTCCGGGCAGCGGGAGGCCCGCCTGCTGCAGTGCCGCCCGCGAGCCACTGATCTGCATGGTCAGCTGTCCGGCCACCGGGGAGCTGGGCTCATACACCGCCAGTTCGGCGAGTCCGTCAGGCAACGAGTCGACGAAGGAACGGAGTCGCTGGGCAGAGTTCCTGTCGACCCCCTGGACCTTGATGACCGAGTCCGACAGCACCTGCTGCACCTGACGTGCGCCGGCTTCGCTGGGACTGACTCTGTTGTTCCAGGTGTACAACTGGGCGGAGACGCCCAGGACCATGACGACGCTGACGATGACTCGGGCGAGAGCCGCCGGCTTGGTCGCCAGCCAGCGTCCGGCCAGCAATGAGGAAGCGCTGGAGGACCGGCGACCCCACGCGGCCAGCGCCTTTCCGCAGCGAGCGGTGAACAGCGCCAGTGCTGAGGGCAGTGAGCACAGTGCGAGCAACGCACCCACGGTGTAGGGCACCAGGAAGAGGAACTCGTTGTCGTCGAACCCGAGCAGCCCGGGACCGTAGAAGGCGACGCCCAGAGCGAGTGGACACAGCCACGCCGCGGTGCGCAGGAGCGACCGGCGGTCCCGTGCGACCGGCCGCACATGAGGTGACACCGACATTCGAGGCTGCACGGTCAGGGCCACGGCTGTGACGACGACTGCCGCGGCGATGGCACAGGTGTAGAGCGAGGTTGCATGCTTCTGCACATAGCCTGCGGTCATGACGTAGTCGACGCCGGGGAGAGGCCAGTTCGTTCCTTGGTAGATCCACAAGGCCAGGCAGGCGAGGGCGCTGCCGACAAGGACGGGGGGGCCGGCTTCTCCGAGGTCGATCAGCAGCCGGTGGCGGCGTCCCATACCCAGGGCATGCAGCACGGCCTGCCGTCGGTCCCGGGCTGCCGACCCGGTGCGAGCGGCGATGACGGTGAGGCACAGGGCGGGAGTGAGCCACGTCGCGGCGATCAGGACGTAGAAGCCCGTGGCCGGTTGGACGGACGCCGGCTCGCCGAAGAGCATTCCGGCGGCGTTTCCCCACCCCTTGACGTACAACCCTTCTTTCACGTGACCGGTTGGCCGCACATAAATCAGGTGTTCGGCGGTACTTGCCAGGCCGTCGGCCTCGAACGGCACGTCCATCGAACCGAAGCGGGTGGCGATCTCCTCGTCGGCACCGGCCGCAAGAGCACCGTAGGAGACGGCGGAGTGCCCGGGTGCGGGCCAGGAACGGAGGCCTGGCGGCGGTGTGGCGTTCTCGGTGAGGGGCTCCACGTAGATGACGGAGTACTGTTCGCCCCCGATGGTGTCGAACGACTCCTGCCAGCGTGCGATCGCCTCGGCTTTGTGTGACTCGGACACCACCTGCGGACTGCGAGCCGCTTGAACGGTGTCGCGTCCTTCGTAGGTGGCGACGACTACGACGTATGCGGCCAAGGAGACAGCGACCGCGAAAGTGGCGGCGCAGAGGGCGACCAGGCGGAGCCGTCCGCTCTCCGTACCCAGTGCGGCGCTGCGGCCGATGCGCAGCAGGGCGTTCGTCAGTCCGGTGGAGGTGCGAGCCGCTTTGTGTCGCCTCATTACGCTACAGCCCCGCCCTGAGGCAGCAGTTGCCCGTGTCGCAGTTCCAGCTGCCTGTCCGCTCGCGCTGCCACCGAGGCATCGTGAGTGACCACGAGGAGCCCGCAGTTCCACCGCGGCGGGAGGGAAAAGAGGAGGTCGGCCACGCTCTCCCGATTGTCCTCGTCCAGCGCTCCAGTTGGTTCATCGGCGAGGAGCAAGGCCGGCTCGTTGATCAGGGCACGAGCGAGCGCCGTTCGTTGCCGTTCACCTCCGGACAGGTCCGCGGTGTCGCAGTGGTACACGGGGACGCCCAGCTCTGTCAGCAGCTCTTCCGCGCGCTGGTATGCGGCCCGTCTGTCACCGCCCTTGAGAAGGGCAGCCAGGGCGACGTTCTCCACAGGGGAGAGTTCGTTGAGCAGTTCGGCGAACTGAAAGACCATGCCGATGGTGTCGCGGCGATGACGCGCCAGCTTTCCAGTGCTCAGGCGTGTGATGTCCTTGCCTGCGATCTCGATCTGACCAGCCCTTGGCCTGACCAGCCCGAGCAGGCACGCGAGGAGGGTGGATTTGCCGCTCCCGGACGGGCCGGTGATGGCGACGGACTCGCCCGCCCGGATCGTGAGCTCAGCCGAGTCGAGCAGAGTGCGACCGGGGATCTCGTACTGCAGACCAACCGCTTTCAGGACGCGTTGGGTCGTCGGTGCCGAAGGGCCCGGGAAGGAGGTTGCGGGAATCATTGGCGCTTTCTGGGGAAGGGGGAACAGCACCGCATCCCCCGGAGAGCTGCAGGCTCCGGGGGATGCGGGCATGAGACCGTTAAGTCCGTGTTGTCGCTTCTGGCTCGTACTCAGCTAACCCAGGCGCTGTACTTGTCGGCGCCCGTCAGCTCCTGCTCCTCGATGCGGGCCTTCAGGATCGAGCTGCCGGTGTCGCTCGAGTTGCACGTGTATGAGCCGGTCTTCACCCAGATCGTGCGCAGGGTGCTGGAGCTGGCGGAACGGTAGTACTGCACCGCGACGGAGTGGTTGTCCGTCGAAGAGTCGCAGACCTGAGCAACCGCCCGGTTGTAGTAGGTGTCGGCGTAGCCGGCGCCATCCATCGAGACGTGGATCTCGGCCGCCGCGGCCGGGGTCGCAATGGCTGCCCCGCCACCGACGATCAGTGCGGCTGCGAAAAGCTGCTTGACGTGCATCAGGTACTCCTTTGGAATGCCGTACAAAAACACACCGAAGTTCTGGTGAACACTTGTTCCCACTCCGGCGCAGCCGCCAAGATCGCATACATGTACTTGACGTGTCCACACAGATCCGCACGAGGGGGAATCGGGGGGAGATGTGCGGGTGTTCTGTGAGGTTTCGCCGAGTTTCGGGTTGGGGCGGCGGGTCGGCCGCTGATCACGCCGAGGAGCAGCCAGTACCGCCCGACGCGCGGGTCGTGGCCGTCCTCCAGCCGCCGCAGCCGCCAGGAGCGGGACTACGGGTCGTCCTCACGGTTGGCGAACTCCGTGTAGGCGCGGACGAGCCCGTCGACGAAGGGTCGGGCGTCTGGGGAGTCCG
The DNA here is from genome assembly GCF_040651615.1 of Streptomyces sp. NPDC048417. Classification (NCBI taxonomy): domain Bacteria; kingdom Bacillati; phylum Actinomycetota; class Actinomycetes; order Kitasatosporales; family Streptomycetaceae; genus Streptomyces; species Streptomyces sp. NPDC048417. The sequence continues at coordinate 321,667 of NZ_JBEZKI010000003.1, read as the reverse complement.
GCTCGATCCCGGCGTGTCGTCGGTTGAGCAGCTCGACGTGCAAACAGGCGCAGAAGGACTGCGTCAGTGCGTTGTCCACGCAGTCTCCGACCGAGCCCATGGAGGGCGGGGATCTCGGAGGCGGCGTTCAACTCGGGCGGTACTCGGGTCCGTGGCGTTACCCGGTCCCGCCAACACGCCTACCGTGCTGGAATCGGGATTCCCTGCCCGCCCCGGGGGCACGTCTGCGTTCGGATACTCCAGGGCATGCCTACCGCCTGGAACGTCGCTTGGCATGGCGGGGTATCAGCAGGGTGACGCAGGTTCCCTCACCTGGGGCGGAACCGACGTGGAGGTGCCCGTCCAGCAGGTGGCCGCGCTCGTGCATGGCCGACAGCCCGGTTCCTGTGGAGGTCACCGTGCGGAGCGCGGACGGGTTGACCGGTGTGGAAGGTGGCTGGTCCATCCCGCGGCCGTTGTCCCTGACCGCCACACTGATCGCGTGGTCGTCGCTGTCGAGTTCCACGAGAAGGTGGCTCGCCTGAGCGTGTTTGACCGCGTTGTTCACGGCTTCCTGCACGATGCGGTAGACGTGGGCCTGGGCCTCCGGCGACAGTTCGTCCTCAAGCCCGTGCCACTCCGCTCCGACGCGCAGCTCGACGTTCAGTCCGAAGGTGTCCTCGGTGCGTTGGCACAACGTCTCAAGAGCGGGCGCGAGTCCGAGCTGATCGAGGGCGAGAGGCCGCATTTCCACGATCAGGTGCCGCAGGGATGTGATCTGGTTCGCGATCAAGCTCTGTGCCTGGTCGATGGCCTCGTTCATGGCGGCGGACTGGGCCGTGCCGGCGGCGGCGGACAGAACGATCTGAACAGCGGCCAGTTCTTGAAGGGTCTCATCGTGCAACTCACGGGCCCAGCGCCGCCGTTCTCGTTCTTCGCCGTCGCTACGGGCGTGAGCCCGTTCCCGCGCGAGATCACGGCGGCGCGCTACCGCACTGCGGCCGAGCATGACGGCGCAGCCGATCAGCAGGAGAGGCACGATGTTCAGGCCGTTGAAAAGCGGCTCCTTGGTCATGCGAACCAGCTGTGACACGGCGAGTATGAGTGCGAGCCCGCACAGCGCCGCCAGCCATGCCCTCCGGACGGCGTTGCTCAGTGCCGCCGCGACGATGAGGGCGACGGCGGCGCCGAGGGAGAAACGCATCACCCAGCGAGGCTGCTGCTGGAGGACCTCGACCGCGAAGGCGATGACGAGCAGCGTGGCGCCGGCGGCCTCCATGACCGGGCCGGCCTTGGCCCGTGGCCTGCTGTTCATCCCAGCAGTCCGCGCTCGCGAGCGGCGGCGATGAGTTCCGCCCGTGTCTCGGTCCCGAGCTTGTCCCGAATCCTGGCGCGGTGGGTCTCCACCGTCCGAACGGAAACGTAGAGACGTTTCGCGACCTCCTGGTTGGTGTGGCCCAGGGCGAGCAGCGAGAGAACCCGAAGCTCGCGCGCTGTCAGAGAGACATCCGCAACGGCACCGGGAGCGCCGGCGTCCGCGATGGCCAGTCGGGCGCCCATGGCAGGTTGGAGGTATGTGGCTCCCTGAGCGACCTGGCGAGCCGCACCGACCAGTTCCTCCGCCGCCGCCTCCTTGAGCAGATATCCGGCCGCTCCGATCCGCAGGGCCGCGCGGGCGAATGCGGGATCCTCCTGCATCGTGAGGATCAGAATGCGGGTACCGGGTGACGCCGCGAGCAGGTCGGGGATCGAGGGTAGGCTGGATTGTCCCGCCATGGTGAGGTCCAGGACCAGCACGGACGGCTGCTCCTCCGCCACGGCCTGCACGGTCTCCGGGACCGTCGAGCTCTCGGCGACGATCTCGAAGGACTCGTCCCGGGACAACAGCGCGCGCATGCCCGCACGGACCACGGGGTGATCATCGGCGATCACCACGCTGAGACGTGACACAGCCTCCACCCCCCCCGCACAGCCTCCACCCCCGGCACAGCCTCCACCCCCGGCTCGGCGCGGTTGGCATTCATGGGAGCAAAGGTACTGCGTGAGGCCGGTCGGCCCGGGCTCCGGGGATGGGCGGAGCGATCGGGTGAACCCTGAAGCGGGGTGCCGAAGTGGCGGATGCCGAAGCGGCGGGTGCGGGAAACCCGAAGGACGACTGCGGACGGACACTGAGGCCCCGAAGGGTGTCGGAGCATCACGATGGCTGGTGGGAGACCTCGGTCGGGCGCGAAGCGCCGGCCGGCCGACACGGACAGAACGGTTCACAGATGATCGACAGGCGTACCTTCGGCAAGGTCATCGGCGCGGGCGCGGCGGGAACGGCTGCGGCATCACTGGTCGGCCTGAGCGGCCCCGCGGCTGCGGCGTCCTCGTCCTCCGGGCCCGGCGCCGAAAAGGCGGCGACGGCGCTGCCGCCGGACTCGGGCGACAGGTCCTTCCCGATGCTGAGGCAGGTCAGGGCGGGCGAGCTCAGCGTCGGCTACGCCGAGGCCGGCCCGGCCGACGGACCAGCCGTCATCCTGCTGCACGGGTGGCCGTACGACATCCACAGCTACGTGGATGTCGCGCCCCTGCTGGCGGCCCGGGGCTACCGAGTCATCGTTCCCTACCTGCGCGGACACGGCACCACGACCTTCCTCTCGTCGACCACGTTCCGCAACGCGCAACAGTCGGTGATCGCCTACGACATCATCGCCCTGATGGATGCCTTGAGGATCAAGAAGGCCGTGTTCGGAGGCTTCGACTGGGGGGCGCGGACCGCCGACGTCATCGCCGCCCTCTGGCCGAAGCGGTGCAGTGCTCTGGTCTCCGTGACCGGTTACCTGATCACCAACCGGGAGAAGAACAAGCTGCCGCTGCCGCTGCCGCCTGCGGCCGAGTGGGCATGGTGGTACCAGTACTACTTCGCGACCGAGCGTGGCGCGCTGGGCTTTGAGAAGTACCGGCACGATTTCGCGAAGCTCATCTGGCACAACGTCTCCCCGTCGTGGAACTTCGACGACGCCACCTTCGACCGCACGGCGGCGGCATTCAACAACGAGGACTACGTCCCCATCGTGATCCACAACTACCGCTGGCGGCTGGGCCTGGCCGAGGGCGACCCCCGCTACGACGGTATTGAGGCACGCCTCGCGGCTGCGCCAGCCATCGGGGTGCCGACCATCACTCTCGACGGGGAGCTGGATCCCTTCACCCCGGCCGGCGACGGCGCGGCATACCGGGGCAAGTTCACGGGCCCCTATGACCACCGGACGCTCAAGGGGATCGGCCACAACGTGCCGCAGGAAGCCCCCGAAGCATTCGCCCGAGCCATTCTCGACGTCGACCGATTCTGACCAGCCGTGTCGCTTCTGCTGCGGTACAAGTCGTCCGACAAGGAAGGCGAAGCCCACCAGGCTGCCCGGCGCCGAGCCGCGGTGTCTCACAACTGAGGAGGACGAAATGACACCTGAGAAGACAGGCTTCTCGGATGCCGCCGATACCGGGCAGCGTCCCTGGTTCGGTAAGTTGCCGGAGCGCATTCGGCCGGAGCAACTGGTGGAGGTACAGCCCGCCACGGTGCCGGATCCAGCCAGGGATACGTACAGTTCCGACGACTGGCTCACCCGTACCTGTCTGTAGATGGGCGCCACGCCGACCGGTCACCTACGACTTGCCACGTGCCGGATGCTTTGTCCATGGCGGATCCGTACCGGCATCCCGGCGAGGGAGGCGACCCAGAGGACCGGCGACGTGAATTCGCTGCTCGACCGCATGCGTTCGGAGATCGCTGAGGCCCGAGCAGTGGTGATCATGTCAACCGCCGTGACCGCCTGGAACAGTGTCCCAGAGTGCGCAAAGCGCACGTTCTGATACACCTCTGACGCGTCGCGAGGCGGAAACACTGGAACCCGGCGACCGGCAACCGCATGATCCCCCCAGGAGGCTCTCTATTCGTTCTCGCAGCGCTGCCGTGCCGCGAGGAGTGCGATGTCGTCCTCGCAGATTCCGCTGGTCAGCTGGGTCAGCAGGGTGTCGACCAGGTGCTCCAGGGAGCCGTCCGCCGGCAGGCTCAGTTCGGTGAGTCCGCGGATCGCGTCGTCGATGTCCGCGCCGCGCTGTTCCACCAGGCCGTCGGTGTAGAGCAGCAGGACCGCGTCCGGCTCCAGGGAGAACGTTGTCATCTCGTAGTCGCCGAGCTCCGTGCCGAGAGGCGGTCCGGCGGTGAGGTCCAGGACCTCGGCGCTGCCGTCCGGGCGGAGGACGACGGGTGGCAGATGGCCGGCCGTGGACGCGGTACAGGTGCCGTGCTCGGGGTCGACGAGGACGAGCAGGCAGGTGGCGACCCGGTCGAGGCCGATCCGGGCGGCCCGGCGGTCCGCCTCGCCCAGCATCTCGTCGACGGGCAGACCGGAGGCGGCCACGGTGCGCAGCACGGAGCGGTACTGGCTCATCGCCACCGCGGCCTGGAAGCCGTGCCCCATCACGTCGCCCATGACCAGCAGGGTGCGGCCGCCCGGCAGGGCGACCGAGTCGTACCAGTCGCCGCCGACCAGCGCGCTGCGACCGGAGGGCAGATAGCGGGTGGCCACCTCGACGCTGGGGTGCGGGCGGTCCGGCTCGGAGAGCAGGGCGCGCTGGAGCTCCAGGGTCATCGTGTGCTCCCCGGTGTAGCGGCGGGCGCTGTCGATGGAGGTGGCCGCGCGGGCGGCGACGCCCTGGGCGGTGAGGACGTCGTCCTCGCTGAAGGGGGCGGAGTCGCCGCCGCGCAGCAGCATCACGGTGCCGACGCTGCGGCCGGCCGTGGGCAGCGGCACGATCAGGACCGAGTGCATGCCGGCGGTGCGGAAGATCTTCACGTATTCGGGATCGGGGTTCACCTTCTCCAGGAGTTCCTCGGAGGCCATGTTGCTCAGCCACGGCCGTCCGCTGTCCATGCAGTTGCGGGTGACCCCGCCCCGGGGAAGGTCGACGTAGGGTTGCGGGCCGCCGAGTCCGTGCAGGTGCAGCTGCACCTCCGGCGCCGCGGTGAGCTTCATCTTCCGCAGCCGCAGCACTCCGGGCGGCGGCGGGGGCGCTCCCAGGAACTCCTCCTCGACGATCCCCACCGCGGCCACGTCGGCCAGCGACGGGGAGAGGAAGTCGGCCAGTTCGGCGCAGGTGGTCTCGACGTCGAGGGTCGTACCCACCCGGGTTGCCGCGGCGTCCAGCAGGGCGAGCCGCTGGTGTGCGGTCTCCAGGTCGTCGAGGTACTGGCGCAGGTTGCTGACCTCGACGCCGATGCCGCACACGCCGATGACCCGGCCGTGGGACTCCAGCCGGTGGAAGACCGAGCGCCAGATCCTGCGGCCCACGGGTGAGGGGACCAGCGTTTTCCCGGTCACGGTCACCTCACGCGGCTTTCCGTCCGCCAGTACCTCGATGAGGACGTCGTCGGGTGTCTGGACGTCGGGCAGCACCGAGCCGAACTTCTTGCCGACCCAGTCGGCGGCGGGGACCCCGGTGACGGCGGTCCAGGCCGGGTTGACGTAGGTGTAGCGCAGATGCTCGTCGACGATGACGACCGGGGCGGAGGTGCCTTCGACGATCTGCCGCAGAAGGCCGCACTCACAGGGCCTGTCCACGCCGTCGACGTGGGATTCCGGTGTCATCGCCGGTGGAGTGTCCGTGGTCTCGGGGAAGAGCCACGCCGACGGGAGTCGTTCAGCGTTCACCTGGTCTCTCCTGCCCGTCCGGGCCTGGGCGGTCCCTTTCCCATCGTGTGCGGTGGGGTGATGGGGCGCATCTCCAGGCCCGGCAGGTGTGACCCATCAGTCAGGCGGTGACCGTCTTCGTCGGCTTGCTGGTCGCCGTGCCGTCCTTGTGGCCCGTGCGGCGGGCCGTGACCTTCACGGTGATCTTCTTGCCCTTCTGGGCCGCCTTCAGGGTCAGCGTGGACTTGGTGGCCCCGCTGATCGCCTTGCCGTTCGCGTACCACTGGTACGCGTACGAGGTCGCCGCCGGGCTCCAGGTGCCGTGCGCCGCCGTCAGCTTCTTGCCGACCTTGGCGGTGCCGCTGACCGTCGGCTGCTTGGTCGCCTTGGGCGCGTCTCCCTTCGCGACCGTCACCGCGGCGGAGGTGGCCGACCCGCTCAGCCAGCCGCTCTTGACGGCCGTCACGGTCACGGTGAGCTTCTTGCCGAGCAGGGCCGCCGGGACGGTGTACGACGCGGCGGTCGCGCCGGATATCGCCTTGCCGTCGGCCTTCCACTGGTACGTGTAGGAGGACGGGGCTGCCGACCAACTCCCGGTCGTGGCCGCGACCTTGGCGCCCACCTTGGCGGTGCCGGTGATCTTCGGTGCGGCCGTGCCGGTCAGCTGGGGCTGGGTCACCGTGAAGCCGCCGAGCGGGTACTCGCAGCAGGTGGTGAACACGCTGACGTTCCAGTCGCCCGCGGCCGCGCCGGTCAGGTCCAGGGTCGCCGTCACCGAGCGGTTGTCGGCGGCGACCGAGTCGGCCTTCGCGGAGACGGTCTGGCCGGACCGGCTCAGCCGCACCTCCGTGTTCGGGCCGAGAGCCGTACCGGTGACCGTGACCTTGACCTTCGTACCGCTCACGCCGGCGGCCGGGCTGATCCCCGTGACGCTCACCTTGTCGGTGCCGCACAGGGTGAACTGGCAGGCCAGCCGGGCGATGTAGGCGGTGCCGGACGTGGTCTCGGGGAGGCCGAGCAGGAACACGGTCGGGGTGAGCGCCGTGGACGAGCCGAGCGTGGCGCAGTCGTAGCCCTCGCCGTCCTCGCCGATGTAGCGGGTGCAGCCGTTGCGCCAGGACGTCGTGTTGTACAGCGCCGGTACGGCCTTGGCGGTCGCGCCGGTGGTGTCCTTGATGTCGGCGGAGAAACGGTCGAAGCCGGCCGTGGGCAGCACCGCGCAGACGGCGCTGTGTGCCTCGTCGAGGGTGCCGGTGACCGGGCCGTATCCGTACGACACGGACGGGACCCTGGTGCACTCGGGTGCGGGGCCGTCGGCGGTCGCGATGCGCAGGGCGTCCAGGTGGTACTCGGGGGCGGACTTCAGGTCCGCCGGGGTCTGGACGAGCACCTGGTGGGTGGTGGAGCCGGTGACCGCGCAGGAGCTGTTGCGGTAGGAGCACTCGACCTTGCCGTCACCGCCGATCACCGCGATGTTCGCCGTGCCCAGCGCGTCCCGCGCGCTGACGTGGACGACGTCGGTGGCGGCCGGGGTGGTGACCTGGACGCAGTCGACGGTGCCGGCGGCGCCGGCCGTGCCCTTCACCGAGGGGCCGCCGACCTTGGCCGCCGCGGTCCTCGTGCAGCCCGCCGAGGCGGCGGTGGCGGTGACGTCCCGGCGGGTCAGGGTGTAGGCGGCCGCCTGGTCGCGGCCGGTGACCAGGACGGTGTGGGCCTTGCCCGGGGTGAGCGAGCACACCGTCCAGCCGTTGGTGGCGGCGGAGCGCTCGCAGACCTTCCTGCCGGTGGAGTCCAGCACCGAGAACCTCGCCGGTACGTCGCCGGAGGTGGCGGTCAGCTGGAGGAGTTCGGTGCCGGTGTGGGCGTCCGCCGGGATGCTCAGGCACTGGGAGAAGACGCCGTCGCCGGTGGCGAAGGTGGCCTTGGCGCCGTCGGCGGTGAAGCTGCCGGCGGGCAGGACGGGGCAGTCGCCCGCGGCGTCGGTGCGGTACAGGGCGAGGGCGTAGGGGCCGGTCGCGCCCTCGGCCTGGTTCTCGGTGTGCACCAGCGTCCGGTAGGGCGCGGTGCCGGTGAGTGCGCAGGTGCCGTCCGAGATCTCCTGCACGGAGCACTGGGCGGTGCCGTCCCGGTCGAGGACCTCCAGGTCGGCCTCGACACCCGAGGAGGCGAGCGGCCTGAGGACGGCGATGCGGGCGTTCTGCGGGGCGGCCAGGGTCAGGCAGTCGTACTGGCCGGGCGTGCTCAGCTCGCCCTGGTGCAGGCCGTATCCGGTCGCCGTGCAGCCCGCGTCGGAGGCGCGGTCGAGGACGACCACGCGCTGGCGGGCGGAGCCCTCGGGGATCGCGGTGTAGGTGCCGGCCGCGGGCACCCGGCACGGCTCGTTGCCCGCGCGGCACACGGTCCTGCCGTCCGTGCCGTAGACCTGGACCGGGCCGGTGGCGCGGTCCTCGTTCACGTAGTGGACGGTGTACAGGCCGGCCTTGTCGGTGGTGAAGGTGTAGCAGCCGCCGACGGTGAGGTCCTGCGGGTCCAGGGCGCCGTAGGGGCGGACGGAGGCGGTGGTGCAGCCCTGGGGGTCGTTCAGGCGGCGGGCGGTGACCGTGTAGTCGGCCGGGAAGCCGCCCTCCGCGGAGTCCACCTGGGAGATCACCCGGTAGGGGCCGCTGCCGGGCAGCACACAGCTGTCCTCGCCGTCCTCCGGGAAGTGCGGGCAGATCCGGGCGCCGGTCGCGTCGGTGAGCCACGCGGTCGCGCCGCCGTAGACCCTGGTGACGGCGGTGAGCCGGATGCGCTCGCCGGGCCGGGCGTCGATGCCCTGGCAGTCGACCTCGATCGGGCTCACGCTGGTGCGCGTGGTGAGCGGCTGGTCCCAGTTGGTGCCGGCGGCCTCGAAGCAGCCCGGTGTGGCCGAGCCCAGCGGGACGACGGTGACCTGGGCGTCCTCCGGGTCCACCCAGCCGCTGTTGACGACCGTGAGGGTGTAGGTGCCGGCCGCGGGCACCTGGCAGCGGCCCTGCTCGGAGAACTCCTCGTCGTAGCAGTCCACCGGGGTGCCGTCCGCGGCGGACAGCTGGGTGTACGCCTCGTGGTGGCTGTCGTCCAGCGACACCATGTACAGGCCCGCGTCCGGGGCCGTCACGGTGAAGCAGGCCGTCTCCTGGGCCGGGACGGTCACCTTGCCGACGGCGTCGCCGGGGTCTCCGAAGGACGCGAGGGCCAGTGGTGCGCACACCGGGTCGTCGGCGCGGGCGGACCCGGCACCGGTGAGCGTGAGAAGCGAGGCGAGCAGGGCGACGACGAGGACGGGCACGGCGGTGAGCCGCCCGGGTCTCGCCGTCGTGCCGAAGGTGGCGCCGGTCGCGGAGTGCACCGTCAATTCCCCCCTGGAATATGAATGGTGGGGCGATGGTCGCACACAGGTGTGACACAGCCTCAACCGGTTTCCAGGGGCGCCCGCGCCCCGCCGTGCGTCAGTGCCGTCCCGCCACCCGGTCCGCGACCCGCGCCAGCCGGGACGACTCGGCGCTCGGGTGGAGCCGTTCGCGCTGGTCGGCGGCGCGGTAGGTGGCGTACATGCCCTGCACGCCGAGCCACCGGAAGGGCTCCGGCTCCCACTTGCGGACCTTGTGGTTCACCCACGGCAGTTCGGTCAGCCCGGTGCGCCCGCCCTGCCCGGAGTCGAGCTGCACCAGGTCCCTCAGGGTCCGGGCGGCGAGGTTGGTGGTGGCGACACCGGAGCCGACGTACCCGCCCGCCCAGCCGAGCCCCGTGGAGCGGTCGAGGGTGACGGTCGCGCACCAGTCCCGTGGCACCCCGAGCACCCCGGACCAGGCGTGCTCGATCCCCACCCCCGCCAGGCCCGGGAAGAACCGCACGAGAATCTCGCGCAACGCCTCGATCGTCGCCTGCTGGGTCCGCCCGTCGTTGTCCGTCCGGGACCCGAACCGGTACGGCACCCCGCGCCCGCCGAGCGCGATCCGCCCGTCGGCCGTGCGCTGGGCGTACATGTAGGCATGCGCCATGTCCCCGAGGGTCTCCCCGCCCGCCCAGCCCACCGACTCCCACTGCTCCCCGGTCAGCGGCTCGGTGGCGATCATCGAGGAGTTCATCGGCAGCCAGGTGCGCTTCTGGCCCTTGAGGTTCGCGGTGAAGCCCTCGGTGCAGCGCAGGACGTAGGAGGCGCGGACCGTGCCGTACGGGGTCACGGCGTGCCTGGGCCGGATCTCGGTCACCGGGGTCGACTCGTGGATCCGCACTCCCAGGCCCTCCACGGCCGCGACCAGCCCCTTCACCAGCTTCACGGGGTGCAGGCGGGCGCCGTGCGGGGTCCAGGTCGAGCCGACCGCGTCGGCGATCCGGATCCGCTCCCGGGTCTCCCGGGCGCCGTACAGCTCGCGGTCCTTCTCGCCGTACGACAGCTCGTGCTCGTGGAAGGCCTTGAGACGGGCCAGCTGGGCCGGGGTGCTGGCGACTTCGAGCACCCCGCCCTTGTGCAGATCGGCGTCGATGTCCTCCGCCGCCGCGACCGCGAGGACCTCGTCGACCGTCTCGTTCATGGCCTTCTGGAGGCGTACGGCGGCCTCGTGGCCGTGCAGCGCGGCGTGCCGGTCGCGGCCGGCGATGCCGTTGTAGAGCCAGCCGCCGTTGCGGCCGGAGGCTCCGTAGCCGCAGAACTTCTGCTCCAGGACGGTGACACGGAGGAAGGGGGCGGCCTTCTTCAGGTAGTACGCGGTCCACAGGCCGGTGTACCCGCCGCCGACGATCACGACGTCCGCGGACGCGTCACCGTCCAGCGGCTCCCGTACCGCCGGGAGGCCGTCGTCCGCGTACCAGAAGGAGATGCCGCCGTTGACGACACTGCTTGCCGAGCTGCTCATGGCCGGACGTTAACTCTTGAGGGCGGCCAGTGTCTCCTTCGGATTCCATGCTTTTCCGCGGCCTCTGACCAGCGGATAGCAGGCGAGACCGATCAGCGTGGCGACGAAATGTCCGAGGTCGGTGAAGGTGGGCGACTCGGTCAGCGGCAGCCCGTAGACGAGCAGCACGACCGCGATGTACGGATACCGCCAGGGCGCCGCGATCCGGTACGCGAGCACCGCCATCACCCCGGCCAGCGCGTAACTCACCCCGATGTCCAGGGTGTTGACCGCGGTGTACGGGGCGATGCCGTCGTGGATCCCCTTCAGCAGCGCACCCTCGCTGATCAGGGTGGCCAGCACGTGCGCGGCCGCACACACCGCCAGCCAGCGCCCGGTACCGAGCCAGCGTTCCGCCGGTGCGTGGAAGACGGTGTACAGGAAGGCGTACGGCACCCAGTGCCCGCCCTCGATCCACATGGCACTGGCGACCAGCACCCGTACGGGGTTGTCCGACAGCTCACGGATGTTGGTGGACCGGTGCCGCAGGAACTGCTGCTCGAACTCGGGTGACATGTGGTGCAGCGCGACGGTCGTCACGAAGAGGATCGCCAGCCAGATGTACGTGCCGGGGGCGCTGCGGACATACGCCCACACCCTGCTGCCGAGGCCCCGGAAAATTCGCATGAGGTGATTTATGCACGGCCGTAACGTCGGGTGGGTGATTGACATTCCGGATGAGCTGATCGCCCGGTACGAAGGCACAGCGGGCCGCGCCTTCGTCGCCGCACTGCCCGCACGGGCCGAGCGGTTCCTGGACCGGTGGGGGCTGCGGCTCGACGGGCCCTCGATGTACGGCCGCTGCGCGCTGGTCCTGCCGGTGCTGCGGGTCGGTGACGGCTCGCGGGCGGTGCTCAAACTCCAGGACGTCGACGACGAGACCGCCGGAGAGCCGGTCGCGCTGCGGGCCTGGGACGGGGACGGGGCGGTCCGGCTCCTCGAAGCGGACGACGAGACCGGCACCCTGCTGCTCGAACGGCTCGACGCGGGACGGCACCTCGCGGACCTGCCGGACACCCGCGAGGCGACCCTGGTCGTCGCCCGGCTGCTGGCCCGGCTGACGGCCGCCGAGCCCCCGGCGGGGCTGCGACGCCTCGGTGACGTCGCGCCACGGCTGGGGGAGCGGGCCGCGGCGGCACTGCCCTCCCACCCCGACCCCGCCGAGCGCCGGCTGCTCGCGGACTGTGCGGCGGCGTTGGCCGAGGTCGTCGGTGAACCCGGTGACCGCCTACTCCACTGGGACCTTCATTTCGAGAACGTGCTCGCCTCCGACCGCGCCCCCTGGCTCGCCATCGACCCCAAACCGCTCGTGGGCGACCCCGGCTTCGACCTCTTCCCGGCTCTGTGGAACCGCTTCGACGCCGGGGAGGTGCGATGGCGCTTCGACGCCATGGCGGACGTCCTCGGCCTCGACCGGGCCCGGGCCCGCGCCTGGACGCTGGCCCGGGTCCTGCAGAACGCGGTCTGGACGATCGAGGGCGGGGGGCGCCTCGGCGAGGAGCAACTGGAGATCGCCCGCCAACTGCTCAGCTGACCGGCTCCGGCACCGGGGCCTGGGCCGCTGCGTCGTGCTTCGGCGGCTTCGCCGTCACCAGCAGGCCCGCGACCAGACCGGCCAGCAGCATCACGCCGACCGCCCACCAGATGGCGACCGTGTAGCCGTGTACGACGGCCTCGGGAACGACGGCGGCCTTCTGGGCGGGGTTGTGGAGGTGGGCGGCGAGGTAGGTGGCGCTGCTGCTGGTGGCGATGGTGTTGAGCAGCGCCGTACCGATGGAACCGCCGACCTGCTGCGAGGTGTTGACGGTGGCCGAGGTGACACCGGAGTCCTGCGGGGCGACCCCGGCGGTGGAGGTGGCGAAGACCGGCATGAAGGTCAGGCCCATGCCGAGGCCCATCAGCAGCAGGGCGGGCAGGATCTCGGTGGGATAGGAGGAGTGGACCGTGATCCGGGTCAGGAGTAGCAGGCCGCACGCGGCCAGCAGCATGCCGGGGACCATGAGCATGCGCGGGGCCACGCGGTGCAGCAGCCGCGCGGATATCTGGGTGGAGCCGGTGATGATCGCCAGGGTCAGCGGGAGGAAGCCGAGGCCCGCCCGGACCGGGGAGTAGCCGAGGATGACCTGGAGGTAGTAGGTCAGGAAGAGGAACAGGCCGAACATGGCGACGGTCGCGAGCGCCATCGTCAGGAAGCTGCCCGCGCGGTCGCGGTCCTTGACGATGTGCAGGGGCAGCAGCGGGCTGGGGGCGCGGTTCTGCCACCAGACGAACGCGGCGAGTAGTACGACCCCCGCCGCGAACAGGCCGAGGACGAGCCCGTCGCTCCAGCCGCGCGGTTGGGCCTCGCTGAAGCCGTAGACGATCGCGACCAGCCCGCCGCAGCCCAGCAGTGCGCCGGGCACGTCGAGCCGGGAGCCGGGTTGGCCCGGGCGGTCGTGCAGCAGCGCGGTGGCGCCGGCGACGGCGAGGATCGCGATGGGCACGTTGACGTACAGGCACCAGCGCCAGTTCAGGTACTCGGTGAGCAGCCCGCCGACGATGAACCCGATCGCCGAACCGCTGCCCGCGAGGGCGCCGTAGATACCGAAGGCCTTGCCGCGCTCCCGCGGGTCGGTGAAGGTCGTCGTCAGCAGGCTGAGCGCGGAGGGCGCGAGCAGGGCGGCGAAGACGCCCTGGAGGGCCCGGGCACCGAAGAGCATCCCCGGGGTCTGTGCGGCGCCGCCGAACGCGGAGGCGGCGGCGAATCCGACGAGCCCGATGACGAAGGTGCGCTTGCGGCCGACCAGGTCGGCGATCCGGCCGCCCAGCAGGAGCAGTCCGCCGAAGGCGAGCGTGTAGGCGGTGATCACCCACTGGCGGTTGCCGTCGGACATGCCCAGGGCGCGCTGTGCGGAGGGGAGGGCGATGTTCACGATCGTCGCGTCCAGGACGACCATCAGCTGGGCGAGCGCGATGACCACCAGGCCCCACCAGCGGTGGGGGTCGGCTCCGTCCTCACCGGTGTGGGATTCACCCGTTCGGGCGCTGCTCATTCGGTCAGAAGACCACGAATCGGGATGAGTCGCATCCCGGGATGTGTTGTTCCTGGTCATGGTTCGAGAACCACCTTTCCTATGGTCGCCCGGGTCTCCAGGGCGCGGTGCGCGGTAGCCGCCGCGGCCGGCGGGAAGGGCGGGCCGGCCCCGGGCCGCGCTCTCCTCGCCGTCACGACGGCTCGCCGATAGGACGGATCGAGGCGGCCGGAATGTGACATCGCCAGGTCGTGCGGGCCGTCATCGCGGGCCGGGGTGATTGTCAGTGGCGGCCTGCACTATGGGGGCATGGCGAGGACAGCGGCCGGTGGGACCGGCGGAGGCAGGGTGAAGGGTGCGCGGCGGCCGGAGGTGCGGCTGCCCGAGCTGGAACCCTGGAGCGGCGGCGGGCTGGAGCCGGACGGGGACTACGACGGGCTGGAGTTCCGGGAGGCGGACTTCGTCGGGCAGGACGGCGCGGGCGCCCGGTTCATGGACTGCGCTCTGACGGGCTGCGCCTTCGACGAGACGGGGCTGCGCCACGCCCGTCTGCTGGACACGGTCGTCACCGGGGCCAGAGGCGTCGGCACCAACCTCTCCGACGCGACCCTGCGCGACGTCGAGCTGGTCGACGCCCGCCTGGGCGGCACCCAGCTGCACGGTTCCGTGCTGGAGCGCGTGGTGATCCGCGGCGGCAAGATCGACTACCTCAACCTGCGCACGGCCAAGCTCAGAGACGTGGTCTTCGAGGGCTGCGTCCTGGTGGAACCGGACTTCGGCGACGCCGTCCTGGAGCGGGTGGAGTTCGTCGACTGCACCCTGAAGGAGGCCGACTTCACCGGGGTGACGATGAAGGACGTCGATCTGCGGGGCGCCGCGTCCCTGGAGATCAGCAGAGGGGTGGAGCGACTGGCCGGGGCGGTGATCAGCACGTCCCAACTGCTGGACCTGGCACCGGTGCTGGCCGTGCGGCTGGGGATCCGCGTGGAGGGGTGAGCCCGGCCGGCCGCGGTCTCAGTCCGGGGGCGTGGCCGGGCCGGTCGCGGTGCTCAGTCCGGGGGCGTGGCCGCGGCCGCCTTCCGCAGGCCCAGGTGGTCGTCCGGATCCTGGAGGCGGTCCTGCTGGGCGGCCAGCATGCGGCGGACCACCGGTTCCGGCATGCGGATCACCACCGGCCGGGGCAGCGTCAGCTCCCGCACGGCGGTGCCGGTACGGCCGGGACGCAGGCGGTTGCTCACCCTCGCCACCACCCGCACGTCGAGGGTGAACTGCACCAGGACCGAAGCGGACTTGGGCTTGTGCAGCGGCATCGAACCCGACGCGTTCACCGCCGCGTCGGCCGCGCCGCCGGAGCCACCGGCGTTGCCCATCAGCTGGTTGAGGCGGAACTCGTCGGCGTTGAGCAGTCCCGCGCCCGCCAGGCCGCGCGCCGACCTGCCGTGCTCGGCGGAGCTCTGACCGTCCGTCTGGGTGGGCCGGGGCGCGTCCAGGTGGCTCTGCCCCACCGTCTCGAAGGTCATCTTGTCGCCGACGCCCAGCACCCGCCCGTCCCGCAGCCGCGCGTGCAGGGACGCCCGCAGGTCCTGGCCCGCCGCTCCCGTGGCGTGCACCGGCGGCAGCTCCGCCCCGGCGGAGGTCAGCAGCGGCAGCGCCGCGATCAGCCACTCGGTGGAGACGGCCTCGGTCAGGGTGTACGCGGCGGCCTGGCCCTTGGCCCGGAAGCGCTCACCGCCGCCCGCCTCCCGGACCGCGTCGCCGACCAGCTCCCGTACCTGCGGGGCTCCCTGGAAGCCGTTCACCTGCGCCTCCATCGGCAGCCGCACACCCCCGGAGCGCCAGCCGCCGAGTGCGGCCGGGCGGTCGCCCTGCGGGCCGGGAGCGGGTGCCACCGGCTGCCGGCGCGGTGCGGTCAGCCGGCCGAGGGCGGCCAGGTCCTTCTCCAGGACGCGGTGGGTCAGCGCCTGGCGGCCCAGGGAGACCAGCGCCAGCCGGCGGTCGCCGCGGTGCAGTTCGAGGGTCGCCTCGATCGGCACCCGCGTCTTCGACGACTTCGCGGTCTTCGCCTCCGCGACCGTCTTCATGCCGAGCTGGCCGCGGCCGAACGCACCGGAGCGCCGCGAGCCGCCGGAGCCGACGCCGAGCCCCGCCGCCCCGCCCATGCTCTTCAGCTGCCCGGCGCCGCCGTCCGGTTTGCCGGAGCCGGCGAAGATCCCCTCCGCGCCGGTCGTCACGCCCTCGTCGTGGGAGGTGGCCTGCTGGGCGACGGCCGCGGTGATGTACTCCAGGTCCCGGCCGTCGTCCGCCGTACCGTCGTAGGCGCCGTCGCCCAGGCGGTTGACCTTGAACACCGCCCAGTAGGGGGTTCTGCGGCCGTCGAACAGCTCGACGGTGACCCCGCCGTCCATGGCGCCGGAGAGCAGTCCGGCGCTGCCGTCGCGGTCCAGGACGCGCAGCAGCCGTTGCACGTTGTCGTTGCGGTCCGCCAGCTGCCGCCGGGGCAGCAGGTCGTCGGCCAGGCTCTGCTGCCCGCTCTCCGCGAGGCGGGTACGCAGCCGGGCCAGCAGCGGCACGAAGTTCGGCAGGTTCTCGATCATGCCGAAGCCGAGGGGCAGCGTGCGGCCGAAGGACGGTCCGGTGGTGCGCGGCGGCGCGGACGTGGTGGACCCGGTGGCGGTGGCGGTGGCGGTGGCGGTGGCGGTGGTGGCGGTGGCGGTGGCGGTGGGCTTGGCGGGGGTGGACGACCCGGCCGTGTCCGTCGAACCCGCGGCGCGGATCCCGTCCCGGGTCTCTCCCCGAGTCTCTCCCCGGGCCCCTTCCCGGGTCTCTCCCCGAGTCTCTCCCCGGGCCCCTTCCCGGGTCTCTCCCCGGGTCTCTCCCCGGGCCCCTTCCCGGGTCTCTCCCCGGGCCCCTTCCCGGGCCCCTTCCCGGGCCCCTTCCCGGGCCCCTTCCCGGGCCTCGCGTTCGGCGCCCGCGCGGGAGCTCTCCGCCGGTCGCCGCTCCTGCCGGGACGACGACGGCATCGTCATCGGCGCCGGTTCGGGATCGAGCTTCAACTGCCTGCGGATCGACGCCGGCAGCTGCGCCTCCGTCAGCCACACCGCCGCCTCGGCCGGCAGGGTGCGGGCGGCCGTCGCCACGTAGGGGCCGCCGCCGGTGACCTTGACCTCGGCGACCATGGTGACGAGCAGGTCGCACTGGACTAGGTAGAGCGGCGCCTTCTTCGGGGTGTGGGCGTTGCGCTCGACCGTGCCGGACAGGGTCGCGGACCGGGCGTCGCCCTCGCTCGTGGTGCGGCTCCCGGACAGGCCCTGGCCCAGGCGCCACTCGGGGCCGTTCTCCGAGCCGGTGGCGCCGAACTGCCAGGTGCTGGTGGTGCCCTGCCCCTCCTGGCCGGCGGCCTGGTGGCCGCCGAGCACGAAGGTCTCCGTGCCGGGACCCGCGCCCCGGTGCAGGAACTTCGGGTTGGCCAGCGTGAACCGGGTGCCCACGGCCCCGTTCAGCGCGGCGAGCCGCCGCGGATAGCGCAGGTTCTTCACCACCCACCCGGCGGACGCGGCCTGCCGCAAAGCCGCCGTGATGGCCTGCGGGCCGAACCGCTCCTCGATCGCCAGCCGTGGCGCGAGCCCCTCCGCCTGCAGCGCGGGATCCTCGCGTACCCCCTTGTTGCGGGCGGCGGCCCGGGACAGCAGCTGGAAGGCGAGGTCCCGGACGGCCTGTCCGTCGCCGACCGTCTCCACCAGCTGCCAGTCCCGCAGCGCCTGTCCGATGGACGGCCGGGGCACGAGCGTGGCCAGGTCGCCGATGCCCTCCGCGGTGACGGCGTGCTCGGGCCGCGGGGGCTGCGCCCGCCGCCGGTCGCCCACCGCGTCCTGCCGCCGCTTGCCCTCCTCGTCGAGGGTGAACTCGGTGGGAGTGACCAGCCGTACGTCCTGCTCGTCCAGATGCAGTCCGGCCAGCCGCGTCGGCTCGGGTGCGTCCTGGCCCGGGGAGCCGGGGGTGAGGGCGCGGCCGAGCTTGCGCTGCCGGGAGGTCATGGTGACGTCGACGTCGAGGCGCAGGGCCGCCCCGAAGGAACTGGCCTGCTCGGAGCCGTTGGTGAGGACGTCCGTGCGGGTGGTGGGGCCGGCCTGGTTGCGGCGGGTGCCGGTGCGGTGCCTCTCGTAGCGGGCCGAGCCGGTCAGGATGCCGGGGACGATCCTGGCCTGCCCGAGTACAAGACCGCCGATCGAGCGCGAACTGCTCCGTCCGCTCTGCGCGTTGCCGGTGACACCGGAGTGGCTGCGCACCAGCCAGTCGTCGGTGTCGCCGAGGTAGCCGGTCTCGCGGAGCTGCCCTGTGACGCGGAGCTGCACGTCGTGCGCGTGCAGGGTGGTCTTGCGGCGCAGCCGCACCCGGATGCCGGTCGAGGTCAACTGGTCCTTGTTGACCCGCAGGTTGGTCTCGGACAGGGCGGCCATCAGCTCGCGGTGGTTGCGCCGCTGGAGCGCGGCCTCCTCCCTGCCCGGCACCGAAGCCACTGCGTCCGTGCCGAAGGAGGGCAGGTAGCCGGCCAGCCGGGGATCGGTCGCGAACAGCTCCTGTACGGCCCGGACCATGGGACCGGTGTCGAGCCGGCTGAGGGTGACGCTGGAGCCCATGGCGCCGAAGGGGAGGTGCCGCTCGACGTCGACCTCGTCGCCGTTCTCGTCGGTCCGCTTCGGCTTCTCGATGAACCCCTTGGCCTTCTCGGCCTCCTTGGCCTCGATGTCCGGCGGCAGCGGCAGCCCGAGCGACCGCGCCTCGTCGGCCCGCAGGCTCATCCACACCCGCATCGTGTGCCGGGCGACCCGGGTCCCGGGGCGCAGGATCATCTCGGCCGAGCGCGGCCCCGTGCCCTCCGCGGTGAACCGGACGGTCGCTAGGTAGAGCGCCTTGTCGCCGCGCACCTCCGCGCCCTGGCGGCTCGACACGGTCTGCTCGGCCACCGTGAACCGCGCCTTGCGGGCCGCCGCGACCGGCATGGCCGTGGCCCGTACGACGGCGGCGTTCCCGACCGCTCCGACGCCGATGGCCGGGCCCAGGCCGCCGGTGACGGCACGCCCCTTGCCCGCGCTCTCGGTGACCGTGTGCTGGGTCTGCTGATGGGTGCGCAGCTGGGTCCCGCCGGTGCCCCAGGCGGGCGACATGCCGGTGATCTCGGCGCGCATGCGGTAGCTGCCGACGCTGCTGCCGTCCTTGGCGGCCAGGTCCTCGCCCGTGACGCCGTCGCGCAGCAGCCGGGGCAGGTCCTCCAGGACGGTCGCCGTGGAGGTCGCCTCGTAGAGGCGGGCGCGTCCGGGTGCCCCGGGGGCGGTGAGCGAGGGGTGCAGGACGGTGGCGACCGCGTCGAAGAGCCCGCCGCCGCCCTGGTGCGGGGCCGCGCTGTCGGTCACCGCGACCGGGGCCATGGAGTCGGCGAGCGAGACGCGCCGGGCGGTGTCCGCCGGGAGGGGCCCCGGAGCGGCGGGCGCCGCGGTACCGGCCGGGACGAGGTGTTCGGTGGGCACGCGCTGGGCGAGGGTGCCCGAGCCGTGGAAGATCTGTTCGTTCGCGGCCCCGTGCTTCTTGATCCGTACCCCGTACCGCACCTTGCGCGGCGCCTCGACGGAGCCCTTCTCGCTGCGCAGCACCCGTGGTTCGGCCACGTTGCGCTGGCTGCGGGACTCCCGCGAGGACTGCCAGGGCTGCGCGTTCGCCAGCCCGGCGCCGCCCAGCCACAGCCCCGGTACGACGGGCGCGAGCCCGAAGCCCATGCCGCCCAGGCCGGTGCTGGATCCGCCGCTCGCGGTGGTCGCGACGGTGGCGGCGGTGTTGTGCTGGACGTCGACCTTGGTGTCCTTGCCCTCGGCCTCGTCCACCGCGGCGAGCGGCGCTCCGTCCGGGTCCGGCACGGTGTTCGCGAGCAGGTCCTTGGGATGGAAGACCGGCGGCCGGTCGTCGGGGGCGCGGGAGATGCTGACGGTGACGTCGAACCACTCCTTGCCGGTCCTGCCCTGGACCGCGAAGGCGCGGCCCTGCCCGTAGAACGACTCGGGGCGGGCGGCGAGCTCGGCGCCGATGTCGGCGACTGTGCCGTCGCCGTGCCCGACTACGGCGGCCACCGCGTTCCGTACGAACTCGTGCCCGGTCAGCCCGTATGCCGTGGACAGTCCGGCGGCCTGGAAGTCCATCAGGTACGTCGGCAGCACCAGCCCCGGCGCGGTGTGTTCCTCCTCGACGGGGGCCACGGGCGCCACCGGCCGGCTGCGCACCGCCGACGGCCGGGAGACGCCTTTCCCCTTCGCGTCCCGCAGCGCCTGCGTGGTTGCCGCGTTCCCGGCGGTCCCCATGAGGGCGAGCAGAGCGTGTTCCGTGGGCCCGACAGACGTGGTGGGCCCGACGGGCACGGTGGAGCCGATGGGCTTGGCGGTGACCGGTACCGGTGCCGGGGGAGAGGCGTCTTTTCCGCTGTCGCCTGCCTGTCGCTGCGTCCGCACGGAGTCAACGTATGGGCGGCCGGGTCAGACGGAACGCCTTCCGTGGACTCCCGCCCCACTTGTCACTCCCGCCTCGGTGGGCAGTCAACTTCCGTACATCCGGAGGTCGTTCAAACGCTCAGGAAGGCGCCTGGGAAGGCTTCCGGGAAGGCGCCCCGGAAGGTGCCAGGGAAGGCTACGACACCCTCGGGAAACGGGCCTGGAGCGTCCAGATCGCCGGGTTGTCGGCCAGGCCCTCGTGCATGTCGGTCAGGTCGGCGAGCAGGTCGTGCAGGAAGTCCCGTGCCTCCCGGCGCAGTTCGGCGTGGGAGAAGGTCAGGGGTGCCTCCTCGGCCGGCATCCAGTCGGCCTCGACGTCCACCCAGCCGAAGCGGCGCTCGAAGAGCATGCGGTCGGTGGACTCGGTGAAGTCGAGTTCGGCGTGCTGGGGGCGGGCGGCCCGGGACCCCGCCGGGTCGCGGTCGATCCGCTCCACGATGTCGCACAGCGCCCACGCGAAGTCGAGCACCGGCACCCATCCCCAGGCTGTGGACAGCTCGCGGTCCGCCTTGGTGTCCGCGAGGTAGACGTCCCCGCAGAACAGGTCGTGGCGCAGCGCGTGGACGTCCACCCGCCGGTAGTCGGTCTGGGGCGGGTCCGGGAACCGGTTGGAGAGGGCGTAGCCGATGTCGAGCACGTCGTCGATGGTGTCATGGCGTCCTACGATCACGTGCGTGCCCCGATCCATGCCCCGATCCGTGCCCGTTCTCCCGTCCGTCCTGCTCTGCCTCGTGCTGGCCGCGTGCGACGGCGGGGTGCACGGCGCCCCGGGCGGCGCGGGCGTCCACGACCCGTACTTCCCGAAGGCGGGCAACGGCGGCTACGACGTGAGCCACTACGCCCTGGACATCGGCTACGACCCCGGCACCCGCCGCCTCACCGGCACCGCCGTGATCACCGCACGGGTCGGCCAGGACCTGTCCGCGTTCGACCTCGACCTGCGGGGGCTGCACGTCGACTCGGTTACCGTCGAGGGCAGGGAGGCCCGCTGGAACCGGGCCGGCCAGGAGCTGACCGTCCGTCCGCACGACGACCTGGACAAGGGCGAGACCTTCGCCACGACCGTGCGCTACTCGGGCCGCCCGGAGACGATCATCGACCCCGACGGCTCCAAGGAGGGCTGGCTGC
Source organism: Streptomyces sp. NPDC048417 (assembly GCF_040651615.1). NCBI lineage: Bacteria > Bacillati > Actinomycetota > Actinomycetes > Kitasatosporales > Streptomycetaceae > Streptomyces > Streptomyces sp. NPDC048417. Next base: position 300,428 of record NZ_JBEZKI010000003.1, on the reverse strand, counting down.
GCACCGCGGACGGCGCGCTCGGCCTCGGTGAGCCGGTCGGCGCCATGGCCTGGTTCCCCGGCAACCACCACCCCTCCGACAAGGCGTCGTACGACATCACGGTCACCGTCCCGAAGGGCCTCCAGGCCGTCTCCAACGGGGAGCTGAAGAGCGAGACGACGAAGAACGGCCGTACCGCCTTCGTCTGGCACACCGCCGAGCCGATGGCGAGCTATGTGGCCACGGTCGCCGTTGGCCATTACACGGTGACCCGCTCCACCCTCTCCGACGGCCTGCCGGTGTACACGGCCGTCGACCCGACGCAGGTGAAGGCGAGCCGGGCGGTACTGGCGAAGCTCCCCGAGATCATGGAATGGGAGGCCTACAACTTCGGCCCCTACCCCTTCTCCTCCACCGGCGTGATCGTCGACCGCCCGGCCGACGCCGGGTACGCCCTGGAGACCCAGACCCGGCCCGTCTTCCCCGGCGCCCCGGACACCGAGACCCTCGTCCACGAACTCGCCCACCAGTGGTACGGCGACTCCGTCACCCCGAGGACCTGGCGGGACATGTGGCTCAACGAGGGCTTCGCGACCTACGCCGAGTGGCTCTGGGCCGAGGACCACGGCGGGCCCAGCGCCCAGCAGACCTTCGACAAGACCTACGCCACCCCCAAGGACGACGCCGGCCTCTGGGGGTTCCCGCCCGCGAAGCCGCCGAGCGCCGCGTACATCTCGGAGCGGCCGGTGTACGACCGGGGCGCGATGGTCCTCCAGAAGATCCGCCAGAAGGTCGGCGACGACACGTTCTACGACATCATCCAGGGCTGGGCCGCCACCCACCGCCACGGCAACGCGGACACCGCCGAGTTCACGGCGTACGTGGAGAAGAAGGCCCCCGGCAAGGACTTCGGCGCGATCTGGAAGAACTGGCTGTACGGCGACGGCAAACCGTCCCGGCCCTAGAAACCCGGGCCCAGTTCCTTGCGCAGCACCGCACACGGACGCCCGAGCTGACGATCCGGGCGATGCCCGATCACCTCGTACCCGAGGGCCGTCCAGAAGGCGAGCCCCTTCGGGTTGTTCTCCAATACGGCGAGCCGTAGGGCGTCCCGCCCCGCCGCCCGGAACCTCTCCTCGACGCCCTCCGCGATCCGCCGCCCGTATCCCCGCGCCCGTGCCGCCGCGTCCACCATCAGCAGCCCGATCCACGGATCCGGGTCGGCCGGGTCAGGGTGCCGGGCCAGCGTGACGACCACCCCGACCAGCTGCCCCTCGGCACGCGCCAGCAACACCTCGACCTCAGGGTTCGCCAGTTCCTCGGCCAGCGCACCGGCCACCTGCTCCGGCCGGATGTCGTCCGGATCCGGAAAGTCCCCGCTGAGCGCCTGGAACTCCCGATCGGAGGCGTACAGCGCGGTGAGCTCGGTGAGCACCGGGGCCGGGATGTCGCGGTCGGGGGTGAGGGGGAGGGGGGCGAGGATCATGCGGGCAACTTATCCGGCCCTACTGGCCCGGAGGCGGGTAGCGGGGCAGGCCGTCCGTCGCGATGGTCCAGTCGGCGATGGTGACGTCCTCGCCGTAGACGAAGTCCTTGCGGGTCGCGTAGCGCGGGCCGTCGGGGGTGGGGTGGATGTCGGTGAGGACGGCGCCGGTGCCGGTGCGGGGGTCGAAGACCGCGTAGACGGGGACGCCGATCAGGGGGTAGTCACGCATCTTGGTGACCCAGTCGTTGTCAGGGTTGGAGCGGGAGACAACCTCGATGGCGGCGATGAGGGTGTGCGGATCGATGGAGCCCTCGACGTTCAGGTCGTCCCACGCGATCACCATCACGTCGGGGTGACGCATGATCCCTTCTGGCGCGTCCTCCACGTCCGGTGTGCCGTTGTGCGCCAACAACTCGTCCGGCATGGTCCTCTCCAGGCGGCGGCTGATATGGGCTGCCGTCACTTCGTGTGGTCCCCCCGGAGACGTCATGTCGTGGACGATTCCTTCCTTGGTGATCTCGAATTTGCCAGGCAGTGAGTCGTCCATGGACTGAACGAGTTCCCGCATGGCTCGATAGACATGGGAGGCGCCCTGCTGCGCGTCGTCCGGTGCGATGGTCATGGCGCTCGCTCCTCGTCGTCTGTGCCCAGGGGCAAGGATCGTCGCCTTCATGCTAGGTGTCCTCGGGGAGATCGGTTCGGCAGTCACGGCACAGTCCCGGGGCGGGTGCGCGGAAGCCGCGGTCGCACTTGTCGCAGTTCTGCGGCTTTGGCGAAAGCGTCGTCCTTCGTGGTCTTGTTCGGGGCGGGTGATCAGTTCGCCCCCGGGGCCGACCTCGGCGTTCATCGTGCCTTCCGGACGCTCTGATCAGGGCTCAAGCGGAAGTGAGGGCTGTTCCGCGGCTGGTCCCAAATAGGTGTACTCGGTGGACCGCGCGATACCCATGGAGTCCAGCTGCTGCCGGAATCGGACCCGGAAGTGGACGTTGTCGCCGAGACCGGGACGCATGCGCAGCAGTTCGTCAGGTTCCTCGAAGCGGACGTCGTATGCGGGTGCGTTCTTGGCGGTACCCGTCTTGACCTTCACCAGGCCGCTTTCCCGTAGTTCGGTGATGCGACCGGAGATGGTGATCTCCTGGTCGCGATCCCTGGTCTCCCGCAACCGTTTCACGTAATTCCTGCCCTGTTCGGTCAAGCGGGCGCGGCGCAGGCTGCCGTCAGCCCCGTACCAGGTCACGCCCAGGTCCAGCGCGTACCTGCTCAGGGCCCGGGACACCGTTTCGACCGCGTCGAAGATCTTCGCCCATTCGCGGATGTCGCGTTCCGACTCAAGAGCGTCGAGCAGCATGGTGAGGGTGCCGAGACCGGTGGAGGCAGCGGATGTGGGGGGCGCGTCGAGGGCGTCGGTTCGGGCGGACTCGACGGGTGGGGTGACGGGCCGGGCGTGTACGACGGTGCTGCCTGCCGAGATGCCCGTGAGTTCTAGCTGTACCGGCGTACCTGCGGCAACGGAGACCAGGTGCTCCACGGGTTCGAGAAGTGCATCGCCCCACTGGAAGCGGAGAGCACCGCCGTCTGCGTCCGGCCCGGTCAGCCGCAGTTGGAGTTCCTCTTCGAGCAGAGCGTCCGGTGCGTACTCACGTGCTGCCGCCAGTCGGCTCGCCCGGTGTTCCGCCTCGATCTCCTCGTCGTCCCGTTCCTCGGTGCCCAATGCGTCCAGGAGACGGGCAGCGCGTTGGGACTCGGCCTGGTCGCCTCCAAGGAGCGCGCGCCTGCGCTCACGCCAGCTGTCGCCGGTCACAGTCGCACCTCCAGATAGCCGCGTGCCGGGGTGGCACTTTCCTCGGATGGCGAGCGGTCGTTCGTGCCCGGCAGCCTGCGGCGCTGCCACCAGTCATCCCACACACCTCGTTGTGTGAAGTATGTCCGTTTGCCGAGGCATGTGGCGGGGCGCTTGCTGGGCGGCCTCCGGGAGATCGGATCGGCAGTCGCGGCAGCGGCCGGGTGCGGGGGCACGGAAGGGGCGCTCGCAGCCGTCGCAGGTCTGGAACGGGTGTCTGGGCTGCGCGGCCGGTGCGGTCGGAGGCCGGAACGGGGGCGGGGGCGGAAGCTGTGCGGCCAGGCGGTGGGCCAGGAAGGCGGCCGGGCGGATCAGGGGTTCCGCCGGCAGGTTGTCGGTGAGGGCGTGGCGTACGGCTGTGGGGGCGATGTCGCGCTCCAGCCAGGCGGCGACGCCCGGGGCGAGGTGTTCGGCGTCGGTGGCGGAGAGGAGGAGGCGGGGGTCGCGGCGGCGGAGGCCGGTGAGGATGTCGAGGGCTGTGTGGAGCAGCGCGGGGGAGGGGCAGGCCGGGCGTGGCACGGGTGGGAGGGCCTTGCGGGCCGGCTTCTGCGGTGTCTTCGGTCGTGCTGCGGCTTCCGGCTGATGGGCGCGGCTGCTGTGGCCGGGCCGGTTGCAGGAGACCGTGCGGGTGATGATGCGGCCGTCGGGCAGGCGTACGCGTTCGCGGCGCAGGTACCCGACCGCCTCAAGCTCCCGCAGCGCGGCCGCGATACGGGTCCTGCCCTCCTTCAGGCGCTCCGCCAGCGTCTTGATGTCGACCCGGGAACCAGCCGGAAGCGACTGGATGTGCACGCCGATCCCGACCGCGAGCCCCGACAGATCGGGGTGCTGGGCCAGGTGGTTGCCGATCACCACGAAGTGGGAGGTGTGGCGGGCGTTGTCGTGCAGGAGGCCGCCGGATCCCCGGTTCGGGTGCTTCTTGGCGGCAGCGCGGGACTCGGCGCACGAGGGCGCGCTAGGGTTTTCCGTATCCATCGGGAAGCGTTCTCTTCCTTGGTGGTCAGGCCCTCGCACTGGGATTGCCCGTCCCGGCGAGGGCCGAAGTTTTTCTGCGGTTCTGTTGCACAGAGCGTAGGGCACGCAACCCGCCCCAAATCCAGCCCACTTGGGCATATTCACTCGCGGGAGTGACGCTGCGCGACGGGCGGGAGGGGTGGGGCTTGGTGGGGTTCTTTCTCCCCGTCGTTCCTTAGGTGGTGACGTCCCTCGCGACCGACGCCCGCGTTTCCGGGCTACGGCGACACCCCGATCTCGGCCCACACCGTCTTGCGCGGCGACAGCCCCGGTGCCACGCCCCACTTGTCGGCGAGCGCCTCCACGAGGACCAGGCCCCGGCCCGACTCGGCGTCCGGTGCGAGCGGCTGGGTGTGCGGCGTGCGGTCACCCCGGGTGTCCGTGACCTCGATCCGCAGGGTGTCTCCCACGACGTAGAGCGTGAGGCCGAAGTCGCGTCCCGGCACCCGCCCGTGCGTTGCCGCGTTCGCCGCCAGCTCGGCCACGATCTGCCTCGCCGGATCCAACGGCAGCCCCCAGGCACGCAGTTGCTCGACGGCCAGCAGACGGGCCAGGCGGGCGCCCCGCGGCGTGGACGAGAGCCGCAGGCTCATGTTGCGGACGGGGGTGGAGATTTCATCGTTCACGTCACTCAGCGTGGCCGAGCACGCATACCGTGACCAGTGACGAAGCCCTTGCGTACGGTGACTGTCCGGTGCTTGTCCAGTGCTGTCCTGGCTGTCGGGGGCGGTCGTACGGGTAGGGGCGGTCGCGGGTACGGGCGTACGGCACAAAGGGGTGTGCGATGAGCGTGGACAGCGGCGAGGTGACCGAGCCGGGCTGGGAGGTCGACCCGGACGACGACTGGGGCGTGGCGGTCATCGCCACCGTCGGGCGTCAGCTGAAGCTGCGGCGGGAGGCGGTGGGGATGCGTGCCGCCGAGTTCGGGGAGGTGGTCGGTTACGGCGAGGACATGGTCTACAAGGTCGAGGGCGGGAAGCGGATTCCCCGTCAGGAGTACCTGAACCGGGCGGACGAGGTCCTGGACGCGGGTGGCCAGGTCTCCGCGATGTGGGAGGACGTGAAGAAGGTCCGGTACCCGAAGAAGGTGCGGGAGCTGGCCAAGTTGGAGGGGCAGGCCGTTGAGATCGGCTTGTACGAGTGCAACATCATCGCCGGGCTGCTTCAGACGCCTGAGCACGCGCGAGCCGTGATCTCTGCCGCGCAGCCGCCCTACTCACCGGACGACGTGGAACGCATGGTGACGGCTCGTCTGGCTCGGCAGTCGGTCTTCGAGCGTGACCCCGCTCCTTCCATGCACTTCGTGCTGGAAGAGGCGCCGCTGCGCCGTCCTATCGGAGGCACAATGGTGTGGCGACGGCAGCTTGAACACCTGCTGGAGGCGGGACGGTTGCACAACGTCACGCTCCAGGTGATGCCGTTGTGCTCTGAGGTCCACTCCGGTTTGGACGGACGGATCGAGGTGCTGAAGTTTCCAGACGGTACGGCGGTGGGGCGCTCTGACGGCGCGTTCAACGGCCGAGCGACATCCGACCCGAAACAGCTCCGCATCCTTGAGCTGCGGTATGGCACCATCCGGGCGCAGGCGCTCTCACCACGTGAGTCGCTGGCCCTCATCGAGCAACTGCTGGGAGAAACATGATCCCCAAGGCCCCCTCCGGGGACGCTTCCGAACTGGTGTGGTTCAAGAGCAGCTACAGCGGTGGCAATGACGGCGAGTCCTGCGTCGAAGTCGCCCTCGCCTGGTTCAAGAGCAGCTTTAGCGACGGTCCTGAGGGCGACAGCTGCCTCGAAATAGCCCCCACCCCCACCACCATCCACATCCGCGACTCCAAGTACGCGTACACGCACACGACCACCACCCCCGGCCCCCGGCTCGCCCTCTCCCCCTCCGCCTGGGCGGCCTTCGTGTCGTACGCGTCAGCGCCCGTGAAGTGAGCGGACGCGGGGAGCCCCCGGCCGTACCCACCCGGCCAGGGGCTCCCGCACAGCGCAGCGACCGTCAGACGTTGACGCCGAAGTCCTGGGCGATGCCGACCAGGCCGGACGCGTAGCCCTGGCCCACCGCGCGGAACTTCCACTCCGCGCCGTTGCGGTACAGCTCGCCGAAGACCATGGCCGTCTCCGTCGCCGCGTCCTCGGAGAGGTCGTAGCGGGCGATCTCGGCGCCGCCGGCCTGGTTGACGATGCGGATGTAGGCGTTGCGGACCTGGCCGAAGTTCTGCGAGCGGGTCTCCGCGTCGTAGATCGAGACCGGGAAGACGATCTTGTCGATGTCGGCCGGGAGGGCCGCCAGGTTGACGTTGATCGCCTCGTCGTCGCCGGCGCCTTCGCCCGTGCGGTTGTCGCCCGTGTGGACGATCGTGTTGTCCGGGGTCTGCTTGTTGTTGAAGAAGACGAAGTGGGCGTCGGAATAGACCTTGCCCTGCGTGTTGACCGCGATCGCCGAGGCGTCGAGGTCGAAGTCCGTGCCGGTGGTGGTGCGGACGTCCCAGCCGAGGCCCACGGTGACGGCGGTCAGGCCTGGAGCCTCCTTGGTGAGCGAGACGTTGCCACCCTTGGACAGGCTTACAGCCATGGTCGGGAGTCCTTTCCCTCGTTTGCGTACGGCCGTGCGGCGTACGGGCTTGAAGCTACAGCTACCCGTATGAACGCCACGAGGGGTACCGAAGGTTCCAGCTCCCTTTACTTTCTTTGCCAAACGGGTGATGGGCGATATTCGCGTGACGTGTGCCGGTCAGGCGCGCGACCATGGGGGCATGGCCGGTCCGTATGTCATCCGTGGCTCCGTCTCGCTCCCCGAGGCCGAGCTCAACTGGCGTTTCTCGCGGTCGTCCGGGCCGGGCGGGCAGCACGTCAACACCAGTGACTCGCAGGTGGAGCTGCGCTTCGACCTCGCGAACACCGAGGCACTGCCGCCGGTGTGGAAGGAGCGAGCGCTGGCACGGCTGGCCGGGCGGCTCGTCGACGGCGTGGTCGTCGTACGGTCGTCCGAGCACCGCTCCCAGTGGCGCAACCGCGAGACCGCCGCCGTACGCCTCGCGGCCCTCCTCGCCGAGGCCAGCGCGCCCCCGCCCAAGCCCCGCACACCGACCCGCATCCCACGCGGCATCAACGAACGCCGGCTGCGCGAGAAGAAGCAGCGCTCGGACACCAAGCGGGGCCGGACGGGCCGCGACTGGTCGTAACGGTCGCCTTTAGATCCTCTCCGTCAGATCTTCTCCGTCGGATCTTCTCCGTCGGATCTCCTCCGGCAGATCTTCTCCGCGGCCGGCTCTTCCCTGCGGGGAGATCGCCAGGGGGCCACCGGAATTCTCGGCCGCGAGCAGTCGACCGGTCGGTCGTCGCCCGGCACGGGTCGTGTCTTTCGCATCCGTTCGCGATCGCATCGCATCGCTTCGCGTCCTGGATCGGCCTTTCGGCACGTGCCCGCGGAAATTGAAAAACAGACCGCGCGGTTTCATTCCAGCTGCCGGTATCGGCCCCGGAAATACATCAGCGGTCCGCCTTCCGCGCTCGGCAGTTCGGCGGTGAGGACGCGGCCGATCACGAGGGTGTGGTCCCCGGCCACCACCCGCTGCTCGGTGCGGCACTCCAGGGTCGCGAGGGCGCCGCCGACCAGGGGCGCACCCGAGGCCTCGCCGCGCACGTACGGGATGTCCTCGAAGAGCAGGCGGTCGCTGATGCGGCCCTTCATCGCGAAGCGGCCGGCGATGTGGCGCTGGCTCTCGGTGAGCACCGAGACCGCCCACCGCGGCTGTTCGTCGAGCAGGTCGTCCATCCGGGAGCCCTCACGCAGGCTGACCAGCACCAACGGCGGGTCGAGCGACACCGACATGAACGCCGTGGCGGTCATGCCGACGTCCTCGCCCGTCGGTGCCAGCGGGTCGTCAGGGTCCAGTGACGGCTCCTGCGCGGTCACCAGGACCACGCCCGCGGCGAGCCGGGCCAGGGCCGCCTTGAACGCTTCGTTGCTCACCCCCACAGCATGCCCGGTGGCTTCTGTGGCGGTGAGGGAGGGAGTCTTCAGCACGCCGGAAACGCTAGTGTCGGCCCCTGTGCGCCCGCATCGGCCATCGGCCCGAGCCGGGTCCTAGGACCGAAGAACGAAGGCCGGTACCGGACCGCGGATCACGGTCGCCGGAGATGCGTGCATCATGTCCCACGCGCACAAAGACTGTGTTCAGTAAACACACAGGGAAAACGCAGAAACTCCACGCAATTGCTCACGTTCTCCTGTGACTTGAGTCACAAGGGGCATTTATTGTTGACCCTGTGTACCGAGTGGGCAGCGCGCTGTGATTCAGTGGCAAGGGAAAGTAGCGCCGAAGCAGACCCTTGATTCGCTGCGAGGTCTCGGGGGGAGGGCGAACATGGAGACCGAGTCGGAACCCTACGTCCGTCTTGCGTCCCTGCGACAACTGCACCAGGTCATGGCCGACATGAACACCGCCCGCAGTCTGGCGGACACACTGCAGACCGTCGCCGACGGCGTGATCACCGCCCTCGGGTTCGAGATGGCGTGCGTGAACCTCGTACGCCCCGACGGCGATCTCGTGGTCGCGGCCCTCTCCGGCAACTCCGCCGCCGAGGCCCTGATCACCGGCCGGGTCGGCTCCCGTGACTCCTGGGAGCGGCGGCTGAACATGGGCGAGAAGTGGGGCGACCTCGTCTTCATACCGCACACCGAGGGCTGGGTCCTCGACGACGACGACGTCCCGCAGTGGTACACCGAGGGCCCCGCGCCCCGCTTCGAGGACGAGTGGCACCCCTCCGACCGGCTCTTCGCCCCCATGTACACGCCCGGTATCTCGGGCAGCTCCTGCGGCGAACTGCTCGGCGTGATCTCCGTGGACCGCCCGCGCAACGGCCGGCATCCCGGCGCCTGGGGCCGCGAGGCCCTGCAGATGTACGCCTTCCAGGCCGCGATCGCGATCAGCAACGCGCGTCTACGTGCGAACATGCAGCGGGCACTGGTCAGGCTGGAGCGCGAGCAGCAGGCCCTGCGTGCCAGCGAGGAGTCCTTCCGGCAGGCCTTCGAGTACGCCCCCTCCGGCATGGCGATAGCCGAGATGGGCGGCGACCAGCACGGCCGAATACTGCGCACCAACGACGCCCTGTGCCGCCTGCTGGGCCGCCCCGCCTCCGCGATGCGCCGCTACTCCTTCTCCGACCTGGTCCACCCCGAGGACATCGGCACCCTGCTGCGCACGTCGGCGGAGGGCGGCCGCGCGGAACTCCGCCTCGGCCGCCGCGACGGCACCTACGTCTGGGTCTCGCTCCGCAACTCCGTGGTCGCCGACGCCGCCGACGGTCCCCGTTTCCTCCTCACCCACGTCGAGGAGATAGAGGAGCGCAAGCGCCGCGAGCTCCAGCTCGCCCACCGCGCCTCCCACGACTCCCTCACCGGCCTGCCGAACTCCGCGGAACTCCGCTCCCGCCTCGCCTCCCGGCTCTGCCGGCGCGCCGGGCACGCCGGCGAGCTGGAATCCCTGGACGCGGCCTACGGGCACCCCGCCTACGACGTCAACGGCCACGGTTTCGACTTCGCCGGCACGGCGGGCGGCTCGTCGTCGTACGACGGCTACGACCACCATGTGCACACCGTCGCCCCCGAGGAGGGCCGCGACGACGGCGCCAAGGGGCTCGCGGTGCTCTTCTGCGACCTCGACGGCTTCAAGTCGATCAACGACCGGTTCGGGCACAACGCGGGCGACGCGGTCCTCATCGAGGTCGCCCGCAGGCTCTCCCGAGGTGTCCGCGACGGCGACACCGTGGCCCGCCTCGGCGGCGACGAGTTCGTGATCCTCGCCGACGGACTCGGCAAGGCCGACGCCCAGGACCTCGCCGTACGCCTGCGCAACGAGATCATCCAGCCGATCCGCGCCGAGGGCCGGGCGGTCCGGGTGGGCGCGAGCTTCGGCATCGGATGGGCGCACTGCGGCATGACGGCGGACGAAGTCCTGAAATCCGCCGACGAGCGGATGTACGTAGAGAAACGATCTCGTCCCAAACAACATCGCCGTGCCGGATGATTCCCAGGTCATCGCATTGATGCGGTCCGAGTCACCCGTTTGGCTCAGCCAGACCGGGTAGGCTCGACTCTCAATACCTGTACCGCATCCGCCCGCACCTGTTGAGGAGTACCAAGGGATGACGCCCGGCGACAACGGCGCGAGCACGCCCGAGGACGACGACCCGTTCGGCTATCTGTACGCCGACGGCCAGGCCAGAGGGGCCCAGCCGCCGTCCGGCTCCGGTGGCTATGGCTACCCGAACGCGGTCAGCAGAGTGCGCTCGGTCGGTGAGCGCACGTACGGCGGACAGCAGCAGGCACCGCAGTACGGCGGCAACCAGACCATCCCGCAGCAGCAGCCCGGCGGCTACGGCCAGCCGCCGAGCGCGGCCTACCAGGCCCCGGAGACCTTCCCGGGCAGCGCGCCGACCACCCGCACGCCGATGCCGTCCTCGGGCGGCGGCCGCGGCCGGGGCCCGAACACCAAGGGCCTCCTCATCGGCGCCATCGCGGTGGTCGCCGCGGTCGTCATAGGCATCAGCGTCGCGATGCTGAACGGCAACGGCGACGACGACAAGGCGAGCGGCGACGCCTCCCCTTCCACGTCCACGTCCCAGAGCGCCTCGCCGTCGCCGTCGAGCACGAGCTCGGTGTCGGGTCAGCTGCCGAAGATAGACGCGAAGGCGCTGCACCTGGACGGCGGCGCGACCCTTGCCTCGGACGTGAAGGGCGCAAAGTCCGATGGCGGGATTTACGTGACGGACTTCAACCATGTCGGAGCCAAGATCACTTGGACGGTCAACGGCATCGAGAAAGCCGGAGACTTCCGGCTGTACGCGCGCTACAGCATCCCCGGTGCCGATGCCAACGCCACGCTGTCGGTGAACGGTAAGGTGAACAATCAGCCAATCGGCCTGAAGAACTTCATCGGATCCCCCAAAGGGGACTACGAAAAAGGCTGGCAGAGTACGTGGGCTCCGGTCACCCTGAGCAAGGGGGCCAATGTTATTGAGATAGCCTGCAATGAGGGTAATCAGTGCGACGCACTCTTCGACCAGTTGTGGCTGCAATAAGGGCCTGATGGCCAAACAGTCCGCCGGGTAGCCCGGCGGACTGTCATGAGGCTGAGGCCGCTGGCCTGACTAACTCCCGTAGACTGCGATACCGTCAACGGTGCCGGGGTTGTCTGAATAGGTGTGCGGCTTCAGCGTGACTAGCCGGGTACCGGCGTCGCAGCCGGTGGTGATGCGCCAGAACTCTATGCGATAGGACGTCTGGTTCGAGACGGACCGGGCAGTGGTGAAGGGATAGCAGCCGGGTGTTACGGAGAGGACGGTCCTGGTTCCGGTCCTGTTCGGCTTCGACCATCCGCAGACCTTCCCTGACGGACAGGTGTTGGGATCAGCTGCCGCGGCCGGCGTGGAAAAGGCGCCAGCCAGCAATGCGCCGGTCACAGCCACCGTTGTCAGGCTTTTCTTAAGCATACTCATATGAGGTTCCCCTGCATCTCTCGCTATTGGTCATATAGCGATGGATGATCATCCGATCATTCGGTTGACGTAAAGGGAAGGGTGCTTCTCGGCCAAAATGCCAGGCGGGCATATCCTGCGAGGATTGCAGAGCTGTCAGACCTCCGTCACCGACGCGCGCGCCAGAAGTTTCTCGTAGGCCGAGCGGTCGAACTCGCCCGCCGCCGGTGCCAGTACGGTCGCCGCGGACAGCGCGACGGCCCGGGACAGGCGGTCCGGCCAGGGGAGTTGGTCCACCAGGCCGGAGAGCAGGCCGGCGACCGCTGAGTCGCCGGCGCCGGTGGGGTTGCCGTGTTCACGGGTGGGTGGGGTGGCGCGCCAGTGGCCCTCCGGGGCGCGGGCCAGCAGGCCCTGTGGGCCCAGGGAGGCGACCACCGTGCGGGCGCCGCGGCGCCGGGCGTCCTGGGTGGCGCGTGACGGGTCGTGGGAGCCGGTGAGTTCGGCCAGTTCGGCGGCGTTCGGCTTGACCAGGTCAGGGCGCGCGGCCACCCCGCGCCGCAGCGGCTCCCCGCTGGTGTCGAGGAGGACGGGGACACCGGCCGACCGGGCGCTCTTTATCAGGCCCGCGTACGCACCCACCGGCACTCCCGGCGGCAGGCTGCCGCACAGCGCCACCGCCGAGGCGCCGGGCAGCAGTTCCTCGTAGTGGTCGAGGAAGGCGCCCCACTCGGCGGGAGATATCTGCGGGCCCGGCTCGTTCAACTGGGTCGTGTCACCGGTCAGTTGGTCCACGACGGCGATGGTGCGGCGGGTCGGCCCGGTGACCGGCAGTAGTGCGTCCCGCACGCCCGGGGTGTCCGCGAGCCGCTCCCGTACCGTGCGCCCGGTCGCGCCGCCCGCGAAACCGGTCACCGTCGTCTCGTGCCCGAGGGCGGCCAGCACCCGGGCCACGTTCACGCCCTTGCCGCCCGGCCGTTCGGTCACCTCCGAGACGCGGTGCGAGGCGTGCGGGCGCAGCGCGCCGACCCGGTAGGTGATGTCGAGAGCGGTGTTCAGCGTGACCGTGAGGATCACCGGGCGACCTCCCTCGCGCATGCCTGTGCCGTCCGTCGGGGGTCGATCATGCCAAAGAGACGGCGACCGGCCTAGAGCTGCCGTCCCTCAAGCCGTCCCTCAAGCCGCCCCTCAAGAGAGGTTGCCTCGGGGGAGGTTGCCTCGGGTTTGGTGTGCAGGACCTCGCGGGCCTGTTCCGCGGCGCGGGCGATGCTCTCGCTGACGAAGTCGAGGAAGCGGGCGATGTTCTCCAGGCGGGTGGCGGCCGGGGTGCCGGGGACGAGGACGCCGACGCCCTGCCGTGCGATCTCCACCATCTGCGCGGTGGAGCGGGCGCTGGCCATCATCGACTGGTACCAGATGTCGTCGTCGACGATGTAGCGCTCGCGGCGGCCTTCTCCCTGTTCCCGGCGGGCGAGGCCCTGGCTCTCGAGGAACGCGATCGCCTTGGAGACGGACGCCGGGCTGACCTTCAGGCGCTCGACGAGTTCGGCCGCGGTGAGGCTGCCGGTGTCGGTGAGGGTGATGGAGGCCATCACCCGGGCCGGCATCGCGGTCATGCCCGACGCCATCATGACGGTGGTCAGCGTCTCCTCGTACTCGCGCACGGCCTCCGGGTCACGTCCGTGGGCCGGCGGCGGCGCCCCGGCTCCTCGGGGCGCGGTCCCCCTGCTGCGGTGGGCTCGGCGTTCGGTGGCGCGGTGGGCCAGGTCGGCGCGGTAGTCGGAGGGGCCGCCGTTGCGCAGCACCTCGCGCGTGACCGTCGAGGTCGGACGGTCGAGGCGCCTGGCGATCTCGGCGTAGGCGAGGCCGTCGGCCAGTCCCAGCGCGATCTGCTGGCGTTCCTGCTGGGTGAGCCTGCCTCCCGGCATCGCGGTCTCCTTCGTGCCCCTCGGCGGTCCTTGCGGCCTCCAGCATAGCGTTCACTTCCAAGTCATTGCAACGAACGTATGACCATCGTTGCATTCACCTCGAAGGTCAATGCAACAATTTCTGAGCTGCGGCCTGCAATGATGGCGATTTTGCGCAACGAGTCTGTTGCTGGATCAGTGAATGCAACGTAGCTTTTCGTTCATCGGAAACGGCGAGTCACAGGAGAAGACGATGCAGAAGTTCGACACCCCGGCCCCGATCTCCGCCGTCCTGGACATCCCCGCCGGACGCATCCAGTTCATCGCCGCGGACCGCACCGACACCACCGTCGAGGTGCTGCCAGCCAACCCCGCCCGGAACCGTGACGTCAAGACCGCCGAGCAGACCACCGTCGCCTACGCCGACGGCGTCCTGCGGATCACCGCCGCGGCCTCCGGCAACCAGCTCTTCGGCCCGTCCGGGTCGGTGGAGGTCACCGTCAAGCTGCCCGCCGGCTCCCGTGTCGAGGCCCGCACCAGCGGTGCCGAGCTGCGCGGTGTCGGACGCCTCGGCGACATCGCGTTCGAAGGCGCGTACCGCCAGATCAAGATCGACGAGGCCGCGAGCGTCCGCCTCACCGCCCTCGACGGCGATGTCGAGGTCGGCCGGCTGGGCGGCCCCGCGGAGATCAGCACCGCGCGGGGTGACATCCGGATCGCCGAGGCCGTGCGCGGCGCGGTCGTGCTCCGCACCCAGGACGGCGACATCTCGGTCGGCGCCGCCGCCGGCGTCTCGGCCGCCCTGGACGCCGGGACCGACTACGGCCGCGTCAGCAACGCCCTCAAGAACGACGGCACCGCCGAACTCGACATCCGCGCCACCACCTCCCGCGGCGACATCACCGCCCGCAGCCTCTGAGGAAGCAGCACCAGGACCACCCCGGCCGGGCCCCGCCGCGGTCCACCGGGCCCGCGGGAGCCGTACCCGACACGCTCACACGAACAAGCAGGGGGAACACATGACGAAGGACAGCACTTCCGCGGCCGGTTCGCGGTGGGCCGGCATGGTGCCGGTCGACGACACGGCCCTGGCCGTCACCGACACCGGCGGTAGCGGAATCCCGGTGGTCTACCTCAACGGCCAGTTCGCCACGCAGGGATACTGGCGGCGGGTCGTCGCCGAACTGGGCCCGGGCCGGCGGCACATCACCTACGACGAACGGGCCCGCGGCAGGAGGTCGAGGCGCTCGGCGGACTACTCCTTCGAGGCCGCCGTGCGGGATGTCGACGCCGTTCTCGCGGCCAGGGGCGTGGAGCGGGCGCTGGTGGTGGGCTGGTCCTACGGGGCGGTCGTCGCGGCGCACTGGGCCGACCGGAATCCGGGACGTGCCCTGGGCGCGGTCCTGGTCGACGGTGCCGCACCGCACGACTGGCTGGACGAGGCCATGGAGCAGCGGATCCGGAAGCTGTTCCGGCGGATGGGCTGGTTCATGCCGCTGCTGCGCCCGACCGGCCTGACCCCGCGGCTGACCCACGCGCAGATGGCGGACTCCAACATTGAACTCGGCAGGCTCTCCCGCGCACGCGAACTGGGCCCCGTACTGGACGGCATCAGCGTCCCGGTGCGGTACGTGCTTGCCTCCGGGTCGTCCCTCGGCAGCAAGGGCGACGAGCAGGAGGAGATCCGAGCCAGTCTCGATCAGGTGTTCGAGCGAAACCCGAATCTCCGGCTGAGCGCGAAGGTCGCCAGCAATCACGGCGCGATCCTGAAGAAGGACTTCCGGGCCGTCGCCGACGCCGTGCGGGAGGTCGCCGCCCTCGACCACGGGCGGCACTGAGAACACGACCAGTGGTCCGGCCAGGCCCCGCCACCGTGTCCAGGTGGCGGGGCCCGCCGTTTCAGCCCAGCTCGGGTACGACCACCCACGCGCCCTGCCGCATCACGCCCTTCAGCGTGAAGTCGGCGTCCAGGACGAGCAGGTCGGCGTCCTTGCCGGGCTCCAGGGAGCCGACGCGGTCGTAACGGCCCAGCAGTCGGGCCGGGTTGGCGGACAGGGCGGCGACGGCGTGCTCCACGGGCAGTCGGTCGATCGTCACCGCCCGCCGCAGCGCGCGGTCCAGGGTCAGCGTGGACCCGGCGATGGAACCGCCCTCCACCAGCCGGGCGACCCCGTCCGTGACCTCGACCTCCAGCGGGCCCAGGAGATAGCGGCCGTCGCCGCTGCCCGCCGCGTCCATGGCGTCCGTGATGAACGCGACCCGGTCGGGGCCCGCGTGATGGAAGGCCAACTGGAGCGCGGCCGGGTGGAGATGGGTGCCGTCGTTGATCAGCTCGACGGTCACCCGCTCGTCCTCCAGGAGGGCGGCGATCGGGCCGGGGGCGCGGTGGCCGATCTGCGGCATCGCGTTGAAGAGGTGGGTGGCGACCGTGGCGCCCGCGTCGATGGCCTCCAGCGTCTGCTCGTACGACGCGTCCGTGTGGCCGACGGCGGCGATCACGCCGTGTTCGCCGAGCAGCCGCACGGACTCGATGCCGCCGGGGAGCTCGGTGGCGAGCGTGACCATGCTGGCGTGGCCGCGCGCCGCGTCGACCAGCTTGCGGACCTCCGCCGGGTCCGGGTCGCGCAGCAGCGCCTCGGAGTGCGCGCCCTTGCGGCACGGGGAGATGAACGGGCCCTCGAAGTGGATACCGGCGATCTCCCCCTGCTCGGCCAGCTCCGAGAGCAGGCCGGCCTGACGGGCGAGGACGTCCATGTCGTCGGTGACGGTGGAGACGACGAGGGTGGTGGTGCCGTGCACGCGGTGCGTGTGGACGCCGGTGAGGACCTCTTCGGCGGTGCCGGAGCTGAAGGAGGCTCCGCCGCCGCCGTGGTTGTGGATGTCCACGAAACCGGGCAGGAGCCAGTGGCCGGTGACGTCGATGACCTGGGCGTTTTCCGGGGCGGTGGCGGCGATCTTCGTGCCGTCGACGACCACTTGGCCCTTGTCGACGACTCCGGTCGGGAGGACTACGCGGGCGCCGTCGAGGATCAGGCCCTGCGTCCCGGGCTGCGGGTGCGTTGTGGCTGGTCGCGCAGTTCCCCGCGCCCCTGAAGGGGCGCTGTTGTGCGGCTCGTTCGCAGCCATCAGGGGGTTACCTCCGGAGTAGTCGTCGTCTTCAACAAGTCCTGGGCGAGCAGGCCGGCCCCCAGACACCCCGCCGTGTCTCCCAGGGCGGCCGGGACGATCGTCGGGAGTTTCTGGAACGTCACCCGATCGGTCACCGCCTGTCGCAGCGGCTCGAACAGCACGTCGCCCGCCTCCGCCAGGCCGCCGCCGATGATCAGGACACGGGGGTCCAGCAGGGTCAGGGCCGTGACGAGGCCGTCGGCCAGGGCGGCCACCGCCTCCTGCCAGACCCGGACGGCGTTCGGGTCGCCGGACGTGACCGACTTCGCGCAGTCCGCCGCGTCCGCGTCAGGGTCACCGGTGGCCCTCGCCCACGCCTCGCTCACCGCGGCCGCCGACGCGTACCGCTCCAGACAGCCGCGCTGCCCGCACGGGCACGGCGCGCCCTGCGGTCGTACGACGATGTGTCCGATCTCGCCCGCGAAGCCGTGCGCGCCCGACTCCACCCGGCCGTCCAGGCCGAAGCCGCTGGCGATTCCGGTGCCGAGCGCCACGAAGAAGAAGCGGTCCGTGCCCTGGCCCGCACCGAGCCGGCCCTCCGCCAGGCCGCCGGTGCGCACGTCGTGGCCGAGGGCGACCGGGATGCCGAGGCGCTCGGTCAGGAGAGCGCGCAGGGGTACGTCGCGCCAGCCGAGGTTGGCCGCGTAGACGGCGATGCCGTTCGGCTCGTCGACTATGCCGGGCACGGTGAGGCCGGCCGCGGCCGCACCCTCGCCGAAGTGCTTCTCGCCGTACGCGTACAGGTCGGCGGCGAAGTCGAGGATGGCGGCGACGACGGCTTCGGGGCCGCGGTCGCGGCCGGTAGACCGACGGTCCTGGTGGAGCAGCTCGCCGTCCGGCCCGATCAGTGCGGCCTTCATTCCGGTGCCGCCCACGTCCAGGGCGATGACATGTCTCACGGGAACAGTGTGGCCCGCAGACCCGTAAGAGGTCTAGTCCACCTGCGTGGTGTAGACCTTGTGGGTCCACACATTGAACGGCGAGACAGTTAGACAGGGGCAGTACACGTGCGGCGGCGTAGGGCAGGAATGATCGCGGTGGTGTCCGCAACGGGCATGACCGCGGTTCTCGGTGGCTGTGGGACGACCGGATCCTCGGACGTCACCCTCAGACTCGTCGCAGCCGACTACGGAGACTCCGCCGCCAACAGCTCCCAGAAGTACTGGGACAAGCTGGCCAGGGCGTACGAGGCCAAGCATGCCAACGTGAAGGTCGACGTCACCGTCTATTCGTGGAACGACGTCGACCGCAAGGTCAAGGACATGGTCGCCGCCGGCAAGGCGCCCGACCTGGCGCAGATCGGCTCGTACGCCGACTACGCGGCCGCCGGCAAGCTGTACGAGGCCGGGGAGCTGCTCTCCATCCCGGTGCAGGCCGACTTCCCCTCCCAGCTCGCCGAGGCGGGCCAGTGGAACCACGCGCAGTACGGCATCCCCTTCGCCGCCTCCACGCGCGTCCTCTTCTACAACAAGACCCTCTTCGGGGAGGCCGGCATCACCCCGCCCACCACCTGGACGGAGCTGGCGGCCGACGCGGAGGCGCTCAAGGCGCACGGGGTGAAGTACCCGTACGCGCTGCCGCTCGGCCCGGAGGAGGCACAGGCGGAGACCATGCAGTGGCTGCTCAGCGGCGGCAGCGGCTACACCGACGACATCGGCACGTACACGATCGACTCCTCGCAGAACATCGACACCTTCACCTGGCTCAAGGACGACCTGGTGGGCAAGGGCCTGACCGGACCGACGGCGCCCGGCAAGCTGAACCGCGCGACCGCGTTCGCCGCGTTCGCCGACGGCCAGGTCGGCATGCTCAACGGCCACCCCACGCTCATCAAGCAGGCCGAGGCGAAGGGCGTGAAGTTCGGCACGGTCCCGATGCCGGCCCGCGCCGGCCAGGCCGCCACCACCGCCTCCATGGGCGTCACCGACTGGATGGCGGCGTTCAGGCAGAACGGCCACGCGGACCAGGTCGGCGACTTCCTCGACTACGTCTACAGCGAGAAGAACGTCCTCGGCTTCTCCCGCGAGTACGGTCTGCTGCCGGTCACCACGTCCGCGTCCCAGACGATGACCGACTCCCCGCAGGCCCAGGACAAGCAACTCCTCCCCTTCCTGGAACAGCTGCCGACCTCCGAGCTGTACCCGGCCGGCAAGACCTCCTGGGCCGCCATCAGCGCCGAAGTCAAGAAGCAGATAGGGACCGCGGTCACGCCGACGGGCGACCCGACCGCGGTGCTCACCCGGATCCAGTCCGAGGCGGCGGCGGCCGACAGCCGTACGACGACGGGCTGAGCGTTACGGTTCTCGGCATGGACCGGCAAGAACTGGGCGCACGCGAGCAGGCGATCCTCGCCCTGGAACGCCGGGGCTTTTCGAGCCCCGGCGCGAAGGAACGTGCGATCCGCGAGGAACTGGACCTGGCGCCGGTCCGCTACTACCAGATCCTCAACGCCCTCCTCGACGACGAGCGGGCGCTGGCCCATGACCCGGTGACGGTGAACAGGCTGCGCAGGGTGCGGGACGCGCGGCGGGGGGACCGCTGACCGGGGGGTGAGTTCTTCGGCGGCCGGCCGGTGGGGGCTGGTCGCGCAGTTCCCCGCGCCCCTTAAGGGGCGCTCGGATACTGTCGGTTGCATGGGCACCCACTTCCCGGAATCCCTTCCGACTCCTCGCACCCCCGCCGGTCGCGAAGGGCTCGAAGCCCTCCTTTCGCAGCCCCGCTCCGCCCTCGTCGGCCTCGACTTCGACGGCACCCTCGCGCCGATCGTCGCTGACCCCGAGCAGGCCCGGGCTCACCCGGACGCCGTACCGGCCCTGGCCGCCCTCGCGCCGAAGGTGGCCGCCGTCGCCGTCATCACCGGCCGCCCCGCCGAGATCGCCGTCCGCTACGGCGGTTTCGCCGGCGTCCCCGGCCTGGACCACCTCGTCGTCCTCGGCCACTACGGCGCCGAGCGCTGGGACGCGGCGACGGGCGAGATCACCGCGCCCCCGCCGCACCCCGGCATCGCCGCCGTCCGCGCCGAACTCCCGGCCGTCATCGACGGCGCGGGGGCGCGGGGCACCTGGATCGAGGACAAGGGCCATGCCGTGGCCGTCCACACCCGCCGGGCCGACGACCCCCAGGCCACCTTCGAGTCCCTCCGCGCCCCTCTGACCGACCTGGCCACCCGGCACGCCCTGATCGTCGAACCGGGCCGCCTGGTCCTGGAACTGCGCCCCCCGGGCATGGACAAGGGCGTGGCCCTGCGCGATTACGCGCGAGAGATCGGCGCGGGCGCGGTCCTCTACGCCGGCGACGACCTGGGCGACATCCCGGCCTTCGCGGCAGTGGAGAAACTCCGGGCGGAAGGCGTCCCGGGCCTCCTGGTATGCAGCGGCAGCGAGGAGGTCACGGAACTCGCGGAGCGATCGGACCTGGTGGTCAACGGCCCGGAGGAAGTCGTACGGCTGCTAGAAAACCTGGCTCACCACAGCGCCCCTTAAGGGGCGCGGGGCTGTATCCATATGCGGCTCCGCCGCGTGGGCGCGACCAGCCCCCACCGGACCCGCAGCCGAGGTACTCACCCGCCCAACGCCTCCAACTGCTCAAGGAACCACGCCGCAGGCGGCAACGCCGTAGCCGCCGCGGCGAGCCGCTTCGTCCGCTCCGCCCGCTCCTCCACCCCCATGGTCAACGCCTGCTGCAAAGCCACGGCCGTCCCCCCGATGTCGTACGGGTTCACGACCACCGCGTCCTCGCCCAGCTCCTCGTACGCCCCCGCCTCCCGCGAGAGCACCAGCACGCACCCCTCGTCGGACACCACCGGGATCTCCTTGGCGACCAGGTTCATGCCGTCCCGGATCGGGTTCACCAACGCCACGTCGGCCAGCCGGTAGGCCGCCAGCGAGCGGGCGAAGTCGTCCTTGACGTGGAGGACCACCGGCGTCCAATCCGCTGTCCCGTACGCCGAGTTGATGTCGTCCGCGACCCGCTGCACCTCGGCCGTGTAGTCGCGGTACACCGCGAGGTCCTGCCGCGACGGATACGCGAACGCGACATGCACCACCCGCTCCCGCCACTCGGGGTGGTCGTCGAGCAGCTGCCGGTACGCCAGCAGACCCCGCACGATGTTCTTCGACAGCTCGGTCCGGTCCACCCGGACGATCGTCCTGCGGCCCTCGCCGATCTCCTCCCGCAGCGCCCGCATCCGCTCGTCCACGTCCGGCTCGTGCGACCGCTTCCGCAGGAACTCCGCGTCGGCCCCCAGCCCGTGCACCCCGATCCGGGTCTCCCCGGCCGCCGGAATCCCCGGGCCCAGCACCGCATGACAGCAGGCCACGAACGCGTCCGCCCACCGCCGGGTCAGGAACGCGGCGTGATCGGCGCCCAGGATCCCGCCGAGCAGTTCCGCCGCGATGTCGTCGGGGAGCAGCCGGAAGTAGTCCGGCGGTGCCCACGGGGTGTGGGAGAAATGGCCGATACGGAGATCAGGCCGCAGCCGGCGCAGCATCCGCGGAGCCAGCGCCAGGTGGTAGTCCTGGATGACGACCACCGCGCCCTCGCCCGCCTCCTGCGCCAGCGCCTCGGCGAACGCCTGGTTGTAGGCCTGGTACGAGGCCCACCGGCGCCGGAACTCCGCGTCGAAGACCGGCTCCAGCGGGGTCTGGTAGAGCATGTGGTGGACGAACCAGAGCACCGAGTTCGCGATGCCGTTGTACGCGTCCGAGAACACGTCCGGATCGATGTCGAGCATCCGGACCTGCTGCCCGCCGCTGTCCCCGGCCGGCAGCCGGCCGCCGTCGGCCCGCCGTACCGCCTCCCGGTCGCCGTCGCTCAGCGCCGCGCACACCCACACCGCGTTCGCGTCCGGCCCGATGGCCGACAGCCCCGAGACCAGCCCGCCGCCACCCCGCTTGGCGCGCAGCGCACCGCCTTCGCCCACTTCATACGAAACCGGGCCGCGGTTGGACGCGACCAGCACCTCAGCACCGCCGGTGGAAGCCATACGCCACAACCTAGCCCGGCCCGGAAACGCTCAAACGTACGGCCGTGCCCGACGCGCCGCCGTATACGGCCGTACGTAGAAGTCACGCCACCCGGCGCTCGGCGTACTCGGCGATCTCCGCCATCGGCGGCCGTTCCTCGGTGTCCACGGAGTAGGTGCGCGGCTCGAAGCCGTCCTCGCCCCGTTCGAACTGGGTCAGGGCGGGCCGGATCAGATGCCCGCGGGCCAGCCGCAGCTGCGCGGTGCGGTAGATCGCGGCGGACATCCGGCCGAGGGCCTGGCCGTCCTGGTGACGGTGTTTGCGGACCCCCACGTCGACCTGGGCGAGGGCGTCCAGGCCGACCAGGTGCAGGGCGTCGACCAGCATGCCCAGCTCCACGCCGTAGCCGACCGGGAAGGGGAGCTGTTCGAGGAGCGAGCGGCGGGCCGCGTACTCGCCGCCGAGCGGCTGGACGAACCCGGCCAGCTGCGGCCAGTGCATGTTCAGCAGCGGGCGGGCCATCAGTTCGGTGACCCGGCCGCCCTGTCCGGCCGAGCCGGCGAGCGGGCGGTCGTACATCGCCTTGACGAGGTCCACGTCCGGGTCGGTCAGCAGCGGGCCGACGATCCCGGTGACGAAGTCGGAGGAGAAGTCACGTAGGTCGGCGTCGATGAAGCAGACGATGTCGCCGGTGGTGACGAGGAGGGAGCGCCAGAGGACCTCGCCCTTGCCGGGGACGGCGGGGATGCGCGGCAGGATCGTGTCGCGGTGCACGACCCGGGCGCCGGCCGCCGCGGCCACCGCCGCCGTACGGTCGGTGGAACCGGAGTCGACGACCACGATCTCGTCGACGAGCGGCACCTGCCGTATGAGGTCGTGACGGATGATCGCGACGATGTCGCCGACCGTCTCCTCCTCGTTGAGCGCGGGCAGCACGACGGAGACGGACTGCCCGGTGCGCTGCTTGGCGGCGAGTATCCGGTGCAGGGGGCGATCGTTCATGGACCAGGAGCGGGTGGCCAGCCAGCGCTCGACTTCTTCCAGCACAGTCAGCGGCTCCTCACTGTCACGATCACACTGCGAGGTGTGATCCATCTCGCGGTTCGGACGACTATCTCAACTGTCCTGGCCTTCGGTTACAGTCTTGAACAACGCCGATGACCATCGCATGTCCTGGGGTCACCGGCCGTTGACAACCGCATACCGCTCATCCAGAGGGGCAGAGGGATACGGCCCGATGAAGCCCCGGCAACCCTCCAGTCGGTTACTCGTGGATCGCTGATCACTGTCGATCGCTCGCGAGGCTCCCGGCTAGGGAAGGTGCCAAATCCGTCTCACGGCGAGATGCGTCGTGAGGAAGATGAGGAGAAAGGGCCTCGCCTCACATGGCTGTGCAGACTTCTGCGACCACCACCGACTCCACGACCGTCGACCTCGGTCCCGCCGCCGCCCTGAGCTGCCGCGAGTGCGGCCACCGCGTGCCGCTCGGCCCCGTGTTCGCCTGCGAGGAGTGTTTCGGCCCGCTCGAAATCGCGTATGACTTCTCGGCCTACGACACCGAGGAGCTGCGGAAGCGGATCGAAGCGGGTCCCGCGAACATCTGGCGCTACGCGCCGCTGCTGCCCGTCCCCGCGGACGTGGCGACCAAGCCGAACATCAACCCGGGCTGGACCAAGCTCGTCCAGGCCGACAACCTGGCGAAGGAGCTGGGCGTCACCGGCGGCCTGTACGTCAAGGACGACTCCGGCAACCCGACGCACTCCTTCAAGGACCGGGTCGTCGCCCAGGCCGTCGAGGCCGCGCGCGCCTTCGGCTACACCACGCTCTCCTGCTCCTCCACCGGCAACCTCGCCGGCGCGGTCGGTGCCGCCGCCGCCCGGGCCGGCTTCCGCTCCTGCGTGTTCATCCCGCACGACCTGGAGCAGGGCAAGATCGTCATGGCCGCGATCTACGGCGGCGAGCTCGTCGGCATCGAGGGCAACTACGACGACGTGAACCGCTTCTGCTCCGAGCTGATCGGTGACTCGGCCGGCGAGGGCTGGGGCTTCGTCAACGTCAACCTGCGGCCGTACTACGCGGAGGGGTCCAAGACCCTGGCGTACGAGATCTGCGAGCAGCTCGGCTGGCGGATCCCCGACCAGCTGGTCGTCCCGATCGCCTCCGGCTCGCAGCTCACGAAGATCGACAAGGGGCTGCAGGAGCTGATCAAGCTCGGGCTCGTCGAGGACAAGCCGTACAAGATCTTCGGTGCGCAGGCCGAGGGGTGCTCGCCGGTGTCGGTGGCCTACAAGGCGGGCCACGACGTGGTGCGGCCGCAGAAGCCGAACACCATCGCCAAGTCCCTCGCCATCGGCAACCCGGCCGACGGGCCGTACGTCCTGGACATCGCGCGCCGTACCGGCGGTGCGGTGGAGGACGTGACCGACGAGCAGGTCGTCGACGCGATCAAGCTGCTCGCGCGGACCGAGGGAATCTTCGCGGAGACCGCCGGCGGGGTGACGGTCGGAGTCACCAGGAAGCTCATCGAGAATGGGCTGATCGATCCGACGAAGTCGGTTGTCGTGCTCAACACGGGTGATGGACTGAAGACACTGGACGCCGTGGCGGGGACCGGGCTTACGGCGACTATTCGGCCCACTCTCGATTCGTTCCGTGAGGCCGGGCTCGCCTAAGTCAGCCACAGAAAACCAGGGCGTTGCTCTAACCGGAGGTTTAAACGTGAGCGTCACCGTTCGCATCCCCACCATCCTGCGCACCTACACCGGTGGTCAGGCCGAAGTCAGTGCCGAAGGGGCCACCCTCGGCGATGTCATCTCCGATCTGGAGAAGAACCACACCGGGATCGCCGGCCGTGTTCTCGACGACGAGGGCAAGCTGCGCCGGTTCGTGAATGTGTACGTCAATGATGACGATGTGCGGTTCGAGCAGGGTCTGGAGACGGCCACCCCGGACGGCGCCGGCGTCTCCATCATCCCGGCCGTCGCCGGCGGCTGACCCCGCCGACCGCCCCGGCGACCCTGCTGACCTGGCTGTCGTGATGCCCGTATGACCGAACATTACCTTCGGTAATACCCATCACCGAGTGTTCATCCCCGCGGCGGAGCCGCTAATGGATGCAGTGCCCCCTCCGTGCGAGAAGCGGAGGGGGCAATTCTGTGTGGTTGAGCGCGGTACAGTTGGGGAACGCGGTCCCGATCTCCAGGTCGGGAGCCCCGTATTCGATACCGCAGACCCGACAAGAAGTAGCCAAAGTGTGCGGGTTATATGCGGCTTTTGCGGCTTTTATGGGGCCCGACTTGCCCTGAATTCGGCCGAATTCTTGCTACATTCCGGACCCTTCCCGTCCAGAATTCTCGTCCGATTGACCTGTTGCAGACGGCAGTTGGACAGATACATTCAGCCGCGGTCGACGCGTTCCGGCGCACGCCCCCAAACCTGTGGGGGGTGAGGTCTGACCCGGATCCGCGAAGTGTGGATCTGTGCAAGGGCCAGTAATAGGGGAGTTAGGCATGGCTCAGGGCACCGTCA
Source organism: Streptomyces sp. NPDC048417 (assembly GCF_040651615.1). Taxonomy (NCBI): domain Bacteria; kingdom Bacillati; phylum Actinomycetota; class Actinomycetes; order Kitasatosporales; family Streptomycetaceae; genus Streptomyces; species Streptomyces sp. NPDC048417. The sequence goes on along the minus strand of NZ_JBEZKI010000003.1, from coordinate 275,060 downwards.
AGTGGTTCAACGCGGAGAAGGGGTACGGCTTCATCGCGGTCGACGGTGGTGCGGATGTTTTCGTCCACTACAGTGCGATTCAGATGGACGGCTACCGCACCCTGGAGGAAGGTCAGCGGGTCGATTTCGAGATCTCGCAGGGCCAGAAGGGGCCGCAGGCGGACATGGTCCGGCTCGCGACCGGCTGAAGCACGCGCCGACTGACAGCGTCGTTCTTCTTTCTTTGTCGGAGGGCTCGTATCCCATGGGGAGTCATGGGTTACGAGCCCTTTGGCATGCCCGGGGCGAGCGGGCCGGCGTGCCCCGCGGGTGCGGCCCGGTACGGGGCCGGGGCGCGACCCAGTCCTCGGGAGGCGCTTGCACTCGGCATGGGCGAGTGCTAATCATTGGCGTTAGCACTCTGAAGGTGAGAGTGACAAAGATGGACCGGGTCGGTGAGGCCCGCAGACCGGGTGGGGCAAGGAACCCACGGGTCGGCGAGCCGTCCGTCGCGGGCGCGGGCGCGGTCCTTGAAGACTCACCCCCAGTCCTGGAGGGACCACTTCACATGGCCAAGATCATCGCGTTCGACGAGGAGGCGCGGCGCGGCCTCGAGCGCGGCATGAACCAGCTCGCGGACGCCGTGAAGGTGACGCTGGGCCCCAAGGGCCGCAACGTCGTCCTCGAGAAGAAGTGGGGCGCCCCCACGATCACCAACGATGGTGTGTCCATCGCCAAGGAGATCGAGCTCGAGGACCCGTACGAGAAGATCGGCGCCGAGCTGGTCAAGGAAGTCGCCAAGAAGACGGACGACGTCGCCGGTGACGGAACGACCACCGCGACCGTGCTCGCCCAGGCCCTGGTCAAGGAAGGCCTGCGCAACGTCGCCGCCGGCGCCAACCCGATGGCCCTGAAGCGCGGTATCGAGAAGGCCGTCGAGGCCGTCTCCGGTGCCCTCCTCGAGCAGGCGAAGGACGTCGAGACCAAGGAGCAGATCGCCTCCACGGCCTCCATCTCCGCCGCCGACACCCAGATCGGCGAGCTCATCGCCGAGGCCATGGACAAGGTCGGCAAGGAAGGCGTCATCACCGTCGAGGAGTCCCAGACCTTCGGTCTGGAGCTGGAGCTCACCGAGGGTATGCGCTTCGACAAGGGCTACATCTCGGCGTACTTCGCCACCGACATGGAGCGTATGGAGGCGTCCCTGGACGACCCGTACATCCTGATCGCCAACTCGAAGATCGGCTCCGTCAAGGACCTGCTCCCGCTCCTGGAGAAGGTCATGCAGTCGGGCAAGCCGCTGCTGATCATCGCCGAGGACGTCGAGGGCGAGGCCCTGTCGACCCTGGTCGTCAACAAGATCCGCGGCACCTTCAAGTCCGTCGCCGTCAAGGCCCCGGGCTTCGGCGACCGCCGCAAGGCGATGCTGAACGACATCGCCATCCTCACCGGCGGCGAGGTCATCTCCGAGGAGGTCGGTCTCAAGCTGGAGAACACGACCCTCGACCTGCTGGGCCGCGCCCGCAAGGTGGTCATCACCAAGGACGAGACCACCATCGTCGACGGCGCCGGCTCCACCGAGCAGGTCCAGGGCCGGGTCAACCAGATCCGCGCCGAGATCGAGCAGTCCGACTCGGACTACGACCGCGAGAAGCTCCAGGAGCGCCTGGCCAAGCTCGCCGGTGGCGTCGCCGTCATCAAGGCCGGTGCCGCGACCGAGGTCGAGCTCAAGGAGCGCAAGCACCGCATCGAGGACGCCGTTCGCAACGCGAAGGCGGCCGTCGAGGAGGGCATCGTCGCCGGTGGTGGCGTGGCCCTGCTCCAGGCCTCCCAGGTGTTCGAGAAGCTGGAGCTCGAAGGTGACGAGGCGACCGGCGCCAACGCCGTGAAGCTCGCCCTGGAGGCCCCGCTCAAGCAGATCGCCGTCAACGGTGGTCTCGAGGGTGGCGTCGTCGTCGAGAAGGTGCGCAACCTTCAGGTCGGCCACGGCCTGAACGCCGCGACCGGCGAGTACGTCGACATGATCGCCGAGGGCATCATCGACCCGGCGAAGGTGACGCGCTCTGCCCTGCAGAACGCCGCCTCCATCGCCGCGCTGTTCCTCACCACCGAGGCCGTCATCGCCGACAAGCCGGAGAAGGCCGCGGCGGCCGCTCCGGGCGGCATGCCGGGCGGTGACATGGACTTCTGATCCATCCGGATCGGCTCGTCCTTTTCCGAGGGCGGCACCCCCTGCCACGGCAGGGGGTGCCGCCCTCGGGCGTTTCCGCCGGTCCACGGGCCGGTGTGGCGCAGGGCGCCGCCCGTGTGGCCGGGGCATCCGTCCCGTGAACCGGTCTGGGTCCGTGTCCGGGGTCACACGGCGTCCGTGCGAGAGCGGGAATGGGTACGTCCGGGCAGGTCGTTGTGCACGTATGTGCACTCGATGCGTGTGCACATACCGTCGGGTATACGACACGACCGATTCACCAGGAGCCCCCCACGTGACCGTCACCACGCCCCCCGCCTCCCGCGCGGCCGAGATCCTCTCCCGTCCCATCGCCCTGAACGGGCTCACGGTCCCCAACCGGATCGTGATGGCGCCGATGACCCGCCAGTTCAGCCCCGGCGGCATCCCCGGCGAGGACGTGGTCTCGTACTACGCCCGCCGGGCCGCCGCCGGTGTCGGTCTGATCGTCACCGAGGGGACGTACGTCGGCCACGACTCGGCCGGGCAGAGCAGCCGCATCCCGCGGTTCCACGGCGAGGAGCAGCTGGCGGGCTGGGCGAAGGTCGCCGAGGGGGTGCACGCGGCCGGCGGCACGATCGTCCCGCAGCTGTGGCACATCGGCATGGTGCGCAAGCAGGGCCAGCCGCCGTTCGCGGACGCCCCCGCCGTCGGCCCCTCCGGCATCCGCCTGGACGGCACCGAGGGCGAGGGCAAGGCGATGACCCGCCAGGACCTGGACGACGTCATCGGCGCCTTCGCCGAGGCCGCGGCCGCCGCCGAGCGCATCGGCTTCGACGGGGTCGAGCTGCACGGCGCCCACGGCTACCTCCTCGACCAGTTCCTGTGGGCGGGCACCAACCGCCGTACCGACGCCTACGGCGGCGACCCGGTCGCTCGCACCACGTTCGCCGCCGAGATCGTGGCCGCCGTACGCGCGGCGGTCTCCCCGGAGTTCCCGGTGATCTTCCGCTACTCGCAGTGGAAGTCGGACAACTACGACGCCCGTCTCGCCGAGACCCCGGAGGAGCTGGAGGCGATCCTCACCCCGCTGGCGGCGGCCGGTGTCGACGTCTTCCACGCCTCCACCCGGCGCTACTGGCTCCCCGAGTTCGAGGGGTCCGACCTGAACCTGGCCGGCTGGACCAAGAAGCTCACCGGAAAGCAGACCATCACCGTCGGCTCGGTCGGCCTCGACGGCGACTTCATCAAGGGCTTCGCGGGCGAGGGCTCCCCGGTCCGGGGCATCGAGGACCTCCTCGACAGCCTGGAGCGCGAGGAGTACGACATGGTCGCCGTCGGCCGCGCCATCCTCCAGGACCCGGAGTGGGCGGCGAAGGTGCTGGCCGGCCGCACGCAGGAGCTGAAGTCGTACGACGCGGCGGCGCTGCAGACGCTGAGCTGAGCCGGGCCGGTACGACGAACGGCCGGGACGATCACGTCCCGGCCGTTCGCGCGTCTCAGGCCACCGCGAGAAGGACCAGCGCGGCCACTCCTTGCAGCGGCACGGCCACGACACCGAAGAACAGGGCGCTGTTCCGGGCGATGTCCGGCCCCCGCTCCCGCCGTCTCGCCCAGACCCATGACACGAGGGCGGTGAGCGGGGGGATCAGGGCCACCAGGGCACACGCCGTCCGGAACGGGGTCCCCGAGGCGTCGGCAGTCCGGGCCCACAGGGGCTGAGCGAGGACGGCGTCGAGTACGAGCAGGATCAGCAGCCCGGCCCGGACCCCGCGCGCCTCGCTCCCCTCGGGCCGCCCCGAATGCGCGGCGACGTAGATCGCGGTGTGCGCCACGGCCACCACAACGCAGAGAATGGCCGTCACTCCGGCCCAGGCGCCCAGGGCGCCCAGAAGGTTCCCCGACCACAGGGCGTCCAGGACGTCGTGCACCAGGCCGAAGACCGTCACCCCGAGGGTGACCAGGAGCGAGACGTGCAACTGCTTGGCCAGGCCGGTCATCAGTGCCAGGCGCCTTCGGCGAAGGCGAGTGCGGCGAGCGCCGTGTACATGCCCGTCCGCAGGAGCGTTGCCGTACGGAATCTGCGCCGGAAGAGATAGACCCCGGCATCGTAGGCAAGGGCTCCTACGCACACCTCGGACAGGGCGGTCGCGAAGTCCAGTACCGAATCCGTCGTGCGGTCGAGGAGAAGCCATCCCAGAGCGGTGAAGGCGCCGCCCGCGAGAGCGTGGTTCCAGGAATACGGAAGCCGCCGCAGCCGGCCCACCAGGGCGCGTCCCGCCGGCGTCCGTTCGTCGAGCAGTGGTGCCGCGACTTTGATCTGCCGGGACAGGTAGAAGCCCCTGCCGACGATCAGGGACAGCGACACGAAGAACGTGAACGCCATGCCGTACCTCCACAGTTCGTGCGCCGGATCGACTCTATGCGTGAGCGACCGGCAGTCGTCCGCCAGGGCGCCCGCACCCGCTCGGCCGCTGTCGGGAGCGGCCTGGCGGGTACGGGCGCCGGATCGGTCAGTGTCGGTTAGAAGTGACAGTTGTCCTGGATGTCCGAGATACCCACGATCGTGAACAGGAGCCGAAGACCGTGACCAGCCAGGTACTTGCGCAGGACACGCCAGCTGGTCGTCTGCACGAGCAGCTTGGCGAACTGATAGATGCCGCCAAGTTCGCGGATGTCCTTCTTGAGCTTCACGAGCCGGGCCCATGGGAAGAACCACGGTCCGATCGTCTCCACCAGGGCCTTCGCGCACTTGGCGATGTGCACCGTGGTGCTCCACCAGGACTGGCCGTCCAGGTCGTAGCCGCCGACCGGGTCGGACGGGTAGCCGTAGTGGTTGGGGGATCCGTCGAGGACGGGATCCACCTGGAGGAAGCGGCCCGTTGCCGGGTCGTACAGTCGGCCGCCCATGAGGGTGAGACCGCCCAGAGCCTCCGTCGCCCGCACGTACGCGCCGAGCGAGCCGTACTCGGTGACGGCCGTGCCGTCGAGGGCGTTGCCGTACTCGTCGTAGTGCTGGACCGTGCTGGCGACAGAGGTGTCCAGCGGCTGCTGGACGGTGATGTCACCGTGGATGTCGGCGAGTTGCAGGACTGTGTCACCACTGGCGGTGCTTGTGGCCGCCAATGTCCCTGACAGGTCCGCGACGTTCCGGGTGACGGTGGACCCGGTCTGCGCCCAGGCAGGACTGTCGCAGCCGCAGCCGTAGTGGTCGACCGTCGTGCTGCTGGTGCTCCAGGTGCCGTCGGTCGCCTGGACCTGGGTCTTCTGGACGGCGAGCCGTCCGGCGGCGTCCAGGCCCCAGGTGTTGCGGGTGGAGCCGACGGTCTCCGAGGCGACCAGGTCGTTGGTGTAGTACGACAGGGTCGTGTCGCCGCTGGTGGTGGTGCGGCCGAAGGCGTCGTAGGCGTAGCCGCTGTTCACCAGGCGGTCGGCCGAGTCGTAGGTGTACGACGTGGTGGCCGTGGTGGCGTCGTCGGTGCTGCTGTCGCAGTCGTCGGACGCGGTGGTCAGCGCCGTGCGGTTGCTGCTGGCGTCGAAGGTGTAGGCGCGGGTGGTGCAGCCCGTGGCCGCGGTGTCGGCGGCCTGGCTGAGGCGGCCGGCGGTGTCGTAGGTGTAGTCGGTCTGGGTGGTCGTGCCGTCGGTCTGGGCGTGGCCGGTCTCCAGGCCGGTGACCGCGTAGCCGGCGGTGTCGGAGGCGACGGTGGTGCCGTCCGAGGCGGTGTACTCGCGGCCGGTCTCCTGGCCGGCCGGGTCGGTGGTGACGGTCAGGGTGTAGTCGCCGGGCAGGGTCTCGGAGGCCAGGGTGCCGTCGGCGTCGTAGGTGCCGGTGAAGGTGCCCGCGACCGAGTCGGTCAGGGTCTTGACGTTGCCCGCCGTGCCGTAGGCGTAGGTGACCGTCGACGGAGCCGAGTCGGTGGACTTCACCGGTCGGTCGAGGATGTCGTATGCCGTGGTGGTGGTGTTGCCCGCGCCGTCGTCGTACGAGATCTGGCGGCCCAGGTCGTCGTAGCCGTACGCGATGGTCTGGCCGTTGGAGGACTGGGTCGAGATCCGGCCGTTGTCGTCGTCGTAGGTGAACGTCGTCGCCGGGGTGTCCGTGCCGGTGCCACCGGTCAGGGCGCTCCTGGTCGGCCGGCCCGCCGCGTCCACGGTGTTGGTGGTGGTGCGGGTCACGCCGTTCGCGGTTTCCGCCCTGGTCGCGATCTGGCCCCAGCGGTCGTAGGTGTACGTGGTGGTGACGGCCTCCGTCGGGTTGTTCCCGCCGCCGGTGATCGCTGCCGCGGGCACGGTCTTGCAGAGCAGTCCGGCCCACTCCACCGAGGAGCAGGTGCCGAGAGCGTCCGCGCTGTAGTACGCGTACTCCAGCGTGTCCGCGTCCGAGCCGGAGGATCCGCCGGTGCGGGTGGTGGCGATCCGGCCGTTGTCGTCGTACGTCGTGACCAGATTCGTGGTGTCGCCGCCCTCGGTCTCCTTCTCCTGGCCGGTGGACCAGTCGTAGGCGGTGGTGACCGTGTCGGTGTCGGCGTCGGTGGCGCGGCCGGGAATCGCGGCGCCGGTCACCGTGGTGGTGAGCAGGCCGGAGACGGCGGCGTCGGAGGGACGGTTCTCGTCGTAGGTGTACGCGGTGTGGGCGCGGGCCGGGATCACCGTGCCGGCGGCCAGCGTGGCGTCTGTGGTGGAGCCGGTGAGTTCCTTTGTGAGGGTGACCTGATGCAGGGGGCCGTACTTGTCGGTGATCCGCTGTCCGTCGGCCGAGTATTCCGAGACCGTGGCCAGTTGCCGGGCGCGGTCGGTCGTGGACAGGCCGGTCAGGCCGATTGCGGCCAGCCTGTCGTCCGCGCCGGAGGCCGTGCCCAGCGCCAGTTCGCGGTTGGCCGCGGTCAGTTCTGAGGTGGTGTTGCCGTATGCGTCGTACTCGGTCGTGGCGATCGAGCCGCCGGGCTTGGCGGTGTCGGTCGCCTCGCCGTTGGCGTTGATGTAGGTGATGGTGGCACGGTCGTACGAGGACGACGTCAGGCCGCTTCCGGTGCTGGAGGCGGGGACGCTGTCCGCCGGGAAGACGGCGGTGGCGTCGGTCGGCGCCTCGTCCTGCGCCCAGGTCGCCACCGTGTCGGCGTCCATCTGGTTCGGCGCGGAGCTGCCCGACAGCGGTACGTCGTAGACGACCGTGGTGGTCGCCGTACCCGACGTGGTGCTCGCGCTGCCCTCGGCCAGGCCCGCACGGGAGGCGCTGAGCAGCATGCCGTCACCGGCGGTCAGGGCCGAGCCGGCCTTGCCGTAGGTGAAGGTCCACGGCAGTTCACCTGGTTCGGTGAGGGTGGCGACGCGGCCGTTGGAGTCGTAGGTGTACTCGGTCTTCAGCGCGGGGCTGATGCGCGGGTCCCAGACCTGGCGGAGCCTGCCGGAGGCGCCGTAGGCGTAGGTGGCGAGGGTTTCGGCGGTGGCGGCGGAGTCACCGGGGGTGGTGGCCCACAGCTTGATCGCCTTGACCTGGCCGGCGTAGTCGCCGAGTGCGGAGTCGGTCGCGGTGGTGGTGCCGGCGTAGACGAACTCCAGGACCCGGCAGCCCTTCGTGGACGGGTCGGCCTGGCAGGCCGTGGCCTTGACCGCGCCGGACGGGGAGATCACGTACTTCGGACGGGCCAGGGTCGCGCCGCCCGACGTGACCGTCTCCGAGACCGTGGTGACCGTGGAGTCGTCGACGGCGGTCGCGGACGAGGACAGCGTCCAGGTCGTCGTCCCGTCCCCCGCCTTGGTGAACACCGTGGTGTTGGCCTGGGTGTCGGTGAGGCTGAACGCCGAGCCGGACAGGCTGCCGGTGAGGGTCAGGTTCTCGGCGCCGGTCTCGGGCTGCCAGCCGCCGCCGGAGGTGGCGGTGAAGGCGGTCGAGGTGCCGTCCGCGCTCAGCAGTTCGACCGAGGTGGCAGACGTCTTGCGGATCTGGGTGTAGTCGCTCGCCTCGCCGGTGACGGACGAGGTCCAGCCGGGGCCGAAGATCTCGGCCTGGCCTTCCGCGTCGGTGTCGTTGGCACGCGAGGAGTACGTCCGCTCCGCACTCGCGTCGAAACCGGACGCGTCGGTGGCCGAAAGCGTGTAGTCACCGGTGAGCTCGTTCACCGTGCCGGGGCCGACCTCCTCGGTCGGGGCGGTACCCGCGTCACGGTCCAGGGTGACCTCGACGGTCTGTGAGTGGCCGGTGGTGGTGCCGTCGGTGAAGGCGGCGCGCAGCTGGATCACGCCGTCCTCGGACAGCGAGTTGACGGTGTTCCAGACCAGCTTGGTGGCGGTGCCGTCGGTGACGGGAACCGGCCAGGCGGAGACGGCGTTTCCGGAGGCGGTGACGTCACCCACGGGCACGGTGTGCCAGGAGTCGGTCTCGCCGCGCCGGTACTCCCAGGTGACCCCGGTGTAGCTGGTCAGGCCCTTGGCGGACAGGGTCAGGCGGCGGGCGGTGGTGTCACCGTCCTGCGGGGACAGGACCGCCGCCCCGTCCGCGCCGACGCCGAAGGAGTAGGCGGTCGTGGCCGTGGAAAGGTTGCCGCCGGAGTCGACCGTACGGGCGTACAGCGTGTGCCAGCCGGTCGCCGGATCGATGCTGACGGTCTGGGCGTCACCGCCGGTCCCGTCGGTCGTGTCCAGCTTCTTGTTCGGGAGCTTGGAGTCGTCCAGGCCCCAGGAGAAGCCGGCGCCGTCCGACGAGGAGGTGTCGATCGTGCAGGTGTCGGCGGAGCCGGCCTTGGCCGTCCAGCCGCTCTCCTCGTACGTGGCGCAGGTGATCGTCGGTGCCGCGGGCAGCCCGGTGTTCATCACGAATGTGGTGTAGCCGGACCAGGAGCCGTAGTCGGTGCCGTCGTAGGCCCGGACGCGGTAGCGCAGGTGCACACCGGCCGGGAAGGCGGAGGCGGACGGGATCGTCAGCTTCGCGGTCGAGCCCGAGGAAACCGAGGAGGAGGTGCCGGTGTACGAGTACGTGGTGTCCGCGTACGCAGGATCCGCCGTGATCTCGAACTGACCTTTGGTGCCGGACCCGTCTGGGTCGGTCACCTTGGCCGACAGCGTCGGGGTCAGGGAGGTGACGTATCGCTTGCCGTTGTACGCGTTCACCTGGGACGGTGCGACGGCGAGCGAACTCGGCACGGAGGGGTAGGAGTTGTACGTCACCGTCAGGTGCGGCTCCAGCGAGTTGTCACCGGAGGCGTAGTTGGCGGAGTAGAAGCGACGCCAGGTGAGGCTGTCGGTCTCGGTCACGCCGCGGATCATCAGGCCGTAGTTGGCGGTGCCGTCCGCCCATGCCTGCACGATGTCGTCGATGTCGAAGTCCATCGTGCCCGCGGGGCAGGAGGACGAGTACCCCTTGGCCGCCGTGTTGATCACCTGCCCCGTGGTGGTGCCGGCAGGCTTGGTGCTCCAGGTGATGTCCGACGACGACCACGACTCGGTGACCCGCCGCACGACGGTTCCCGACCCGGACGTCGAACAGGTCGAGGAGTAGTACGAGTACAGGGCCAGGTTGGTGTCGGTGATGTGCTTGCCCTTGAAGGCCGACGTGTCGAACTTCAGGTACGACCGTGCCACCGTCGAACCGGAGTCGTACGTGCCCGACTTGAGCTCGGTCGAGGAGACCTGCGAGTCGGTGTAGTTGGTGGCCACCCAGGTGTCGGTGGTGACGGCGAGGGTGGAGGTGGGATCGACGGTGACCGGGTAGGTCAGGTCCTGGTCGAAGTAGCCGGCGTCGGGCGTGAGCACGAGCGTCTGCGAGCCGTCGGCGGCGGTCTCGACCTTCGTGTCGACCTTCGCCTCGTGCTCGGACTCTCCGGAGGCGTCGTCCTTGCTGGAGTCCCACATCATCGGCGCGGGCGCCTCGGCGACCAGCTTGCCGTCGCTGTCCTTGAGGAGCAGGTGCCCGGAGTCGGCCACCGATACTTTCAGGCCGTCGAGGTGCAGCGGGATGCGGTACTCCGTCGCACTGTCGGGCGCGGAGTCCAGCTCGATGTCCTCGCTGAAACCCTGGGCGAGAGCGGTGACCTTGAGAGTCTGGTCGCCGCCGAGGTCGTAGGAGGCGGTGTCGTCCTCGACGGTCGGGGTCGGGAGCTTGGACTCCCAGCCGAGCCCGAACGACTTGCCGCCCTTGGTCACCGACGCGAGATCGGTGTCGCCGCCGTCGGAGACGGCGATGTCGGCCGCTGCCACGTCCGGTGTGAGGGCGGAACCGGTGTCGGACAGCGAGGTGTCGATGTCCCGCCAGGTGCTGCCGACCTTCTGCCGGATCGGCCCGGCATAGGTCGACGTCTGCAGCTCACCGCTGGGCAGCGCATAGGTGGTCGAGTCGGCCGACCGCTCGGACGTCACCTCGATCTTGCGGTTCTGCAGCCGCGCCATCGACAGCGCCGCCGAGACCGAATCCGCTGACGAAGCGGCCGACTTGGTGTCGGAAGAGGTGGTGGTCGTCTCCGTCGAGGCGGCGGAGGTCGCGTCCGCGAAGGCCGTCCCCGTCTCCAGTGAGACCAGTGCGGCCTCTGTCGCGAGCACCGCGGCGACTGCCAGCGCCGTACGCCTCAGCAAAGCGCGCGAGGATCTCGCGCGCCCCCCTGAGACCGAGAGGAGTCGTCTCCTCTTGTGTCTCATCAACACTCCCTGAGATCGCCGTGACGCCCCATACGTCACGGGCGGAGGCGATGGAATGTCAGCAACCTGTGAAGGGAGTTCTCAAGAATGGTCATGAGATGTTCAAAGGTGGGCAGGGTGGTTTTCCCGGCTCTTGACCTGGCTGGAAATCGTCGCCCCGAAGGATGTGAATCCTATGGGGGGTCGATGGGTTGACTGTCGGTGAAATCCGGATGAAGTGGAAGGGGCGCCTCAAGTGCCGCACTCAGCCTGTGAAATTGCTGTCGTGAACTTCGTTATTGGCTTGTGATGAGCGTCGAAGTTGCCGGTACCGTCCGGAGCATGCGGATACTCCATCTCTCGGACACCCACCTGGACCGCACCGACACCCCCAACAGGCGCGGCGTCAACGCCACCGCGTCGCTGCGGCTGATGCTCGACGAACTCCGCCACCTCTCCGGCTTCGACGCGGTCGTCGTTACCGGCGACCTGGCCGACGAGGGCGCGGTCGAGGCGTACACCGCCCTGCGCACCCTGATCGGCGCGTACGCCCAGGCCCGGAACATCCCCGTCCTCTGCACCACCGGCAACCACGACGAGCGCGAGGCCTTCGCCAAGGTGCTGGGCAGCGGGCACCTGGACGCCGACGGCACCGACCGCGCCGAGCAGGTGTTCGGCGGGGAGGAGCGGGCCGCCGTCAGCACGGTCGGCGGCTGGCGCTTCGTCACCCTGGACTCGCTGGTGCCGGGCAAGGTCTACGGCCGGCTGGGAACGCCCCAGCTGGAGTGGCTGCGCGAGGTACTGCGCACCCCGGCCGAGCACGGCACGGTCCTCGCCTTCCACCACCCGCCCTTCGCCCTGGACCTCTCGGTGACCCAGTCGGCGTTCGGGCTGCGCGACCCCGGCGAGCTGGCGGCGGCGATCCGGGGCGGTGACGTGCGGATGATCCTCAACGGGCACTACCACCTCCAGCTCTTCGGTCTGCTGGAGGCGGTGCCGGTGTGGGTGACGCCGGGGGTCGTCAACCGGATCGACCTGACCGTGGCGCCGGGTGAGCGGGCGGTGCGCGGGGCGTCGGCGTCGCTGGTGGAGCTGGGCGGGCCGGCCGGTCCGCTGTGCCACACCTTCCATGCGCGCGATCCGCGGGCCCATGAGACGGTGTACGAGATCGACGAGGCGCAGGCCAGGGCGTTCGTCGCCCAGCATGGCTGACGGGTTCACCCGTATGGGTGAGGGGTGTTCGGCACTCGTGCGAAGTGCCGGACGTTCCATGAGTGACCGGCCGTGATGACGGCAGCGCCCCCACCGAAAGCGAGCGAGCATGACGACAAGTCAGTCTCAGGAGCCGACCCACGCCGCCGAGGGGCCGGTCGTACGCATCGCGGCGGGTGCCGTGCGCGGGTTGCGGGAGGACGGGCTGGCGGTCTTCAGGGGCATACCGTTCGCCGAGCCCCCGGTGGGGGAGGCGAGGTTCGCGGCACCCCGCCCGGCACGCGCGTGGGACGGGACGCGCGAGGCGTACGCCTTCGGCCCGCCGCCCCCGCAGGACCTGGGCATCCAAGGGCGCACGGGCGTCCTGGAGGCACCCGAGGGCGACGACTGGCTGACGGTGAACGTCTGGACACCCGACCCGGACCCGGCGGCCCACCGCCCGGTGATGGTGTGGATCTACGGCGGCGCCTACAAGCTGGGCCACTCCGGCAGCCCCGGTTACGACGCCCAGCACCTCGCACGCGACGGCGACGTGGTCGTGGTCTCCCTCAACTACCGCGTCGGCATGGAGGGTTTCGCCCAGATCGAGGGGGCGCCCGCCAACCGGGGCCTGCTGGACCAGGTGGCGGCGCTGGAGTGGGTGCGGGAGAACATCACGGCCTTCGGCGGCGACCCCGACCAGGTCACGGTCTTCGGGGAGTCGGCGGGCGGCGGATCGGTGGCCGCGCTGCTGGCGATGCCCAGCGCGCGGGGTCTGTTCCGGCGGGCGATCGCCCAGAGCGTTCCGGGCACGTTCTTCTCCACCGACCTGGCCGCGGACATCGCACAGGCCCTCGCGGCGGAGATCGGCCTGCGTCCCACACTGGCCGACCTGGCGACGACCGACCCGCGCCGGCTGACGGACGCGGGACAGTCGCTGGGCGTCAAGATGCCCCAGTACATGGGCCGTTGGGGGCAGATAGCGCCGACGATGACACCGTTCTCCCCGGTGGTCGACGGCGAGGTGCTGCCCACCACCCCCTGGCAGGCGCTGGCCTCCGGCTCCGCCCGGGACGTGGACCTCCTGGTGGGTCACAACCGCGACGAGTACCGCCTCTTCCTGGTGATGGGCGGGATGTACGGCAAGATCACGGAGGAGCAGGCGACCGGCGCCCTGCGGCTGTTCGCACCGGGCGGCGAGGCGGGGGTGCAGGCCTACCGCGAGGCCTTCCCCGAGGCGTCGCCGGACGAGCTGTACGAACGGGTGCAGACCGACTGGCTCTTCGGCATACCGTCACTGCGCCTGGCGGAGGCGCAGACCGCGGGCGGCGGCCGGGCCCACCTGTACGAACTGACCTGGGGAGCCCCGGGCAACGGCGGACTGCTGGGCGCCTGCCACGGCCTGGACATCCCGCTGCTGTTCGGCACGTTCGAGGCGGACCTCGCCAACCTCCTCTTCGCGGGGACGGGCGTCACCCCCGAGGCCGAAGCCCTCTCCACCCGCTTTCGCGCGGCATGGTCGGCGTTCGCGAGGACGGGAGACCCGGGCTGGCCGGAGTTCGACGTCCAGGACCGCCTCACCCAGGTACTGGACACGACACCGACGGTGACGCCGTACCCGGAGGAGCAGAGCCGGAAGCTCTGGGAGGGTCACGAATTCACGTCCTCGCCGCTGCTCGGCTGACCTGGGCGGGGCCGGGGGCGGAGGGTGGTTCAGAGGTTGCCGAGGGGCTCGATGTCCACGTGGACCGGGGTGCCCCAGACCCGGAGCACCTCGTAGTCGGTGAACTCGTGGACGAGCCGGTAGGCCATGGCCGGCCGGGACCCGCGGCGCTGGGCATTGATGTACAGCTCGGCCTCGCGCCGGTCGCGGCGGGGGGTGCCGCACAGCTCCCACTCCCGGCCGTTCCACGCCTCCGGCAGCCATCGCTGCTGGGCCTGCGGCCGGTCGGCCCGCACTCCGTAGCGGGACATCGAGGGCCCCGCGGCCGCCTCACCCTGCACCGGCCGGGGCCCGCCCGCGAACTCCGACCGCCGGGCGGCCCGCCGCCGCGTCTCGCACAGCAGACACAGATCCGGGGCGCTCTCGTCCACGGGCCCCTGCGGATGCTCGGCACACCGGGTGGTGGGCGCGGCCGCGCTGACGCTCTCCTCCAGCAGGTCGAGAGCGCGCCGGAGGTCGTCCTTGACCTCGTGCAGCTTGGCGTCGGGCGTGCTGGCGGTCAGGGCCTCCCCGTGCTCCCCGAGCAGACGAAGGGCACGACCCAGGGAGGTGAGCTGGGAGTGGTTCATACGTTCCAGCGTGGCACACGGCGCTGACAACACCGTCGGAGCGTGACGTCAGGTGGTGCGACCGACGTCGGAATTCGTTCATGGCGGGGTGTTCCCACACCACCGCGTGGATCACGAAGCGACCGCTCGGCGGTCCTCTTCCTCCAGCTGCGCCATGAACTCGTCATGCGCCATGGAGGGCCCGGACGAAGCCGCCTCGCGTGCGCGTGCCTCGGCGACGTCCGCTTCGTCCCGAAGCCGCTGAAGTTCTTCGAGATCACTTATCGGGATGAGTGCGGCGGCAGGCTTGCCGTATTCGGTGATCAGGATGTGCTCCTGCCCGTGCCGGACCCGGCCCACAAGCCGGCCGAGCTGGTTCCGGGCTTCCACAAGCGGATACGTCTCCATGGAAGCCTTCATGCGGGTGTCCCCTCTCGTCGTTGGTTCATCGCGCCACGGATCTCGGCGACGCGGGAGCGGACCTCGGGAGGTGACAGGGGCGCGTTGTGGCTGCGGGGGGCGCCTTCGCCACGGCATGCGCCGCAGATGCCGCCCGGCAGCGCCTCCGGGCGGCCCGGCGTGCGGCACCTCGCGCACTCCAGGATCCGCAGCGGCGGGCGGGTGGGGGACGGGGCCGGTTCGGGCGGGAGCTTGTCGACGAGGCGCTTGCGGAGCAGGGCGGCCGGGTGGTGGACGGGGGAGGGCAGGCCGCTGGCCAGGGCCCGGAGTACGTACTCGTCGGTGGCACCCCGCGCGAACCACTCCGTCAGCAGCGGAGCCAGGGCCGCGCAGTCGGCCTGGGAGAGGGACAGCACGGGCGCCGTGCGGCCGAGGGCGGCGAGGAGGATGTGGGCGCGGGTACGGGTGGGGCGGGCCCGGTCCGGGGGCTGCTCCGGCTCCGGTACGGCGCCGCGTGTGAACGACGCCCACCAGTCATCGTCGCGTGCGGTACGGGACCACCACGATCGGGTGATCCAGTGTTGACTGCCCGCCCCGGCGAGATGTTCCCGGCCGCGCCTCAAGTGGCCCGTCCGCTGGAGGGCGTTGAGGGCCGTGCGGAGGGCGCACTGGCCGTACGGGAGGTGCTTGGCCAGCGTCTTGACGGAGATGTCGGCGCCGTCGGGGAGCCGGTCGACGTACGCGGCGATGGCGGCTTCGCGGGGCGGGAGGTGGGCGAAGTCGTTGTTGGTGCGCCGCTGTTGATCGGGTGCGGACCGCTTTCCGTAGCCGGGACCGGCCATGGGGTGCGAGGCGGCGTGCGTGGGCAGGGGGGCGGCACTAAGCTGGCTGTCAGCCATGGGGATCGTTGTGTCCGATCTCGGTGGTCAAGCCCCCGCAGGTGTTGGTAGCGCCTGTCGGGGGCTGTTCTGTTCGCTATGCGGGCACGCTAGACGATCGTGACTGTGTGTGGCAAACCGAACGCGTGCCGTCAACTCTCGGGGTGGGAGGGTGGGTTGGGGCCCTCCACCCGTTCCTTGAAAAGAGGGCTCGGGGCTGGTGGCTTGAGCCTCGGGGCCGTGCGCAGGGTGTCCAGTTTTTCGGGGGTGTCCGTTTCGGTGGCGGGGGCGTAGACGACGATGCGGAGGTCGGAGCCGGGGACCGTGAGGACGTCGAGGTCGAGGGTGAGGTCGCCGACCAGGGGGTGTTCGACGGTCTTGCGGTCGCCGGTGTGGAGGCCCGCGGTGCCGTTGGACCACAGCCGGGCGAAGCGGGGGCTGGTGTGCAGGAGCCGGTCGACCAGTAAGGAGAGACGGGCGTCGTCGGGGTGGGCCACCGCCGTGACCCGCAGGTCGGCCACCAGGGACTCCTCCTCGGCCTCGTCGCCGGCCCAGGACCGTACCGGCCAGGCGGCGATGGCGTCGACCCGGTGGCCGCCGGGGGAGCGGAACATCCCGGCGACGAGATTGCCCTGGTCCCAGCCGTAGGTGCGGGGGTCGCCTATGACGGCGGTCCACATCCGGTTCCAGCTGAGCAGCGTCCAGTCGGCGGCGTAGACCGCGACCGGTGCGTCGCCCAGTTGCCGGACCAGCCGGTGGACCCTCGGCGGCACCTGCCGCGGCACGTCGCCGGTGGCGGGCGGGGTGAGCCTGGCGCAGCGGAACAGGTGGTCGCGCTCCTCGGCGTCCAGGCGCAGGGCCCGGGACAGGGCGCCGACGACCTGGGCCGAGGGGTTGCGGGCGCGGCCCTGTTCGAGCCGCACCACGTAGTCGACGGACAGCCCGGACAGCCGGGCCAGCTCCTCGCGGCGCAGACCCGGGATGCGCCGGTCCGCGGCGGATTCCAGCTCGCCCGTCAGGGGTGAACGGCGCTCCCGCCAGCCGCGCAGGGCGATGCCGAAGTTGTTCGTCGTTGCCATGCGGGCATCATCGTTCGCAATTGTTTGGATGAGCTGCGCGCGATGGAACTCTTGTGCCACATCTGGGTAAAGGCCTGCTTGTGGCAGCGGTCAGGTGCTGAGCGCGGCCTCGGTGGAGCTCCGGGCGGCCGTCCAGTGGGCCCGGGTGAAGGCGGCGGCGGACTCCAGCGCCTCGTCGGCCTCGTCGAGCATGACCGCGAACGACTGGAAGACGTGCGGGACTTGGGGCCAGACCTGGAGTTCGACGCGGACGTCGTCGGCGGCGGCGCGGGCGGCCAGCCGCACGGCGTCGTCCAGCAGGATCTCGTGCGAGCCCACCTGGACGAGCAGCGGCGGCAGTCCCGTCAGGTCGGCGAAGACCGGGCTCGCCAGCGGTTCGGCGCCGGGCGTCGTACCGAGGTAGTCGCGGGCCCGGGTGCGCAGGGCCTGCGGGGTGAGCGCCGGGTCCAGGGCGGCCTTGCCGGTCGCGCTGGCGCCGGACACCGTGAGGTCGGCCCAGGGCGAGAACACCGCGGCCGACGACGGCTGGGGCAGTCCCGCGTCCTTGAGGGCGACCAGCGTGGCGACGGCCAGGCCGCCGCCGGCGGACTCGCCGACGAAGGCGGTCCGGGCCGCGGGGACGCCCTGGTCGAGCAGTGCGCGGTACGCGGCCACGGCGTCCTCGACGGCCGCGGGGAACGGGTTCTCGGGCGCCAGCCGGTAGTCGACGCAGACGGCACGGGCGCCGACCCGCCGGGACACGTCGGCGGCCAGGCCCGCCGCGTCGGTGGCGGAGCCGATGGCGTAGGCGCCGCCGTGGAAGTACAGCACCACGTCGGACGGATCGCCGCCGGGCGTCTCGACCGTGACGACGGGGACGCCGCCGAGCCGGCCGGGGGTGGTCGTGACATCGGGGGGCAGCGGTATCGAGGTCATCATCGTGCGGAAGACAGCGCGCGCTTCCGTTACGTCGCCGCCGACGTCGAGCGGGGCGTGCCGGAGCATCTCGTCGAGGTCGCGGCGTTGTTGCCCGGACATGGCTGTGCCTTTCGTAGCGGGGCAGACGTGGAGGTGCCGACGGTGGGCGGAGGTGGCGGTGCCGACGGTGCCGACGCTCAGCGCGGCGGGCCGACGATGATCTGGCCGTACAGGTCGGCGGCCTCGGCCATCAGGTCCTTGGAGATCTCGAACCCCTCCGGCCGGGCGGTCGACAGGTCGCGCCCCGCGTGCCGGAACATGCCCTCGATGCCGCCCGGAGTGCAGATCATCAGCAGGTCGGCGGTGTCGGAGGTGATCCGGTAGCCGTGCGGGACGTTCTTGGGCAGGTAGACGATCCCGCCCTCCGACAGCTCCAGCTCCTGGTCGTCCGACCACACCAGCGCGGTGCCCTTGATCAGCATGAAGATCTCGTCCTCGCGGGTGTGCATGTGGTACGGCGGCGCCTCCCCCTTGGCGACGCTGAACCGTCCCACGGTCAGCTGTCCGTCGGTGGCCGCGCTGTCCAGGAGGACGGCGAACTGTCCGCCGTCGAGCCATTCGAGTTTCTGCTGCTGGTCGGGCTGGGCGAGGTACATCATGCTCACGGCGAGGTCCGTTCGGTGTGGGTGACCGGTGCGGGGTGACCATCCCGCGCCGATGATCCTCTTCCGGTACCGGCCGCCGCCAGATACGGGGGTGGGACCAGCAGTACCACCGGGCGGGGCCGCCGGGCGGTCATCCTGTACGAGGCGGGCGCGTTCACCTGGCCGCGGTTCCGGGCAACGCTGATCGCCCGGATCGCGGCGTTGTCGCGCGATGAGCCTTACCGGTACTGCCAGTTGTGGCCGGCCGCGCTGGAAGACGTGCGCGTCGGCGTCTCCGCCGTGCCCATGGACGAGGTCACCGCACGCGCCGGACCCTGGCCCGGCGCCCTCCGGGCCACGACCACGGGGTCACTTCTTGACGCCGTCCACAAAGGCCGACCAGGCCTCCGGCCGGAACGCGAGCCTCGGGCCGTGGGGGGCGGTTTTGGAGTCTCGGACGGGGATGAGGGTGGGGTGGGCGTGGGTGATTTCGAGGCAGTCATTGCCGCCCGCGCTATAGCTCGACTTGATCCATACGGCCGTGTGCAGGTCGTGATCAGGGATATTCCTCATGGGCGTAATCCTGCGCCAACGCCTCAATCAGGGCCAAGGACTTCTCTTGCGAGAGCGCGGAGGCTACGAGGAGGTCGTACGCGAACCTCAGTTGGGCGACGGCGGCTGGATCGTCCTCCATGCGCCCGGTGCGCACCCCCTCGCAGTAGACCAGCGGTGGGGCGTCCGCGAACTCCATGAGCTTGAGGGAACCCTGCATCGCCGGGTGCGCACCCGCGCTGAACGGCAGCACCTGCATGATGATCCGGTTCCGGCGGGCCAGACCGGCGACGTGACGCAGTGCTTCCGCCATCACTACAGGGCCGCCGATCTTCCGGTGCAGCGCCGCCTCGTCAAGCACCGTCCACAACACCGGCTTTGTTGGGTGCTCGAGCAGTCGTGCCCGCTCCATACGGCCCTCCACCCACTCCTGGATGGACTCCTCCGACGCCATCGGAGCCCACGGGCGGTCCACGGCCCGTGCGTACTCGGGCGTTTGCAACAGCCCCGGGATCAGGAGCGACGTGTATTGCCTGATCACAGTGGCCTGAGCCTCAGCCTCGACCACCTCCTCGAAGGACGGCTCATACTTCGACTTGGCCACCGCCATGCAGTTCCGCATGAAGAAGCCCGCCGTCTCCAAGACGTCGTCCAGCATTCGGGCGTACTCCGGCATCATCCGCCGCGTCCCCGCCTCCAGCTGCCCGATGAACGACCCGCTCACGAACAGCCGTTGCCCCAGTTCCGTCTGGCTGAGGCCGGCCTTCTCGCGTGCGTGCCGTAACTCGGCCCCCAGGAGCGCTCGCGGTGACGACGACGGGTCCAGGTCCTTCGGTGCCGCCATGGGCAACTCCCTGTTCCACGGACGAGGTTGTTGGGATGTCGTATCTAGCCAGGTTAGAGCGATGGCCGACACGCTGTGTTGCGAATGGTGAACTCAGCGTGGAGGTGGGAAAGGTGCGGCCGACCGAAGAAGTCGTGGAGTCGTTGCGGATGGCCCTGAAGGGCGTGGGGGTCGTGCTGCCGTCGTTGTGCGTCGATCCGGTGACCGGCGCGAGTGACGAGCCCTTCGCCCTGGTCGAGCTGGGGCGTTGCAACGTCCGGGTGGCGGAGCGGCTGGCCTCGGTGGTGCGCGGCGAACGGCCACCCGTCGGGACGTGTGTGACGGACGTACGGGACGGGCGGATCGGCGAGGTCATGGGGCACGTCGGCGGCAAGGTGCAGCTGCGGCCCGTGGCCGGCGGGCGGGAGTGGGACTGTCCGGCGGAGTCGCTGGAACTCACGCCGCCGGACGAGGTGCTGCGGGCGGAGGTGCGGCGGGTCAACAGGGCTCCGCGGCTGCCCTGTTGAGGGCGGTCAGCCCGCGTTCATTTGGCGCGTCATGGCGAGCAACTCGGCGACCTGCCGACGGCGTCTGCGTCCGAGGGTGGTGTCGTCGATGAGTTCGTCGAGGACTGTCCGCGCTCGCTGCGGGTCGATCCCTGAGAGCCACTGTGCGGCCTCCAGGCGGTGGGCGGCCTTCGTCGCGGGGTCCAGGGCGATCTTCGCGTGCAGTGCGGTGGCTGTGTCGTGGTCGGCGTCGTGCAGAAGCCACGCCACCGTGATGCGTTGGCCGATGCCCAAGGTGGTGTCGGCGGCGAGGGTGCGCAGGAGTTCCGCCCGTCCGGGCCTGTCCAGCGTGTTCAGCACAAGCACGGCCTGCATCCGCTCTGAGGACAGCGCATCGGCATCGCGAGCGAGGGCGTGCAGTCGTCGGACGGCGGTTGCCGGATCGGTTTCGGTCAGGGCCAGCGCCGCTTTCACCTGGCGCGACGACTTGGTGCCCCCTGTCGTGTCCGGGGCGAGGTCGCCGAGGAATCGGGCAGGCCGCTCCGCCGGATCGAGTTCGGCGAACACGTTTGCCGCGAGTACTCGGGCATAAGCCCAGGCGGTGGGGTCTGCCGCGATTTCCCGGAGGGCTTCCACGCCGGCCGTCTTGTCGGCGTCGCTCAGTACCGCGGCCGCCCGCAAGCGAGCGAATGCTTCGAGTGACCGATCACGGGCGAACTGGCTGAGCAGACTCATGCAGTCCTTGACCACGACCTCGGGCAGCCAGGTTCCCGACTGCGCCTGCTTGATCAGGAACTGGGGGCCCTCGGCGCCCGCACGCCCCGAGGTCATCCAGGTCAGGAACTCGGTCTTGAGCGGGTGGTCGTCAGGCGTGATGTCGAGGAGGAAGCCGCCGAACGGGTCGTACTGGGGCGGCGTCCAGCGCTTGCCGAGCCGCCGCCGTGGCCGGGCCGAACGCAGGAACGTCTCCCGGAAGACGACCCGGAGTCTCTCCTCCTCGTCGGCGACATGGCGAGCGGCGAAGTACTCCAGGAAGGTCTGGTGGGTGAAGACCAGGTCGTCCGAGCGCGGGATCAGCAGCCCGGTGCCGCACAGGACCGACTCCAGGAACTCCCGCCAGCGTCTTTCCGGCACCGCCGTCGGCCGTGCCCCGCACTCGTGATCCTGTACGGCGTCGAGGACGGCCCGGCCTTCGTGTTCGTCGGCGAAGACCAGCCGGTGGGCCAGGTCGGCGAGGATCGGCCGGAGGTTCTGGACGGTCCGTTCCGCCCCGGCCTCGGCGTCGGAGCCGTACTGCCGCAGGGCGGCCCGGGCCTGTTCCACGGCGCCGGCGGCGTACTGGCGCTCGTGCAGCAGGTCCACGAACCTGCGGTAGAGGTCGCCGCGCCCGCGAGGGGGCGGCTCTGTCGGGGCTTTGGCGCGGAGCTGGCAGAGCATGGACATCATGAGCGGGACCCGGGCGAGATCGATCAGCCCCATCGCGTGGAGTGTGGCGAGGAACCGCTGTGCGGTCTGCTCGGGTTCGGTGACATTCAGGGCGCGAAACCAGCCGGTCGCGACGCGTTCCAGCGCGTCGGCGCGGAACGGTTCCAACTCGTAGCAGGAGACCTGCGGATCGAGGATGCCCTGTTCGGCTTCGCGCACGGGGCGGGTGGCCACGACGAACGCGTACTGGTCGCCGGCGTGGGCCACGGTCCTGAGGACGTCCTCCCGGCCGGAGACGCTCGTGATCTCGTCGAGGCCGTCGACCAGCACCAGCCAGCCGTGCCCCGGGGCCGGACGGTCTTCGAAGAAGGTGTCGGGGAGGGGGGAGGTGAGGCCGTACCGGTGGAGCTGGGCGTTGACGGTGTCGGCGAGGGCTCTGCTGAGGGGAGCGCCGACCAGGGCGGCGGCCGGCACCAGCACCGGCGCGGGGCCCGGGTCGGCGGTGCCGTCGAGCCACTGCGTGGCGCCGTGGGTGAGGCGGGTGCGCAGCAGGCTGGACTTGCCGCCGCCCGGTCCGCCGACGACCAGACAGACCCCGTCACCGGTGAGGACCTCGTCGGCCGGCTGTGGCGGGGCGGCGGGGAGCAGGCCGCTCGCCATGAGTCC
Source organism: Streptomyces sp. NPDC048417 (assembly GCF_040651615.1). Taxonomy (NCBI): domain Bacteria; kingdom Bacillati; phylum Actinomycetota; class Actinomycetes; order Kitasatosporales; family Streptomycetaceae; genus Streptomyces; species Streptomyces sp. NPDC048417. Next base: position 252,976 of record NZ_JBEZKI010000003.1, on the reverse strand, counting down.
GCCGTTCCCGGCGCTCTCCTCGGCGGGCGGGTTCCGGCTCACGACCTGCTGGCGCACGTAGACGTGGGCCAGCGGCGGCATGGTGCCGGGCACGACCCCGGGGTACGGGTGCTCGGTGGCGGCGAGCCGGGCGGCAATCAGATAGCGCTCCAGATCCGTGCCGACCTGGCGCAGCCGGGGCCGGCCGTCGCCGTGGCGCTCCAGTACGTCGGCGAAGCCGGGGTCGTCCACGAACGACCGGGCCGGGCACGCGTGCAGCCGGCGGTTCCCGAACGCCTCGTCGTCGTGGATGACGACCCCGACGAGATGGTCCCGGCAGAAGACAGCGCTGCCGGAGGCGCCGGACCAGGCCCGGACACCGCTCCTGGAGTCCGCTTTTGGTGCGGGGCCCTGGTCGAGGACGTACCGGTCCTGGTCGCCGCTGCCCCCGCCCAGTACGGGCAGCTCTCCCCGCAGGTGCTCGACGCCGTACTGCCCGTCGCTCGTCGTCGCGGCCGGGAAGCCGAGCGCCTCGTAGGGGAGGGGGTCGCCCCCGACCGGGCGGCCCCAGCGCACCGCGCCCGGTGCCTCGACGGACTCGTCGAGCAGGAGCAGGGCGACATCGCGACCGTCGGAGTGGGTCCAGCAGACCTGTGCCGCACAGCGCCGCGTTTCGTCCTGGGGGTGTCCCACGCGTACGTCGATGCGCGGCCAGGTGGCTCCCGGGTGCTCCTCGACGACGTGCCGGGCGGTCAGCACCAGGCGCGGTGCGATCAGGTACCCGCTGCCGATACGCCGGAACCCGGTGTCCGCTCCGGCCCTGACCAGGGTGAGGCGTCGGCGGTCCATGTCAGCCCTCGTCGTCCCAGGAGCCGGACCGCGACCCGCTGATCTCGGGGCTGCCGCCGCCCGTCGCCCGGTCCCTGACCCGGAGCTTCAGCGTCAGCTTGTGCGACCGGGCCGACGAGTGTCCGGCGCCCGCGCCGGCCGTGGCCACCCCGAACTGGAGTTTCCCCTCGCCTTGACGTCGTCGCGCAGTTCCAGCAGCAACTCCAGCTGGGCTTCCTGGATCTCGAAGGCGAACTGTTCGTGCGTGCCTCGGTCCTGGGTCTCGTACAGCTCCTGCCGCAACTCCTCGATGGCTGCGGCCAACCCGATCGTCGCCATGGCAACTCCCCCTGAATGCACGCCTCGTACCCGGAAGTGTGCCCTCACCCTGTCAGGGACCGCTGAAACTGGCCAACTTCTGTGTCCCGGCCGACTTCCGACCAGGCATTGTTGACGATTCTGGCGGCAACTCATCGGCTTCACAGGGAGTCTTCAGAAACCGCTGCTGCACTCATGCCCGCATGAGCCGCCCAGAGAAGAGACGGAAGTGAAGCGAGTGAAGCGCAGAACTGTGGTCATGGGGCTCACGGCGGCCGCCGCGGTTCCGGCGGTCGGGTTCGGATCCGGCGTCGCGCAGGCCGCGACCCGGGCGGGGAGTACGGATGCCTCCCTGGTCTTCGACCCGAGCACCTCCACCGAGCTGACCACCAGCATCACCGACACCGAGGGCACCGCCCACGAGGTGACGTACCACTTCTACAAGGTCGGCAGTTACGTGGCCGCCCCGGTCGACGTCACCTACCAGGGGCTGAACGTCAGCGTTCCGGTGGCGGTCGACGGCACGGCGGTCGACGCCACCGACGCGCCGATCCTGTTCGCCAACTCGGTGGGCGGTTACATGCCCTCCTCGGTGGCCGACGCGACCGGTATCGGGGCCGGCGGGGGCGCGGGCGGGCCCGGGGGACCTGGCGGGCCGGGCGGACCTGGCGGGCCCGGGGGCGGGGACAGCGGGCCGAGCCGGACGTTGCTGGCGCTGCTCGCCGGGTATGTCGTCGTGGAGCCGGGCGCCCGCGGTCGTACCCTCGTCGACTCCTCCGGTGTGTACTACGGCACCGCGCCCGCGGCCATCGTCGACCTCAAGGCGGCCGTGCGGTACGTGAAGTTCAACCGGGGGCGGATACCGGGGAACGTGGAGCGGATCGTCTCGTCCGGTACGAGCGCCGGTGGCGCCCTCTCCGCGCTGCTCGGTGCCTCCGGCGACAGCCCGCTCTACGCGAAGGACCTGGCGGAGCTGGGCGCGGCCGAGGCGAGTGACGCGGTCTTCGCGAGCGGTGACTGGTGCCCGATCACCGACCTGGAGCACGCCGACGCGTCGTACGAGTGGTGCTGGGGCGGCAACCCGCTCGCCGACGGCTCGACCGTGGACGCGGCCGTCTCCGCCGACCTGAAGGCGGAGTTCACCGACTACCTGGCCTCGCTGCGGCTCACCGCACCCGGCTTCGGGCGGCTCACCGACCGCAACCTGGACGAGTACCTGGTGAAGACCCACCTGGAGCCGTCCGCCACCAGCTACCTCGCCGCCCTGTCGGACGCGGACCGTGCCGCCTACCTGGCCGCCAACACGTTCATCACCTGGGACGGCACGAGCGCCACCTTCTCCTGGGCGGACTTCCTCACCCATGTCGGCGCCCGGAAGAAGGGCGCGCCGTCGTTCGACGCCTTCGACCTGTCGACGCCCGAGTGCAACGAGTTCGGCACCGGCACCACCGCCGCCCGCCACTTCACCCTCTACAGCCTGCGGCACGCGGAGGGTTCCAGCGCCCGCCTCGATGGCGACATCCCCGAGCGGCTGCACCAGATGAACCCGATGTTCCACCTGGTGGAGCAGGTGAACCCGAACCGGGCCAGGCACTGGTGGATCCGGCTCGGCACGAAGGACAGCGACACCTCGCTGACCGTCTCCGCGAACCTCGCCGCCCGGCTGAAGAACCTCGGCGACGACGTGGACATCACGTACTACTGGGACGCCGGGCACGGCGCCGACAACGACCCCGGGGAGTTCATCACGTGGATCGCGCAGGTCTCGGGTCACCGGCCCGCGAGCCGTCGGCGCTGAAACTGACGTAGGTGGCCAGGAAGCCGACGGCGTAGCCGGTCAGCAGGCCGCCCGCGTAGACCGCCGCCGCCAGGGCCGGGCCCCTGTTCCCCGTCAGCAGGGGGAACAGGGCCCAGCCCGAGGGGCCGATGGCGGTGGCCCCGACGCGGTCGCCCAGTACGGCGAAGAAGCCGACGAAGGCCCCGCCCGCCGCGCCGCCCGCGCAGGCAGTGAGGAAGGGGCGGCCGAGGGGGAGGGAGACGCCGTAGATGAGGGGTTCGCCGACGCCCAGCAGGCCGGCCGGGAGGGCGGACTTGATGGTCGTACGCAGTGAGGTGTCGTGGCGGAGGCGGACGTACACGGCGAGCGCGGCGCCCACCTGGCCGGCGCCGGCCATGGCCAGGAGGGGGAGCAGGACGGTGTAGCCCTGCTGCTGGATGAGGGTGGTGTGGATGGGGATCAGGGCCTGGTGGAGGCCCAGCATCACGAGGGGGAGGAAGAGGCCGCCGAGGATCAGTCCGGCGAGCGGGCCGGTGGTGGCGAGGAGCCAGTCGGCGGCCGTGCCGATGGCGGAGGAGACGCGACCGGCGGCGTACATGAGGCCGTACAGGGTGGCCAGTCCGGCGACGAGGACGGTGACGGTGGGGGTGAGGAGGACGTCGAGGGCGTCGGGGACGCGGCCTCGGCACCACCGCTCGACGTGGACGGCGAGCAGGGCGGCGGCCAGTGCGCCCAGCACCCCGCCCTGCCCCGGCGCGAGCGCCACGCCGAAGGCGGTCACCTTCGCGACGCCCGGGTAGACGACGATCGCCGCGACCGCACCGCCGAGCACGGGCGTCCCGCCGAACACCTTCGCCGTGTTGTAGCCGACGAACACGCTGATCAGGGCCATGAAGCCGGAGGCGATGGCGGCGAGGGCGGGGGTGAGGGAGGGCAGCAGGCCGGCGTTGACGAGAAGCCCGTTGAGGCCGGCCAGCACCCCGCAGCCGATCAGGGCGGGGATGAGCGGGACGAAGACGTCGGCGATGCGGCGCAGGGCGGTCTTGAGGGGCGTCGCGTTGCGCCGCACACGGGCGGCACGCAACTCGGCTCCACGAGCAGCAAGCTGCTCGGCTCCGCGGGTGGCGGGCTGTCCGGCATCTTGGGCGGCGGGTTGTCCGGCTTCGCGGGTGGTGGGCTGTCCGGCATTTTGGGTGGCGAGTTGCTCGGCTTCGCGGGTGGTGGGCTGTCCGGCTCCGCGGCCGGCGGGTTGTCCGGCATTTTGGGTGGCGGGCTGTTCGGCTTCGCGGGTGGCGGGCTGCCCGGCATCTTGGGTGGCGAGTTGCTCGGCTTCGCGGGCGGCGGGTTGTCCGGCTCCTTGGGCGGCGGGTTGTCCGGCTTCGCGGGTGGTGGGTTGGCCGGCATCTTGGGCGGTCAGGCGTTCGGCTTTGCGAGTGGTGGATTGTTCGGCTCCTTGGGCGGCGAGCCGTTCGGCTTTGCGGGTGGCGGCCTGTTCGGATCCCTGGGTGGCGGGCTGCTCGGTCGTCGGCGGTTCCTCCGGCGTCAGCAACCGCTGGAACTCGGCGGTCACCGTCACCACCACCCCCGGCCCGAGCACCACCTGGAGGCTGTCCCCGGCGGCCACCACCCCCAGCACCCCCGGCACCGCCCGTACCGCCTCCCCCGCCACGAGCGAGGGATCGCTCAGCCCCAGCCGCAGCCGGGTCATGCAGTGGGCGACGGAGGTGATGTTCGCGGGGCCGCCGACGAGGGGCAGCAGTGCGGCGGCGGTGTCGTACGGCGATCTCTGCACACCCCGAGCGTGCGGGTCAGTCGGCCGCCGTGGCGAGCGCGGCGCGCAGACGGCCGCCGGACTCCTCCAGAAGGCGGGCGGCGGTGGGCCCGTCGACACCGGCCAGGATCACCAGAATGGCGTTCTTCACCTCGCCGCCGGTGGCGGTGAGCGCCTGCTCGATCTCCTCGTCCCCGGCCCCGGTCGCGAGCGCCACGATCCGTCTGGAACGGGCGCGCAGCTTCTCGTTCGAGGCCCGGACGTCGACCATCAGGTTCCCGTAGGTCTTGCCGAGCCGGATCATCGTGATCGTCGACAGCATGTTGAGGACGAGCTTCTGGGCGGTGCCGGCCTTCAGACGGGTGGAGCCGGTGAGCAGCTCGGGGCCGACGACCACCTCGATGCCGTGCTCGGCGGCGGCCGCGAGCGCGCTGCCCGCGTTGCAGGAGAGGCCGACGGTGAGGGCGCCGAGGGCGCGGGCGTGCTCGACGGCGCCGACGGCATAGGGGGTGCGGCCGGAGGCGGAGACACCGACGACGGAGTCGCCGGCGGCGACCCCGAGGGCGTCGAGATCCTTCCGGGCCAGCTCCGCCGAGTCCTCGGCGCCTTCCACGGACGTGACCATGGCCTCCGGCCCGCCCGCGATGACACCGACGACCTGACCGGGAGCGGTGTTGAAGGTGGGCGGGCACTCGGAGGCGTCGAGCACCCCCAGCCGGCCGGCGGTACCGGCACCGGCGTAGACGAGCCGCCCGCCCTGGGCCATCCGGGCGGCGACGGCATCGATGGCCCCGGAGATCTCCGGCAGCCGCAGCGCCACGGCGGCGGCGACCCCGGAGTCCTCCCCGTTCATGAGCCGCGCGATGTCGAGGGTGGACAGCGTGTCGATCTCGGAAAGCTCCGGCCGAAACGCCTCGGTGGTGAGCGTTTCGAGCTCGGTGCGCAGAGCGCGGTGTTCGGTGGTCATGGGAAACGGCTCTTTCTCAACACGGACGAGTGCACTGACTCAGGGGCGCGGGGCTGTATCGATATGCGGCTCCGCCGCGTGGGCGCGACAAGCCACGACGCACCGGCACGTTCCCGCGAAGTCCAAGCCCTACGGTCTATCGCGGCACATTACGGTGCCGATGAGCCAACGCCTCATAAGACGCCGCCAGCGCCGGAGCCGCCGCCTCGTACGTCCGCTGGGCCACGCCCACGAACAGGCAGTCCACCACCAGCAACTGACTGGTCCGCGAGGACATCGCGGCCGGCCGCAGCTCACTCTCGCGCGAGGTCGAGGTCGTCAGCACATGGTCGGCGTACTGCGTCACCGAGGAATCCGGCCGCCCGGTGATGGCAACGGTCGTGGCCCCCCGCTCGAACGCGACCCGCAGGGGCTCTATGACATCCCCGGTGGACCCGGAGTGCGTGATGGCGATGGCCACATCCCCGGCCCGCAACTGCACCGCGTTGGTGACCGCCAGATGCGGATCGCTGTGCGCATGCGCTATCAGCCCTATCCGCAGCAGCTTCTGCGTGAGGTCCTGGGCGACCAGCCCGGACGCCCCGATGCCGTAGACGTCGGTCCGCCGGGCCCCGGCGAGCGCGCTCACGGCGGCCCCCAGCTGCACGGTGTCCAGGCCGGCGGCCGTGTCCGCGAGGGTCTGCTGCTCGTCGTAGGCGAGTTTCGCGACGACGTCGGCGATCGGATCGTCGACGGCTATGTCGGTGGTGATCGCGGGCGCCCGCCCCGACTGCTGGTGTGCGGCGAGGCCGGCGAGGGCGAGCCGCAGATCGCGGTAGCCGGGGTAACCGAGCAGCCGGGCGGTGCGCACGACGGTGGCCTCGCTCGTGCCGGTGCGCTCGGCGAGTCCGGTGACCGTGAGGGCCGCGCAGCCGGCGGGGTCGCCCGCGACGGCTTCGGCGACAAGCTGCATGGAGCGGGTCATGGAGGGGGCGAGGGTGCGCACCTTGGCCGCGAGGGCGGCCGGAGCCGGCGGTGCGCTCCCGGGGGCCGGGGCCCCGCCCGGACTGTTGCCGAAAATTTCCTTCACGTTCTCGGTCACCACTGAAAGATATTTTCGTTTCGGGCACCCGGTCAAGACCGCGCACAATGGGTCCATGGACCCCGTAAGCCCCTTGGAACAGGCGCTGCACGCAGCCCGCGCCCTCGTGCTCGCCGACCTGGTGGCGGGCGAGGTGGCCGAGGCGGACGTCGTCTCGCTGGTGGAGGACTCCGTCGTACAGCGTCGCTGGTGGGTCGAGCAGTGGCCGGACGGGGCGGAGTACGTGGCGGGGCTGGTCGCCCAGGACGTACAGGACGCGCTGCTCGAGCGGTACGGCCGCTGGCCGCTGTGCCCGGTGTGCGGCACCGGCGACCCGCACGCCCTGGACGTCGAACCGGAGCTCGGCCCCGACCCGCACTGGGTGTGCCACAAGGCGGGCGTGAAGGTCGCCTCCGTCGGCTCCCTGGGCTCGGCGACGGGCGGGATGGCGTCCTCGTGACGGTGCTCTCGTGAAGGTGCTCTCATGACGGTGTACATCGACCCGCCCAACTGGCCGGGCCACGGCCGCATGTGGTCCCACCTGGTCAGCGACGTCTCCTACGCCGAACTGCACGTCTTCGCGGAGGGGCTGGGCGTCCCCCGGCGCGGCTTCGAACGCGACCACTACGACATCCCGTCCCACCGCTACACGGACGCGGTACGGGCGGGCGCGGTGGAGGTCAGCAGCCGCGAGGTGGTGCGGCTGCTGCACGGCGCGGGGCTGCGCAGACGCAAGAGCGACGTGCCCCGGTAACGGCCTCTGCCGCGCCGAACCCGGCAACGGGCCCTACCGCGCCGCCCGCAGTTCGAAGGCCAGCCCCTCCCCGTCCTCGCTCACCTTGGTGAAGCCGGCGCGGGCGACGACCGCCTGGGAGGGGATGTTGGCGGGTTCGACGGTGGCGAACAGGGAGCGTACGTCGGCACGGGGCAGGGCCCAGTCGGCCAGGGCGCGCAGCGCCTCCGTCGCGTAGCCCTGGCCGCGGGCGGACTCGGCAAGGTCGTAGCCGATCTCCACCCGGCCCTCCTCGTCCGGCGCGGAGTGGAAGCCCATGCCGCCGACCGCGCGGCCGTCCTCCCGGCGGACCAGGGCGAAGACACCGAACTCCGGCCGGTGCACGCCCCCTTCGTACGCCTTCAGCAGGAAGCCGGCGGCCTCCCGGGTGCCCTCGTAGGGGCCGCCCTCGGCCCACTCGAAGCCGCCGTCGCCGCCGAGGCTCAGGTCACGGGCCTCGGCGGGGCGGATGCCGACGAGGTCGAGGCGGTCGGCGGGGATGACGAGGTTGTTGCGCCAGCGCCACTCGGTGACCGGGGCACGGCCGGGCAGCTCGCCGCGGCCGGTGGCCCACAGCAGGGTCTCCCAGGGCGTCGGACCGGGCTGGACGTGCGGGAAGAGCAGGGTCAGGACGGACTCGGCCAGTTCGTCGGACGGCCGGTAGGGGACTCCGAGGCCCGTCGCCATGTCGTGTGCGTGCAGCAGCACTTCGGCGACGCCCATCGCGGCGAAGCCGACACGGTCCGCGCTGCGGAAGGGGTACGGGTGGAAGGCGCGGATCGCGCGCGGGGTGGTCCGGACGGTGGCGGCGAGCAGGGCACCGGTCGTCTCGATCACGTGCAGCAGGCCGGAGTTGTCGGTGCCGTCGTCGAGCTTCAGCTCGAAGGGCACGTACGCGTCCTGGGCGCGCCCGGCCAGATTGCCGGCGTACGCGACGAGATCGTCGGCGACATGGACCGCCGTCTCATGGCAGTTCCAGTCCAGGTTCCCCGCCTTCACCTCCGTCCAGTCCCGTGCCACCGTCGGCCGCAGCGCCGCGACACAGCTCGCGACGGCCTCAATTACCTGATCCCCGCCCATTTCACGCATGAGCCGCACCCTAGGACGCCGGATCCCCTGCGGTCGACAGCATTTCAAGCTCGGCGGCGAGGTTGTAGCGGGCGGTCGGCTCCCATGCCGCCTGGCCATGCGGGGTCCTGAAGAGCCTTGGCAGGTCGAGCAGTTGGCGGAGAATCACGGAACGGCCGTCGCGGAAGGCGTCGTTCGGGACGAAGTGGTACTCCTCGCGTACCTCGGCGGTGTAGGCGGCGTACGCGGTGGGCGGGGCGGCGAGGATCGCCAGGTCGGCGTCGCACAGGACCTCGCCGTTGCGGTCGCCGGGGGCCGGGTCGTGGGTGACGGTGAGCCGGACCAGGCGGGCGACCTCGGCGGTCGGGGCCGCGGCGACCCCCGCCTCGGGGAGGGCGCGTTCGGCGAGGCGGGCCGAGCGCTCCTCGTTCTCCGAGCGGTCCGGTAGATACACCGCGTCGTGGAACCAGGCGGCGAGCCGCACCAGATCGGGGTCGTCCGCGTACTCCTCCAGTACGTCGACGTGGTCGAGGACCGCCGTGAGGTGGGCCAGGGTGTGGTACCGGCGCTGGGGCTCCTGCCAGCGGCGCAACAGCTCGTCGGCGTACGGGTCGGTGTCGGGGTGGCGGGTGTCTTCGTCCCGCGCCCTCTGCACGGCGCGCCGCCAGCGGACGCGCAGTTCCTGGAGATCGGCCATGCCCCCATTCTCCCGCGCGCCACCGACATGCCCCTAGCGTGGAAGGCATGACTGCTGCCGACGACGTACGTGATCCCTTGCTGCCCGGACGTCTGCTCGCCGTCGAGCGTGACGCGCTGCTTCCGCTTCTGCGCTCCCGGCCGGACGCGGACTTCGCGCTGCCGGCCGCCGCGTGTCCGGGGTGGACGGTGCGCGATGTGCTCGCACACTGTTCGGCCGTGCTGATCCGGGTGGTGGAGAGCCGCTTCGAGAAGGGGGTGTTCTCGCCCGAGTCGAACGACCGGGACATCGCCGACCGCGCCGAGTGGACGAACGCTCGGGTCCTGGAGGAGCTGGAACGCGGGATGGCCGAGGCAGGGGAGGTGATCGCGGGGCGGGACGACGGGGCCTGGGACGGCATCGCCTTCGGGGAGTGGGTGCACGCCGGTGACGTCCGTGACGCGCTCGGCGAGCCCGGCGCCTACACGGGCGCGGGCCGGCCGTACGCGCTCTCGCTGCTGGCCCGGGTCACCCGGGAGCGGGGGCGTCCGCGGTTGCATGCCGACCTGGACGACGTGGACGAGCCGGTGCAACTGGGAGCGAGGAGCGGCACACGGACACCGGCCCGTTTCATCGGCGACTCGGCGACGCTCGTACGGCTGTACACGGGGCGGGCGGTCGACGGGGCGTCGTACGAGCTGACGGGAGCGGCGGTGGAGGAGCTGAATCTGTACGGGTGAAGGAGCCGAATCTGTCCGAGTGAGTGGCCGGGGGCGGTCTCGCGGCCGTATACGGCTCCCACGTACCCTTGGATTGGACTAGACCTCCTGCGGTCGGCCGGTCCCCGGATCGGCCGGCCGCGCCATGGGTACACGGGGAACACCACGGAAGGGGCCCTATGAGCACGCGTGCAGTCCTGGAGGTGATCGCCCTCGACGCAGAGGACGCGGTCGCCGCCCAGGCCGGAGGCGCGGACCGCCTCGAACTGGTCACCGACATGGCGGCCGACGGGCTGACCCCGCCGCCCCGGACCTTCACTGCGATCCGGGCCGCTGTCGACATCGACCTGCGCGTGATGCTGCGGCCGGCGGACGGGTTCGCGGCGGGGGACGTCGACCGCCTGCTCGGGGTGGCCGCGGAGCTGCGGGCGGCGGGGGCCGACCAGTTCGTGCTCGGGTTCCTCGGCGCGCACGGGGATGTGGACCTGGCGGCCGTGGAGCGCGTGGTGGCCGAGCTGGCGGGCTGCCTCTGGACCTTCCACCGGGCCATCGACCGCGCCGCCGACCGCGACGCGCTGCGCAAGCAGCTCGCCGACCTTCCGGGCCTCGACACCTACCTCACCGCGGGCGCGGCGACGGGCGTGGACGAGGGGCTGCCCACCCTGCTGGCCGAGGCACGGCGCCGCGGTGAGCCGGGGTACGGGCAGACGCTTCTGGTGGGGGGAGGCCTGCGGCTCGACCATGTGCCGGGGCTGCGGGCGGCGGGGATCGACGCGTTCCACATCGGCGGCGCGGCACGGCCCGGCGGCTGGGACGGACCGGTCTCGGCGTCGGCCGTACGGGAGTGGCGCCGGGTGCTCGACGAAGAGTGAGCGGCCCCCCGGAGGGCGTGGGGTGAGGTGCGCGAGTGGGCGGCGGTCATGGATCCGACGCCCGCCGCATCTTCAAACTCGGTCCGCTGGCCGCTGGCCGCTGGCCGCTGGCCGCTGGCCGCTGGCCGCTGGCCGCTGGCCGCTGGCCGCTGCCCTCTGCCCTCTGCCCTCTGCCCTCTGCCCTCTGCCCTCTGCCCTCTGCCCTCTGCCCTCTGCCCTCTGCCCTCTGCCCTCTGCCCTCTGCCCTCGCGCAGTAACCCCATGGCGTTCATTTAAATGAACACAGGGTTCGGCACATCGAGAGCGTCTGTTATAGTGAACATATGGTTCACTCAAACGACTTTCGGGGCCGTTGATGGGCCCGCAGTCCGGGGCCGGGCGGCAGCCGGTGAGCAGCACCGCGGCCGCGGTCGGCGCGAAGATCCGGCTGCGCCGTCAGCAGCGCGGCATGAGCGCGGCGGAGATGGCCCGGCGCGCCGGACTGAGCAAGGCCACCCTGTCCCAGCTGGAGGCCGGCCGGGGCAACCCGACCATCGACACCCTGGACGCCATCGCGATCGCACTGCGCATCCCGATCGCGGACCTGCTCGCCCGTGACGCCGACACCGGCCCGGTCTACCGGCCGGGCACGGAAGCCGAACCCGGCGAGGTCACCCGCGAGCTGCTGCGCCGCATCAGCAGCGGCAACAGCCTGGAGATCTGGCGGCTGCGCATCCGGCCCGAGACCGAGCTGGCCGGTGTCCCGCACGCCACCGGCACGATCGAGCACCTGATCGTCGCCACCGGCCACGTCACCGCCGGACCGGTCGACGCCCCGCACGACCTCGGCCCCGGCGACATGCTCGCCTTCGCCGGTGACGCCCCGCACTTCTACCGCACCGGCGCCGAGGCGGTGGACATCACCGTCGTCTTCGCCTCCCCCATCAGCGCCTGAGAACGGGAACACCCCTCATGAGCACCGTCACCGCCACCACCACCGCCACCACCCCCTCCGGCCTGTCCTTCGTCAGCGACAACATGGCCGGCGCCTCGCCACGCATAGCCGGCGCCGTCGCCGAAGCCGCCGCAGGTCAGGTCCTGCCCTACGGCAACGACCCCTTCACCGAGCGCGCCCGCGGCAGGCTCGCCGAGATCTTCGAACGGGACGTCGACGTCTTCCCCGTCTCCACCGGATCCGCCGCCAACGGCCTCGCCCTGGCCGCCCTCACCCCGCCGTGGGGCAGCGTCCTCGCCCACCAGGACAGCCACATCCACCACGACGAATGCGGGGCACCCGAGTTCTTCACCGGCGGCGCCAAGCTCGTCCGACTCCCCGGCCTCGACAGCAAGATCGACCCCGAGGCGCTCCAGGCGGCGGTGCGCCGCCGCGCCGGCGACGTCCACAGCGTGCAGCCGTCCGTGGTGAGCATCAGCCAGGCCACCGAGAGCGGCAGCGTCCACACCGTCGAGGAGATCCGCCGACTGTCCTCGATCGCCAAGGACGCGGGCCTGCGCGTCCACATGGACGGCGCTCGCTTCGCCAACGCACTGGTCCACCTCGATGCCAGCCCCGCCGAGATGACCTGGAAGGCGGGGGTCGACGTCCTGTCCTTCGGCGCCACCAAGAACGGCGCGATGACCGCCGACGCCATCGTCTCCTTCGATCCCGCCCTCGCCACGGAGCTGGCCTTCCGGGCCAAGCGCGGCGGTCAGCTCACCTCCAAGATGCGCTTCCAGACGGCCCAGCTCGACGCCTACCTCACCGACGACCTGTGGCTGGACAACGCCCGCCGGGCCAATGCCATGGCCACCCGTCTCGGCACCGGCCTCAAGGCCATCCCCGGCGTCGGCCTGCTGGCCGCCCCGCAGGCCAACATCCTCTTCTGCCGCCTGCCCCAGCACGTCACCGACGGCCTCCTCGCCGAGGGCTACGCCTTCTACCACGACCGCTGGGAGCCGGGCATCGTCCGCTTCGTCACCGCCTTCTCCCACCAGGCCGACGACATCGACCAGCTCCTCGACGCGGTCCACCGCCACAGCGCCTGAACCCACGAGGGCGTCGAGGACCAGACGGAGCACGCCGAACCGGCCCACACGCCCGCGCGTCACGTCCGCCGGACGGTGCCGCGCCACCGGGTCGCCCACCTCGCGTCGCGACCGTCGCCCGTCCCCGGCTCGATCCCGCTCTGCACAGCGGTACCGATGTCCCCGAAGGTCGGTGCCGGCGGGCCGGGACCGTCTGCGTCAGGTCAGCTGGGGCGGGAGCGGGGCCGTGTGTGTCACGATCAGGCCGGAGACGGCCCGGGTGAGGGGTGAGGCGGGTCAGGGGTGGGCGCACGGGGGGTTGTAGGCGTAGTGCGGAACGTACTTGTGCCATAGCTCGGGGGTCAGCGCGTTTCCGGTGGCCCGGCAGATGTAGTCCATGGCTGTCTGAAGGGTCAGGGGCAGGACGCGTACGGTGTAGTCGCCGTCGCCGACGAAGAGGCGCCGGCCGTCCGGGGAGAACACGATCGCGTTGATGTAGTCGAAGAGGCCGGTCACCGGTCCTCCGTGGGGCCGGGCGTGGGCGGGGTCGCCTACGTCCCAGAGCCCGATCGTCTGGTCGGAACTGCCACTGACCAGGGTGCGACCGTCAGGGCTCAGGGCCAGAGCGTTGACGCGGCTCATATGACCTATCAGAGCCGGGCCCACTTGGGTGGGCCGCGAGCGGTCGGTGAGGCTCCACAGTCGGATCATGGCGTCGTCGCCGGATGTCACAAGGGTGCGGCTGTCCGGGCTGAAGACGACCGACTGGAGCGCTTGCTCGCTGACGTTGGGGTGTGCCTCTTCTTTTGGGGCCGTGGGGTTGGTGATGTCCCACAGGTGGAGGCTGCCGTCGCCGACTCCGGCGGCAAGCGTGTGTCCGTCCGGGCTGAAGGCCACCTGGCCGATCGCGCTGTCTGTGCGCGTGTCCAGGGGCCCGCCGACGGGTGTGGGGTGGGACGGGTCGGAGACGTTCCACAAGTCGACCTTTCCGTCCAGGCCGCCGGCCGCGAGAGTGTTCCCGTCGGTGTGGAACGCGATGGTCTGCAGGCTGTTGCCGGAGTGCCGGGGCGTACTGCCCAGAAACTTGGGCCTGGCTGGTTCGGTGACGTCCCACAGCCGCACGACCGATCCGGCCGAGACGGCCAGCACCTTTCCGCCGGGCTTGAAGGCGACCGCGTCGATCTCCGGCGTGTCACCGCGGATCGACGCGCCGACCAAGCGGGGACCGGCCGGGTCACCGACGTCCCAGAGACGTACAGTGTCGTCCTCGGAGCCCGAGGCCAGCAGATGCCCGTCGTCGCTCAGGTCCACTGTGCGGACGTAGTCCGTGTGTCCGGCCAGGATCGTGCGCGGGATCGTCCACAGCCGGACGGTCCGGTCGGCGCTGGCGGTGGCCAGCATGGTCCCTTTGGGATTGAAGGCCAGCGCCTCCACATGTCCTGTGTGACCAGTCAGGGTTGGGGTGAAGTTCTGGATGTCCTTCGGGGACGCCGCGTTGTCAATCGAGACGGTGCTGTCATCGCCGCCGTAGGCGATGAGGTGGCCGCTGCGGGAAAACGTCACCGCGTTGACCGAGTCGTTGCTGGACAGATTCTGGGTCGATGCCGGCTTGGCGGGGTTCGTGACGTCCCAGAGGTGGGCGTTGTTGTCGGTGCCGGCCGCGGCCAGCGTCCGGCTGTCCGGACTGAACGCGACCCATAGAGCCGTTCCCGGGTTCCCCTGCGCAGAGGGGACGGGATCAGGAACCTGGCCGACGTACGACGGATTGCGTGGCTCCCTCACTCGCCACAGCCGTACTCTTCCGTTGCTTCCGTCATTTCCTCCGCCCGCCAGTAGTTTGCCGTCCGGGCTGAAGGCGAGACCCCACATTTCGCCGCTCGCACCGGTGAGCGGCTTTCCGAGAGGCTTGGGATGCCGGGGATCGGTGACGTGCCACAGCCGGATACGACCGTCACGGCCCGCCGCCGCCAGGGTGTGTCCGTCGGGGCTGATGGTGAGCGTGTACATGCCGCCGCCGCCCACCTTGATCGGGGCGCCGAGGCCGGTGGGATGGCTCGGGTCGCTCATGTCCCACAGGCGGATGGTGCCGTCCTCACCGGTAGCGGCGAGGAAGCGCCCGTCGGGGCTGAAGACGAGCCCCCATATCCTCTTGTTGAAGCCGTGCAGCGGAGTACCCAATGCGGCCGGGTGGCCCGTACGGGCGGTGTTCCACAGCCGGATCACGCCTTTGGAGTCCCCGGTGGCCAGCACGCGCCCGTCCGGGCTGAACTCCACGGCGTCCACCTCGTTCTTGTAGCCGGCCAGGACCGTGGACAGTGCCACGTTCTGAGCGCTGAGCAGGTGCATCTCCGTCAACGGGCTCGGATCCATGCGGTGGGCCACTAGGTCCAACTGTGCGGCCAGCGACGCATCCGTCCTACGCAACTGATCTGCCTTGGCCTCGATTTCCCCGAGGATCGCGGTATTGCGTTCGTGCTGCGCCTTACCACTCTCCAGGAACGCGACCACAGCCGACACCGCGGCGAGTACGGCCAGCACACTCAGGCAGGCGATGACCCCACGCCGTATTCGCCGAGCCAGCAGCCTATGTCGTACCGAAGCGGCCACGAACTCGGACGAGGCCGGGCCGAGTCCGCCCGCACCCCCGACATCATCCGCACCGTCTGCCGAAGTCAGAGTCTGCGCCTCCGCCAGCCGCACCCCCCGGTACAGCAGTCCGGGATCCCGCCCGGCCTCCTCCCAAGCGGCCGCCGCTTCCTCCAACCTCTGCTGGGACATGTACTGGACGCGGTGCTCCCTGATCCACTCCCGTAGCCGCGGCCAGGCCCGCAGCAGCACCTCGTGGGTGATGGTGACCGTGTCCTGCTCCCGGGTCAGCAGTCGGCCCTTGGTGAACTTCTCTATGACCTGGGCCGCCTCCCCGGGGCGTGTGCAGTGGTTCACGAGTTCGTCGTACGGCACCGGACGCCGCGTGTCCTTGGTTCCGCTGCCGCCGAACTTGATCAGGCGCAGGAACACGGACTGCGCGGTCTGCCGGGCAGCGGGATCCAGCCGGTCGAACCAACTGTCCGCCTCCGCGGTCACGCTGTTCGCGATGCCGCCGGTCGCCTCGTAGCCGTCGACGGTGAGGACATGGCCCGCGCGGCGCATCCAGGTGGCCCGCAGGGCGTGGGCGAGCAGGGGCAGCCGACCGATCTCGTAGGCACCGGTGTCGTCCGCTCCGTCTTCCGTCGCGCCCAGGTCGCGCAGCAGTACCGGCACCAGTCCGGGTTCGACGTCCAGCCCGACCGCGCTGGCGGGATACAGGATCGCCTCCCGTACGCCGGTCCGGGACAGCGGCCCCACCACCACCTGGTTGCGCTCCACCGCGTTCCGGAGGCCGGGGTGGGCCGCGCACTGGGAGTAGAAGTCCGAGCGCAGACCGAAGACGACCAGGCCGGGTGGGGGCTCGCTGCCCGGACCGGCTTCCGCGATGCCCAGGACCGCGTCGAGGAAGTCCCGCCGCTCCTGCTTGTCGGGGCACAGCGTGAACAGTTCCTCCAGCTGGTCGACGACCAGGACCAGCCTGCGCTCCCCGGGGCCCTTCGCGAGTGCTCGGCGCAGTCGGTCCGGCCGCAGGGCAGGAGAACCGTCCGAACCGCTGCCCATGACCTCCCACAGATGGGTGCCGAGAGCCTCCATCGGATGGGGCGTCGGGTTCAGCCACACCTGCGGCCAACATGTCGAACCCGGCAGCGCGCCCCGCGCCAGCTCGGCCAGGAGCCCCGCCCTCAGCAGCGAGGACTTCCCGGCACCGGACGGGGCGACGACCACCAGCGCACCGCCCACCGCCAGGCAGGTGTCCAGCCGGACCAGCAACTTGGCCACCAGCGCGTCCCGGCCGAAGAACCACCGCGCCTGGTCGGTCCCGAACGCGGTCAGGCCGGGATACGGGCACTCGTCGGAGACCGAGCCGGTGAGCACCCGGTGCGCTTCGCGCACCCCGTCCTCGTAGTGCACATGCAGATCCCGCTCGGAGACGTACAGGTCCCGGTGGGCCTGGTAGATCCTGGCCAGGTCCGAGGCGTGCGCCTGCAGGCGGATCTGCTCACCGCGCGGCATCTCCTCGCTGCGGACAGGGGGTCCGCCGAAGCCGCGTGCGGGGGGTCGGCCGGCGGGAGTCATGGCTCGTGGATGTGCTGGTCACGCCCGGCGATGAAGACCCGGGCGTTTCCGGACGCCTCGGCGTGGACCTCCTGGGTCCCGGCGCGGTTGCCGGTGTCCTGGTGCACGTGTTCGTGGTGCACATGCGGGGCGATGTCCCGTTCCATCAGCCGGCGCAGCTCGTCCGCCAGCTCGCGGTTCTCCCCCAGCAGCTCGGCCAGCCGGTCCTCCCAGGCCGCGACCAGCTCCGACTCCGCGTCCGTGTCCCGTTCCCGGTGGGCTGCCACTGCTCGGTCCCGGGACTGCTCCAGTTCCGCGTCCACGCTGTCGGCCTGCTGTGGGCAGACGCGGCGCCACCAGCTGACGAGGGCCGTGTGCACGTCCTGCCAAGCGTCGGTGACCATCGCGCCCACCAAGGCCGTGGCCGCCGACGCTACGATCGGATCCATCGCCATCAACCCCGTAAAATTCCCCTATATAGTAATAAGATACCCATTTTGGGGTGCGGTGTCGCATCAACGCGGTGGCGGCCAGGGCGTTTTGGTTGAACCGTGAAAGACAGGATCAGGTCAGTTGTGGCGGCAGCGTGGCCGAGTGGGTGACGATCAGACCGGACACCGCTCGGGTCAGCGCCACGTACAGCCGCCGCAGGCCGGTGCGTTCGTCGGGTTCGCCGTCGACCACGGCCTGGGGCTCGTCGAGGACCACGTAGTCGTACTCAAGGCCCTTGGCGAGTGATGCCGGGACGAGGGTGAGACGGGTCTCGGCCGTGGTCTCCTCCCCCGGGTTCAGGAAGCCGATCCCGGCAGCGGTGAGCGCCTCGGCCAGCGCAGGTACGCGCGCGTCCGCCGCGATCAGGCCCGTCGACCCTTCGTTGCGCAGCAACTCCTGGCACGCAATGACGACTTCGGCAGTGTTCTCGATCGTACGGACCTCGAAGAATCCCGGGTTCTCACGGACCGACGCCACCGGGGTGAGGCCGGGGGCGATGTGCGGCAGGAGCCGGGAGGCGTAGGTGATGACGTCCGTCGGGACGCGGAAACCCGCCGTCAGCTCCTCGATCACGCCGTCCGACTTGCCGAGGTGGGACAGGGCCTCGTCCCAACTCCGGGTCGCCCAGGGCGTGGTGCCCTGCGCCAGGTCGCCGAGGACGGTCGCCGAGCCGGTGGTGCAGCGGCGGCCGACCGCGCGGTACTGCATGGGGGACAGGTCCTGCGCCTCGTCCAGGACCACATGGCCGAGGGAGTGCGTCCGCTGGACGAGATCCGTCGCCTCGTCGATCAGCACGGCGTCCGCAGGCGACCACTTGGCCGCCTTGACGCTGCGCACCGCCTTCGTCCAGACGATCGTCTTCTGCTCGTCGTCGGTGAGGATCCCGTCCGCGTGCTCGGCGAGGAAGTCCGCGTCCGTGAGCAGGCGCAGCACGAGTTTCGCCGGGTCGACCGGCGGCCAGATGTGCTTGACGGCCGCCTTCACCGCCGCGTTGCGGGCCACCGAGTCCTGCACGCGGTCGTCGGGGGCCTCGCCCGAGCGTTCCATCTGGACCAGCACGGCGTGTGCGATGCGCTGCGGCAGGGCCTCGCGCGCGGCGCCGTACCGGATGCCGCGGTCCAGCAACTCCCGGACGATGGACTCCAGTTCGTACGCCGGGACGCGCCAGCGCCGGGAGCCGCGAACCACCATGACCGGTTCGGTGGGCATCGTGACATGCGCGTACACGGCCCTGCGCAGCACCTCCGCCATCCGGGCGTCGCCCTTGATGACCGCGGCGGGCGCGGTGTCGGTGCCGCGTACCTCGACGCCGTTCGCCACCAGGTCGTCCACCGTCGCCTGCTGCACCGTCAGCTCGCCCAGCGCCGGGAGCACCTGCTCGATGTAGTGGAGGAAGGAGCGGTTCGGGCCGATGACCAGGGTGCCGGTGCGGGCCAGGCGCTCGCGGTGGGCGTACAGGAGATACGCGACCCGGTGCAGGCCGACGGCGGTCTTCCCGGTCCCCGGGCCGCCCTGCACGCACACCGTGCCGCCCAGCCCGCTGCGCACGATCTCGTCCTGCTCGGGCTGGATGGTCGCGACGATGTCCCGCATCGGGCCGACGCGCGGGCGTTCGATCTCCTGCTGGAGCAGCTTGCTGGTCCGGGCCGCCTCGGCCGGGTCGGACAGGTGCTCGTCCTCGTACGCGGTGATGTCGCCGCGGGTGTACCCGAAGCGGCGGCGCAGCGCGATGTCCATCGGGTCCTTCTTGGACGCGCGGTAGAACGGCTGCGAGACCGGCGCCCGCCAGTCGATGACCATCGGGTCGCCGTCGTGGTCGTGGACGTGCCGGCGCCCGATGTAGAAGCGCTCGCCGTACGCGCCCTCGGCCCGGTCGGCGCCGGGGGCGTGCAGGTAGTCGAGGCGGCCGAAGAAGAGAGGCGTGTCGCTGAGGTCGGCCAGCGCCTTGATGCGCTCCTCGATCTGGCGGGCGAGCACCTCGGCGTTGACCCAGTTCGCGGTGACGTCACGGATGTCCAGCGACTCGACGTCCTCCCGCATGGCCCGCAGAGCGGCCCGGGAGCCGGCGAGGTGGGCGCGCTCGCGGGAGAGGGGGTCGGTGGCGGGGTCGGTGGCGGGTTCGGTGCGTGGATCGGCTCCGGCCCCGGGGGCGGCGGGCGAGTCCGCGAGGGGGTCGTGGGCGGGCGTGGACAAGGGGGTGCCTCCGAAGGCCTGCGAGTGGGTGGCGCACAGGTGTGAGTGGCGCACAGGTGGCGATCAGCCGACCGGTTTCCGTCCGGGCGGCGGCACTCCGGGGGAGGAGGCGGGCAAGAGCGGAGATTGTAGTGAGGTGAGGGCGGGGGAGGCCAATGGATTTCCCTCGGATGCGTCGAGGGGGGTGGGTGGGGCGGTTCTGCGAGGTGGGTAGGGCGCTGTGGAGGGGTGTGGCGCGCGCTGGGCAGGGGGGCGTGGTGCCTGGCCGGGGGTATGGGTGCGCTGGGGGTGTGGTGCTGGGCAGGGGGCCTGGCCCCGCGCGGCGGCCGGGGTGGCGCGGCGGCCGTGTCTCCGGGGCGGGGGGCCCGATCCCCTAGGGGGAGCGTCCCCCGTGAGGTGGGGCGGAGGTGGGGGGCGGGGTCCATCGGCGGGTGGACTGGCGGAAGCCGGAAATTGGGCCCGTGGACCGATGCCGTACTTGTGCCCGAAGTTCCACCATTGAGGCATGAGCGCAGCAACCATCCATCCAGCCCCCTCCGGTCCGCCGGGCGCCACCGCCCTGGACGGAGTCCCGCACCCCCAGCACCGTCTGGGCGACGCCCTGCGTGCCGTCAAGGTCTTCGTCGGCGCGGCGTTCAGCGTCGTCATACTCGGCGAATACGGCGAGGAAGCAGGCATACACCGTAAGTGACGGCATAGTGTCACCTCCGTGCCGAACCGGACGGGGACGTCATGCCCCCTGCTCTCCCTCTCCCGCTCACTCCCTCTCCTGGCGGTCTCCCTTTCCTCCTTCGCCGCCCTCTGCGTCCTGCTGCATGCCCCGATGGCCGATCTGCTGGTCTACCGGGCCGAGGGCGAGGCCGTGGTCCACGGCAGTGACCTGTACGGCTTCACGGTCACCGAGTGGCGGCTGCCGGCGACGTACCCGCCCTTCGCGGCGGTCCTGTTCGTCCCGGCGACCTGGATCCCCGTCCCGGCCCTCAAGGCGGCGTTCCTCGCGGGCAACGCGCTCCTGCTCGCCTGTCTCGTCGCCCTCTCCGCCCGCCTGGCCGGCCGCACGGCACCCCTCCCCGTGCTGTGCACGGCCACCGCCTTCGCCCTCTGGCTGGAGCCGGTCTTCCAGACTCTCCTCTTCGGCCAGATCAACCTGGCGATCGCCTGTCTGGTCCTCTGGGACCTCACCCGCCCGCCCGGCGCCCGCGCCAAGGGCCTGGCCCTGGGCATCGCGGCGGGCGTCAAACTCACCCCGGCGATCTTCATCGCCTACCTGCTGCTCACCGCACGCAGAAAGGAGGCAGGCGTTGCGACGTCGTCCTTCGCCGGTACGGCACTTCTCGGCGCCCTGGTCCTGCCCACGGCGACCGTGGACTTCTGGACGCGGCGCCTGTTCGAGACCGGCCGGGTCGGCAAGGCCTGGATCGTCGACAACCAGTCGCTCCAGGGCCTGATCGCACGGGCGACGGGCGCGGAGGCACCAGGCCTGCCCTGGTTGCTCCCGGCGGCCGTGCTCGCGGCGACGGGCCTGTGGCTGGCGACCCGCGCCCACCCCACCGACCGCATCGACCGCATCGACTGCATCGACTGCGCCGACCGCATCGACCGCATCGACCGCGCGCACCGTGCCGACGGCGACCGCTGGGGCATCCTGCTCACCGCGTTCACGGCCCTGCTGATCAGCCCGATCAGCTGGTCCCATCACTGGGTGTGGTGCGTCCCGCTGCTGGCGGTGCTCCTGGCGGAGACCCGCACGGCCCTCGCGCTCACCGCCGCCGCCCTCTTCACCGCCCGCACGATGTGGCTGCTGCCGCACGAGGGCGACCGGGACCTGCACCTCCCGTGGTGGCAGCAGCCGTTCGCGTCGCCGTACCCGCTGCTGGGGCTGGCGCTGCTGGCGGGCGCGGCCGCAGCCCTACGACGGCACAGCCGCGCCCTGCCGGAGACTCAGCCCTCTGCGCCCTCGGCGCCCTCCGTGCCCTCGGCGAGGAGCTCGTCCGCGTCCACGATGCGGTAGGCATAGCCCTGCTCCGCCAGGAACCGCTGCCGGTGGGCGGCGAAGTCCTGGTCGATCGTGTCGCGGGCGACGACGGAGTAGAAGTGGGCCTGGTGGCCGTCGGCCTTGGGGCGGAGCACCCGGCCGAGGCGCTGGGCCTCCTCCTGGCGGGAGCCGAAGGTGCCCGACACCTGGATGGCGACCGTCGCCTCCGGCAGGTCGATGGAGAAGTTGGCGACCTTCGACACCACCAGCACGCTGATCTCGCCCTGGCGGAAGGCTTCGAAGAGCTTCTCGCGCTGGGCGTTGGAGGTCTCGCCCTTGATGACGGGGGCGTCCAGGTGCTCGCCCAGCTCGTCGAGCTGGTCGATGTACTGGCCGATGACAAGGATCTGCTGGCCCGCGAAGCGGCGCACGATCGCCTCCGTGACCTTCCGCTTGGTCGCGGTGGTCGCACAGAAGCGGTACTTCTCCTCGGTCTCGGCGGTGGCGTAGGCGAGCCGCTCCGAGTCCGTGAGGTTCACCCGCACCTCGACACAGTCGGCGGGCGCGATATAGCCCTGCGCCTCGATCTCCTTCCACGGGGCGTCGAAGCGCTTGGGCCCGATGAGAGAGAACACGTCCGATTCCCGGCCGTCCTCGCGCACGAGGGTGGCCGTCAGCCCCAGCCGCCGGCGCGCCTGCAGATCGGCGGTGAACTTGAAGACAGGAGCCGGCAGCAGATGAACCTCGTCGTAGACGATCAGTCCCCAGTCCCGGGAGTCGAAGAGTTCGAGGTGCGGGTAGACGCCCTTCCGCTTGGTCGTGAGCACCTGGTACGTGGCGATCGTGACGGGCCGGATCTCCTTGCGGGTCCCGCTGTACTCGCCGATCTCCTCCTCGGTGAGACTCGTCCGCTTCACCAGCTCGTGCTTCCACTGCCGTGCGGAGACGGTGTTGGTGACGAGGATCAGGGTCGTCGACTTGGCCTGTGCCATGGACCCGGCACCGACCAGCGTCTTGCCCGCCCCGCAGGGCAGCACGACGACGCCGCTCCCGCCGTGCCAGAAGTTCTCCACGGCCTGCTTCTGGTACGGCCGCAGCGCCCAGCCGTCCTCGGCGAGCTCGATCGCGTGGGCCTCGCCGTCCACGTATCCGGCGAGGTCCTCGGCGGGCCAGCCCAGCTTCAGCAGCGTCTGCTTGATCTGCCCGCGCTCGGAGGGGTGCACGGCCACGGTGTCGGGGTCGATCCGGGCGCCGACCAGCGGGATGATCCGCTTGGAGCGCAGGATCTCCTCCAGGACGGGCCGGTCGGTGGTGGTGAGCACCAGCCCGTGCGCCGGGTGCTTGGAGAGCGTCAGCCGGCCATAGCGGTCCATCGTCTCGGCGATGTCGACCAGCAGCGCGTGCGGCACCGGGTAACGGCTGTACTCCACCAGCGCGTCCACGACCTGCTCGGCGTCGTGTCCGGCCGCCCGCGCGTTCCACAGCCCCAGCGGGGTCACCCGGTAGGTGTGGATGTGCTCCGGTGCCCGCTCCAGCTCGGCGAAGGGCGCGATCGCCCGACGGCATTCGTCGGCCCGCTCATGGTCGACTTCCAGGAGCAGCGTCTTGTCGGACTGGACGATCAACGGACCATTCACGCGCGGCACCCTTTCCCTTTCGGCTCATGCGGCCATCGCCATGGCGGCCATCGTCATGGGCCAAAGTTCCAGTGTGCCTCATGGGCGGGCGATCACCTTCGCCGATCGGCGCGATGCACACCGTCTCTGCCCGGCTTCTGGGGGTGTCTGATCGTCCCGCGCAACCTTGAGCCCGTTTCGGGTGTCATGTCCCGAGGGGGAGCCGCGCAAGGCGTGTGGCTCGGGGAGGAGGGGCGGGGTGACGTCCGTACGTATCTGGGGGGTAGGCGCCGGGGCGGCGGCGGTGCTGGTGGCGACGGCCGTGTGGGCGCAGGGGTCGGCCGGTGTGGACGCCGGTCTGTGGGCCGAGGTGCGCCCCGCGATAGAGGCCCGGCTCGTGGCACAGGCCGCGGGCACAGGTGCAGGGGAGAGCGAGCCCGCTCTCAGGTCGCGGTGGTTCTGCCGGGCGGAGGCCCTGGACCTGATGGAGAGCGGGGGCCAGGTGCGGGCCGGGATCAACACCCTGTGCCTGGAGTACGGCGAGCGCGGCGGAGCCCTGGTGGAGTGCGGCGGCGCGCAGATACCGCAGGTGGTCCGGCTGGAGCGGGACTCGGCGCACGGCGGCTATCGCGTCCTCTCCGAGGAGGAGCCGCCGGACGGCGAGGGCTACGGCAGGTGGACGGCGGACCACTTCAGCCGCTACGCCGAGTCCCGCCTCGACGAGGAGATGGAGCCCACCGGACTGGAGACCGCGGCCCGCACCCACTTCGCCCTGCCGGCGGACGCGCCGGTGCGGTACTGCTGAGGCGCTTCGCGGTGAGCGCCGTGACGGGCCGTCGTGCGGCCGCGGTGCCGTCGTGGCCGGTCGCACCCCGCCGCGGAGCCGCAGGGTGCCGCGGGCCCGCGCCGACAGGCCCTAGTCCTCCGCGAGTTCCGCGACCCCCGTCACCCGGTGCAGGGGGTAGGTGCGTACCTCGTCGGCCGTGTGGTCGTACGCCGTGACGAAGCCGCCCTCGACGCGGATCGGGGCGATGACGCGCTGGCTGGCGGTGCCCTCGGCGTTGACGTAGCCGATCCACAGGGTGCCGCCGGTGAGGACGGCCGCCTGCATGGTGGCGAGGGTCTCGGCGGGGGTGGTGCGCGGGAGTTCGCCGCCCTGGACGGCGCTGCCGGCGGGCTTGCGCGGGGTGGTGGCGGCCAGGTCACCGGCGCGGACCGCCCGGATCGCGGCGGCCAGGAGGGTGCCGTCCGGCGGCGGCGGGCCGTCCGGGACCGGCTCGGGGGCCGTGCGCGGCGGGGTGCGGTGGGCGTGCGCGCGGGTGATCAGGACATCGCCCTCGGCGGACTCGGCGGCGGGCGCGTAGCCCATCGCGCGCAGGCCCTCCAGGAGGCCGGCCGGGTCGGCCTGGGTGGCGAGCACGGTCGGAGCCAGGCGGCGCAGGCGCAGGCCGGCGGCCCGCTTGTCGGCCATGATCTCGTTCAGGACGGTGTCGTCGTCGCAGCGGACGTACGCCGAGGCCGCCCCCACCCGCAGATGGCCGTGCCTGCGGGCCACGTCGTCGATCAGGTAGGCGAGCGGCTGCGGGACCGGTGTGCGGGAGTGGGTGGTGAGGAAGGCGTGCAGGTCGGTGGCGGTACGGCCGGCGTCCAGGGCGCGGCGGACCGAGGCGGGCGTGAAGCGGTAGACGGTGGCGCCGCCCTTGGACTCGACGTCGGCGAGTACGCCCAGCGCGTCGGCGAGCGGGCGTTGCAGCGGGCCCGGGGCGACCGCCGTCAGGTCGGCCTGGAGCAGGACGTGGTCGAGGGGCTCGGGCAGCAGCGGGGCGAGAAGACGGCCGGCGGCCGCGGCGGCGACGGCCTGCTCGGGCGGGGAGAGGGGTTCGAGGACGGCGGCGGGACGGTGGTGGTGCACGACGGGGAGCTTGTCGCCGGGCCCGGCGGCCTCCTGCTCCTTGCCCACCGAGGGCTCCAGCGGTGGCGCCCCGAGGAGCGTCCTGCCGTGCGCCGACAGCGCTCCGCGTCCCGTCACGCCCAGCAGCTCGGCCTCCGACAGGGTCCAGCGCGCCAGGCGGCCGCGCAGGTCGTCGCCCTGCTGCTGGGGGCCGCGCAGCGGGCGTTCCCAGCGCAGCCGGGCCAGCACCGAGGCGGTGACCGGGGCGGTGCCCTCCGGGAGCCCGGCCAGCAGGGTGAGCACCCGGTGCCGTACCTCGGGCGCGGCCGAGCGGTCGAGGCCGGGGCCGAGCGCCGAGAGCGCGCGGTCCTTGGCGTCCCGGCCGCCGACCAGGCCGGAGGCGCGGGTCGCGGTGAGCCAGGCCTGGGCGAGCTGGGCCCAGCGTTCGGCCGGAGGGCGCTCCAGCCACTCGTCGTAGGCGGGGGTGGCCGCGTAGCGTTCGTCGGCCTCGCCGTCGGAGGCGAGCAGCCCGGCCGCGTACGCCAGCTCGACCCAGAAGGCCGCGACCGGCTCCGGCAGGTCCAGGGCCACGGCCGTCCGCTTGAGGTCCCGGACGCTGAGCCCGCCGGCCCGCAGCACGGTGGGCCCGCCCTCGTCCCAGTCCTTCAGCAGCTCCTCGACGGTGGCGAGCGCGGTGTACGCCTGCCCGGCCGCCGTCGCGTCCACCACCGATGGGCGGTGCGTCGCCGTCGGCTCGACCGCGGGCGGCACGGGTTCCGGCTCGCGGTGCGCCCGGCCCTCGCGCAGGTGCAGGGCGACCTCGCGGGGGAGGACGACCGTGCCCGGCGCGGTCGGCAGCAGCAGGCCGCGGTCGAGGAGCCAGCGCAGATGGGCGGCCGGTTCCGGGGTGACCTGGCCGTACGGCGGTCCCCAGACCAGCCGGGAGAGGACCTCGCGGGACTCGGCGGGCGCGGCGGCGAGCAGCTTCGCCATCTTCTTGCGGTGGCCGAACAGCCTGCCGAGCGCGTCCGCCGCGGACACCGAGTCGTGGGTCGAGGGCAGCCCGGCGGTGGTGACGATCTCCTGGATCCGGCCCGGCGACATGCCCGAGGTGGCTTCCCGCACGGTCGGGCCCAGCCCGGTCGGCGAGGGGTACTGCGGGGACGGGGCGAGCACCTCGCGCGCGGTCCGCACCAGCCGCAGCCGGTCGTCGTCGCCCCACACCAGTGCCTGGTCGCGGAGCGTGCCGAGGGCGCGCGGCAGAGCGGCGGCGACCGACGGGTCCCCGCCGTCGCCGGCCATCAGGCCCAGCAGCTCCCCGTACGACGCCGGGTCGCCGGTCACCGCGAGGGCCTCGGCGGTCTGCAGGGCGAAGCGGTCCAGGCGTTCCAGGGCGCGCAGCACCGAGGCGCGGGTGCCGGCCCGGGTGGCCAGCTGGGTGAGGTCGGTGGGGACGGGGGTGATGAGGTCGGGGCGGGCGCGCAGCAGTAGCGCCAGGGACGCGTCGTCCCTGGCGCGAAGCGCCTCCGCGAGGGAACGCGGCGGGGTGGCCGGGTTGCTCATCCGACCCACGGTAGCGGGTGCGGGGCGGCGACCGGGATCACCTGTCCCCCGGCCTCTTCTGCGTAGAGGGCAGCCACCGGGCGAACGGGACGTTTCGTAGATGGCCCCCACATGAACTTCCGCAGGCGGTTCACGGCAGTTCCGGCAACACGCGCCGCGCACTCGTCACCGTTGGCTCGCTGGTCGCGGCGTGAAGTCAACTGTGCGACCGGTCACGGGGATTCGGGGAGATGCGGGGGACACGGTCGTGAGAGCGTTCGGCGACGAGTTCGATTTCAACAACGCCGTCGCGATCGTCAGCGTCGCGATCCCGGTGCTGGCGTTCTTCTGGGAGTTCGTCGTCATCCGCCGCAAGCGGCTCGGCTACCGGCTCCAGATGGACACCCTGGCCACGGACACCGCGCACGCGCCGAGTGCCGACGTGCTGGCGCGGATGCGGGACGACGGCCACGAACTGGTGGAGCCGTCGTTCGTGCTGGTGCGGATCGAGAACGCCGGCTGGCGGGAGATCGTCCCCGGCGACTATCTGACCCCGCCCGACGACAAGACCGGTATCCGGGTGACGTTCCGGGACCGCCGGGTCGTCGGCATGGCGGTGACCGAACTCAGCCAGCCCACCCTCCGCCACTTCTTCGTCACCACCCGGGACGGCACAACCCACGAGACCGACGGCTTCGGGAAGGACTGGGAGGACGGCACCGGTGTCATCCGGCTGCCCAAGGTGACGCTGAACCCCGGCGCCCACTACAAGGTCCTCGCGGTGCTGGAGCGCCGGGGCGGCAGCCCGCACGCGCCCTTCCCGCAGCCGGAGTTCCAGGCCGCGGTCACCGGGGGCATGGACCACTCCTTCCCCTGGCTGCGCTGGCTGTCCCGGCTCAAGCTGGCCCACACCGAGAGCCACACCTTCGCCTCCGGGGCGGCGCTGGCCGGCATGGCCCTGCTGGCGGCGGCGGTCGTGCTCCAGGCGAGCCTGACCCTGTTCTTCCCCGCCAGGCCCGCGCCGCTGGACTGCGTCGGCGGCACCCTGCACCTGTCGGGCTCGACCGCCTTCGAACCGGCGGTGACGGCGGCGGCCAAGGAGTACACCCGGCTGTGCTCGGCCAAGGGCGCCCACATCCCGGTCGGTGACGGGGTGTTCCGCGGCAGCGGGGCGGGGCTCGGCACGCTGGAGAAGGCCGGCAAGGACGCCGGTATCTCCGGCGACGAGGGGCTCGGCGACCACATCGCCTTCACCGACGGCCCGGCCGGCAAGGGCCACCCCGAGGATCTGCCACGGCCGGTGGTCTACTCCCTGTTCACCCTCGTCGTGAACAAGGACGCGCACGTCAGCAACCTCTCCCTCCAGCAGATCCGCGACATCTACGCCAGGAAGATCACCAACTGGTCCGCGGTGGGCGGCGCCGACCTCGCCATCCACCTGGTCAACCGCTACTCCGACTCCGGGACCCGCAACGCCCTCGAAGAACGCGTCCTCGCGGGCAGGCCGGTGCCGGGTGCCGCGAACGGCGACTGCGCCTCCCTGGACCCGGCCAGGCCCGGCGTCTGCGAGGTCGACAGCACCGACACCATGCTGGACACCACGGCCGCGCAGCGCGGCGCCCTCGGCTACAGCGAGGCGTCCGGCGTCACCTCCGCCGACCTGGTCAAACTGAACATCGGCGACATGCCGCCCACCCTCGAAGGCGTCGAGCACGGCACGTACCCGTACTGGCAGACCGAGTACGCCTACACCTACGGTGAACCGCCCGCCGGGTCCATCGCCGCGGCCTTCCTGCGCTACCTCACCGACCAGGGCGGCAAGGACGTCCTCCGCGAGTACGGCAACCGCCCCTGCTCGGAGACGCGTTACCCGCTGGTGTGCCGGCCGACGTGAACCGTGACCTGCGCTACCGTCGTTCCGACGGGTTATTCAACGCAGCGGCCCCGGAGGGGACTTCGTGGGTATCGAGAGTGATCAGGTCGTCTACGAGTATCTGAGCCGTGTCGGGGACATCGCGCACCAGCGCCAGCTGTCGTCGGCCGACCGTATGCGGCTGGTGTCGGGGCTGCGCAACGAGATCGACCGGCACCGGGCGAAGGCGACCGTCGACAGTCCCGCCGCCGTGCGGCGCATCCTGGACCGGCTGGGCTCGCCCGACGAGGTCGTCGAGGCGGCGGGCGGTACGACGGAGACCGCGCCGCCACCGCCGCCGGCCGCGGTTCCCGCCCAGCGGGAGGCCGGGGCGCCCGCCGGGGGCGAGGACCTGCGCCGCGTCGTACCGCGGCCGCGGCCCGCCGAGCCGGAAGACGGTCCGATGCCGCGCGACTGGTGGCGGGTGGACAGCAGCCCGTTCGGCGACGGCGACAGCGTGCCCGGGTTCGTGGGCGGTGTGGAGATCCCGGAGCTGCTCAGGAAGCCGCGGCCGCGGAAGGAGGGGCCGCAGGAGCCGGAGGAGGCGGCCGGGGAGCCGGCGGAGACCGCCGAGCCGGCTCCGAAGGCCGAGGTGGTCGAAGCCGTGCCGCCCGCCCGCCGTCGCCTCCGCGTGGTCCCCCGGCCCGCGGTCGGCTGGAGCAACCCCCTGCTGCTGCTCGCCGCCGCCGCGCTGGTCGTGGGCGCGGTGCTCGGCAACTGGTTCGCGCTGCTCCTCGGCTGGCTCATCGCCTACGGCTCCCGACGGCTCAGCCCCATGGAGACGAAGCTGGCCGTGATGTGGGTGCCCGGGCTGGCCCTCACGGCGGGGCTGGTCTGGCTCTGGGGCCGCAGCGCGGGGCGCTGGGGCGCGCCGATCGCCGAAGGCCACATGAGCGACGCGGTGGGGGAGACCTGGCCGTGGGTGGTCCGTGGGGCGGCGGTGGCCTCGGCGCTGTACCTGGTGTGGCGGTCGCAGAGAGCGCGGTAGGGGTGCCGGGTCCGGTTGGTCGGGCGACTGCGGGCGCGTGGGGGCTTGTCGCGCAGTTCCCCGCGCCCCCAGGGAGGTGGGTGCGCTGGTCCGGCGTGAAGGGGTGCGGGGCTGTGTTCGCTGTGCGGCTGCCGCCGCGTGGGCGCGAACGGCCCCACCGGTCCGCGGCCGCCCGAGGGCCGACGCCGCCCAGGCACAATGGCCCATATGACTTCTCGCGCCCTCACCGTCGGCTTCGACCTCGACATGACCCTCATCGACTCCCGGCCCGGGATCCACGCCTGCTACACGGCCCTGGCCGAGCGGACGGGGACCTTCATCGACGCCGATCTGGCGATCACGCGGCTGGGGCCGCCGCTCGCCGACGAGTTGGTGCACTGGTTTCCGGCCGAACGGGTCGCGGAGATCAGTGATCTGTATCGGGCCATGTATCCGGAGATCGCGATCACCGCGACGCCCGCCATGCCGGGCGCGCGGGAGGCGGTCGAGGCGGTGCAGGGCGCGGGGGGCAGGGCCGTCGTGGTCACCGCGAAGTACGAGCCCAATGCGAAGCTGCACCTCAGCCACCTCGGCATAGTCCCCGACGCGGTGGTCGGTGACCTCTGGGCCGAGCAGAAGGCCGTCGCGCTGCGCGAGCACGGAGCGGGCGTGTACGTCGGCGACCACGTCGGCGACGTGCGCGGGGCACGTACCGCCGGAGCGCTGTCCGTCGCCGTGGCCACCGGGCCGTGCGACGCGGACGAACTGCTCGCGGCGGGCGCCGACGTGGTGCTCGGGGACCTCACCGAACTCCCGGCCTGGCTGTCGGCCTACCGCGAGGACGCCTCCCGGGCCTGACGGCGCCCCGCCGCGATCGACTGGAGCACTCCGGCACCGGCGACCAGGAAGCCGACGCCCATGAGCATGCTCAGCAGGTACATGTAGGTCGGAAAAGGCTTCGCACCGAGGAACAGCGGTATCACGGTGACGAGAGTGGCCACCGTACCGATGAAGAAGAGCACGGCACCGGCGCGGATCAGTCGGTCACCGGGCCCGGCGGAATTCGCTTGGGTTTTGTCACGCACTCGACCAGGGTAGTTCCCTGCCCGAAGGAACAACCGGGCGACGTCTTGTCACGCGCCCGAAGACCATTAGCCTTGGTACCGGCGGGTCATGGTCGACCCGCCCGAGTGCTATCAAGGCCCGTTCCAGAGTTGTTGCATTCAGAAGTTTCCCGAGCAGTTTCCGACGAGATACGAGGACGAGGACAGACGTGCCTACCGGCAAGGTCAAGTGGTTCAACAGTGAGAAGGGCTTCGGCTTTCTCTCCCGCGACGACGGCGGTGACGTCTTCGTCCATTCCTCGGTTCTCCCCGACGGGGTCGACGTGCTCAAGCCCGGACAGCGTGTGGAGTTCGGTGTCGTCGCCGGTCAACGCGGTGACCAGGCACTCTCGGTGGTCCTGCTCGACCCCACCCCGTCGGTCGCGGCCGCCCAGCGCAAGAAGCCGGACGAGCTGGCTTCGATCGTGCAGGACCTGACGACCCTGCTCGAAAACATCACGCCGATGCTGGAGCGCGGCCGTTACCCCGACAAGGCGGCCGGCGCGAAGATCGCCGGGCTGCTGCGCGCGGTCGCGGACCAGCTCGACGTGTAAACGTGTAAGAGACAGGCAAATCGCGTAAGTGTGCAAGTCCCGTAAGTGTTTTTACGGGAAATCGAGTGCGTGCGGGCCGAGGGGCGGCACGAGCCCCTCGGCCGCCGCCCGGGTGAGCAGGCCGCGTACCGCCGCGTAGCCGTCCTCGCCGAGTTCCGAGGTGAACTCGTTGACGTAGAGCCCGATGTGCTGGTCGGCGACGGCCGGGTCCATCTCCTGGGCGTGCGCCATGACGTACGGCCGGGAGGCCTCGGGGTCGTCCCAGGCCGCGTGGACGGACGTACGGATCGACTCGGCGAGCCGCGTGAGCGCCTCCGAGCCCAGCGAGCGCTTGGCGATGATCGCGCCGAGCGGGATGGGCAGGCCGGTCGTGTTCTCCCAGTGCTCGCCCATGTCGGCGAGCTTGTGCAGCCCGTAGTTCTGGTAGGTGAAGCGCGCCTCGTGGATCACCAGCCCCGCGTCGACCTTCCCGTCCCGTACGGCCGGCATGATCTCGTGGAAGGGCATGACCACGATCTCGCCGACCCCACCGGGGATCGTGTCCGCCGCCCAGAGGCGGAACAGCAGGTACGCCGTCGACCGCTCGCTCGGTACGGCGACCGTGCTTCCCGTGAGTCCCCCACTGCCGAGAGCGTGGGAGGTGCCCCCGGTCCCGGCCTCCCTCGTCAGCACCAGCGGCCCGCAGCCCCGCCCCAGCGCACCCCCGCAGGGCAGCAGCGCGTACTCGTCGAGGACGTACGGCAGCACGGCGTACGACACCTTCAGCACGTCGGACTCGCCGCGCTCGGCCATGCCGTTGGTGATGTCGATGTCCGCGAAGGTCACGTCCAGGGCGGGTGCGCCCGGGATGCGATCGTGGGCGAGGGCGTCGAACACGAAGGTGTCGTTCGGGCAGGGCGAGTAGGCGATCTGCAGGGGCTCACTGGTCATGTGGGTTCCAACTCTCCAAAGCGGGCGCGAGCTTCCCGAAGGCCTCGGTCAGGGCGGCCAGGGCGTCCGCGATGCGCCAGGCGGCTCGGTCGCGGGGGCCGACGGGGTTGGAGACCGCGCGTATCTCCAGCACGGGCACGCCGTGCGCGGCGGCCGCCTCGGCCACGCCGAAGCCCTCCATGGCCTCGGCCAGGGCGTGCGGGTGCCGGGCGCGCAGTTCGGCCGCGCGGGCGGCCGAGCCGGTCACTGTGGACACGGTGAGTACCGCTCCGGGGCGTGCTCCGGTCGCCTCGGCGGTGGCTCGTACGAGTGGATCCGGCGGACGGTGGCTGACGGTCCCGAATCCCAGTTCGGTCACCGGCACGAACCCGTCGGCCGTCTCGGCGCCCAGGTCCGCCGCGATGATCTCGTCGGCGACGACCAGGGAGCCCACGGGTGCCGCCGGCCGGAAACCGCCGGCGATCCCGGCGGAGACCACCAGGGCGTAGGGCCGGCCGTCGAGGGCGGCGGCGGTGAGGGCGGTCGCGGTGCCCGCGGCGGCCAGGGCGGGGCCGACCCCGGCGGCCAGCAGGTCGTACCCCGCGCGCGTGCGGTGCAGCAGGGCCGAGCCGGGCAGCCGTACCTCGGTCGTCCCGCCCGCGAACGCACCTGCCACCGCGTCCCGTTCGGCCGGGACCGCGGTGGCCACGAGGATGCGTACGGCGGACGTGGTCAGGCGTCCTTCTTGAGCTTGAAGGACCAAAGGCCCAGCACCGACTTGTCGCCCTCCTTGATGGAGACGAGGGTCGAGTTGCCGGAGGCGCCGTACTGGGCGTTGAAGAACACGCTGCCCGGGATGGTGCGGTAGGTCTTGGTGCTGGACTCGGTGAGCGCCTGACCGTTCATCAGGATCGTCCAGCCGTTGTCCGCGATCTTCGGGTCGACGCCGAAGCGGACGGTGTCGTCCGGGTCCACCTTGATGGACTTGATCCCGGTGTCCTTCAGACAGTCGGCGAGGGCGGCCGTGTTCAGGGCCTTGCCGTCGTTGTAGCAGGTGGCTTCGGAGTTGACCGAGTTCGTGCCGACGGTGATCGTGGCGATCGGCGTCGGCTTGTCACAGGCCGACAGAACGAGCAGTCCGGCGGAAACGGCGCCGGCGGCGGCGACGACGCGGCGGCGTCGCGAGCGGGATTGCAGCGTGGTCATGGCCAAAGGCTATCGGGAGCTCCCGGCCCTCCCCCCAAGCGGGGTGCGGCGTGCCCGGTTCGTTACGCCAGGTGCGTTTCTCAGGCCACCCTCGCCCGGGTACGGGTACCGTGCCGGGCCGAGCTGAGCAGGCCGCGCAGGGTGGCCAGCCAGCCGGCCGCCACGATCACGGCGGCCACCACCAGGCCCAGGGTGCCGTTCAGCGGCATCACGATGCCCACCGCGCCGCCGAACACCCACGCCATCTGGAGCAGCGTCTCCGAGCGCGCGAACGCCGAGGTGCGCACCTGCTCCGGCACGTCCCGCTGGATCAGCGCGTCCAGGCACAGCTTCGCCAGAGCTTGCGCGAATCCGGCCACCGAGGCCAGGACGGCCACCAGGAAGGCGCCGAAGAACAGGGCCGCGACGATGGCCGTCCCCAGCACCACGGCGACCACCGTCACGATGATGATCTCCGGCGCCCGGGAGCGCAGCCAGGCCCCCACCGCCGTACCGAGCGCGTTGCCCGCGCCCGCCGACACACCCACTATCCCCAGCGACACCGCCGCGCTCTCGCCGGTCAGCGGGTGCTCGCGGAGCAGGAACGCCAGGAAGAAGATCAGGAAACCGGAGAGGCAGCGCAGGGCCGCGTTCGCACCGAGCGCGTGCGTGACGGCGGGCCCCACCGTCCGCAGCCCCGGCCGCTTCGCCTCCTTCCGGAGCGGGCCGTGCAGATGCTCCTCGTCGGCGGCGAGCAGCGCCACGTCCTCACCCTTGGCCGAGTCGACCTTCGCGGGGAGGGTGAAGGAGAGGAACGTCCCGGCAGCGAAGATCACGAAGGCGCCGTAGAGCGGCCAGGGGTCACCGATGGCGTGCAGCCCGGCCCCGATCGGGGCGGCGACACCGGTGGCGAGCAGCCCGGCGAGGGTGACGCGTGAGTTGGCCTTCACGAGGGAGAACCGGGGCGGCAGCAGCCGGGGCACGACGGCACTGCGCACCACGCCGTACGCCTTCGACGCGACCAGCACCCCGAGCGCGGCCGGATACAGCTCCAGGCTGCCGCTGGCCACCGCCCCCGAGATGATCAGCGCGAGCAGCGCCCGGGCGAGCATCGCGCCGGCCATCGCGGCGCGGCGGCCGTGCGGAAGGCGGTCGAGGAGGGGACCGATGACCGGGGCGAGAACGGTGAAGGGCGCCATGGTGATGGCCAGATAGAGCGCTACCCGCCCCCGGGCCTCGTCGGTCGGCACGGAGAAGAACACGGTGGAGGCCAGCGCGACGGTGATCATGACATCGCCCGCGCCGTTGACCGCGTGCAGCTCGATCAGCTTGCCCAGACCGGACTCACCGGCGCCATGCGCGTGCGTGGCCTTGCGGATACCCCGGGCGGTACCGGTCACCGGGAGATGCAGGGCACGCCCGACGGAGCGGACGGCACCGCGCACCCGGCCCGCACCGCTACCGACCCCGACGGTGTGTTGGGGGGACTTCGCGGTTGCCACGTCGTTCATAGTGCCCTGAGACGACAGTTCCTAGTGCACTTTGTGACCAAGCGAGTCGGAGTCGGCGCGGGGTACGACTGCCCTCGGCTACAGCGCCCCCAGCGGCTACGGCACCGCTGAGAGGCGCGGGGCTGTCAGCGGTGCTGTATCGATTCGCGGCTCCGCCGCGTGGGCGCGCTCGGCCCCCGCTCACCTGCACCGCCCGGCGGACCCGACCCGGCACCTCGCCCGCCGTCGGCCCCCCGCCGCCGCGCAGGCATCGCGGCGGACTGTCCCCCACTACCGGCGACGGGGTAGCGTGCCTATCTCAGCCATAAAGCACAATGGATGGCAGAGGTGCGCCCGAGAGCGATCGGACGCGGACGTCGATGCGGCCCACAGGTCCGCTCCGTCCGCCCCACCGCCGGAGGCAGCCGCACTCGTGAGACGGCGTAGGAGAGAAGCGATACCTGTGAGCGCAGCGACAACGCGAAGCCGCACCCCCGACCGTCTGTGCGCCGAGGCGGTCGACCTCGCCCGGACCGCCGCCGAGGAGGCCGCCGCACCCGGAGTGGTGGGCGAGCACGCCGGAGCGGTGGCGGAGGGCGACCGCGTCGTCACGCACTACTTCGAGTGCAAGGAACTCGGGTACCGCGGCTGGCGCTGGGCGGTGACGGTGGCCCGCGCCTCCCGCGCCAAGCTCGTCACGCTGGACGAGGTGGTCCTCCTGCCCGGCTCCGACGCCCTCCTCGCCCCCGAGTGGGTGCCCTGGAGCGAGCGGCTGCGCCCCGGCGACATGGGCCCCGGCGACCTGCTTCCCACCGAGGCCGAGGACCTCCGTCTGGAGCCCGGCTACACCGGCGAGGACGGACCGGAGCCGAACTCCCCGGTCTCGGCGGAGATGGAGGAGCTGGCGGAGGCGGAGGACGCCGAGGTCACCGCGGGCACGCCCGCGCATCTGCCCACCGTCCCCTCCCGTGGCACGATCGCGTCGGTCGCCGAGGAACTGGGCATGCGCCGCGCCCGCGTCCTGTCCCGCTACGGCCTGCACATCGCCGCCGACCGCTGGGAGGAGTCGTTCGGCGCCAAGACCCCGATGGCCCAGGCGGCCCCCGCGACGTGCGTCAGCTGCGGCTTCCTCACCCCCATCGGCGGCTCCCTGGGCCAGGCCTTCGGCGTCTGCGCCAACGAGTTCTCCCCGGCCGACGGCCGGGTCGTCTCCTTCGCCTACGGCTGCGGCGGCCACTCGGAGGCCGCGGTCATGCCGAAGCCGCCGGTGGTGGCACCCCCGGTGATCGACGAGACCCGCGTCGACCCCTTCCCGCTCCGCCCCGCCTCCGACTCCGGCTCGGTACCGGCGACGGAGGACGAGACGTCGGCGGAACTGGGTCACTCGTAGGCAACGTGGCTTCGGGTGAGCCGCCCGCGCTGTGCGGGCGGCTCAGAAACCCAGACACGTGATCTGGACGACGTGGACACGCTCGCTGCGTACGACGACCTGGTACCTGAACATGCTCAGCCCGCGTGAGTCCATGGCGTTCATCGAGCAACTGCTGGGGGAAACATGATCCGCAACACCCCGGCAAGGGGCGCTTCCGACCTGGCGTGGTTCAAGAGCAGCTACAGCAGTAGCAGCGAGGATGACTCCTGCGTCGAGGTCGCCACCACCCCCGCCACCATCCACATCCGCGACTCCAAGGTCACCGTCGGCCCCACGACCTGGGCGGAGTTCGTGTCGTACACCGCCGGCCAGTCGAAGGAGTTGATGAGTGGAGGATCTGTGCCACTCATCGGAGTGCTCCCCTCGTCCGACATGCGGCGTCACCCTCGCCGCCTGGCACAAATCCGCCACTTACTTCTCGGCGGGGGCGGGTGAGGCGGCCTCAGCTCGGCGCTTCTTCCGAGCGGTGACGGCGAGCGCCAGTGCGAGCGCGCCGGTCGCCGCCGTGAGGGCGACCAGAAGGGGGCCCTCGGTGCCGTACGGTTCGGCGAGGGCGCCGGAGACGGCCTGGCCGGCGGCCGTGCCCAAGGGGCCCCCAGCGCACAGTACGGTCATCGCGGTCGCGGCCCGTTCCGCCGGGGCGAGCCGTTCGGTGAGGGCGTAGAGCGTGATCATGTACGGCGCCACGGTGACGCTCGCCACCGGCACGGCGGCGGGCAGGGGCATCACGCGGGCGCCCGCGAACAGCAGCAGCATGCCGACGAAGAGCGCCCCGGCGAACGTGACGTACCGCGCCCGCAGGGAGAACCGTCGCGGCAGCCAGGCGCAGGCCGCGCCGGCCAGGGCGCTGCCGATGCCGAACTCGGCGTACACCAGCCCGGCGGCGCCCGTCTCGCCGATCGCGTCGGCGTACACCGTGACCGCCGTCTGTACCGCGCCGAAGACCGCCCCCATGGCCGCCATCGCCAGGAACAGCACGGCCAGCGGGCGGTACGGCAGGGACCGTTCACCCGCACCCGCGGCAGGGCGTGCGGTGGTGCCGTCGGTGGGGCGGAGGGCGAAGGGAAGCGTGGTCGTCGTGAGCAGGAGCATGGCCGCCGTGGCCGGGGCGTAGGGGGTGACCGTCGCCAGTACGCCGACCAGCGCCGGGCCGGCCACGAAGCTCAACTCGTCGGCGGCCGCCTCGTAGGAGAGGGCCGCGGGGAGGAGACGGTGCTCGCCGTGCCGGTGGATCAGGCGTGACCAGTACACGCGGACGAGCGGGCCGACCTGGGGCTGGGTCAGGCCGACGAGACCGGCGGCCGCGAGCATGCCGGCCCGGGCGCCGTGGCTCGCGGCCAACAGGCCTGCCCACGCGGCGATGTTGGCGAGCGCGGCGACGACG
The DNA here is from genome assembly GCF_040651615.1 of Streptomyces sp. NPDC048417. Classification (NCBI taxonomy): domain Bacteria; kingdom Bacillati; phylum Actinomycetota; class Actinomycetes; order Kitasatosporales; family Streptomycetaceae; genus Streptomyces; species Streptomyces sp. NPDC048417. Next base: position 215,377 of record NZ_JBEZKI010000003.1, on the reverse strand, counting down.
CCGACGCGGCGGTGGCCGTGCCGGTCGGCGAGGGTCCCGAGGAGGGGGCCGCCCACGGCGGTCGCGCTGCTCAGCGTGGCGCTCGCGAGACCGGCGAAGGCGTAACTGTGGGTCGAGGACTGCAGCAGGAGGAGGGTGGCGAGGGCCGCGGAGGCGTACGGCAGGCGGGCCAGGAATCCCAGTGGGAAGAAGCCCACGCCCGCGACGCGCAGCAGGGAGCGGTACGGCACTGATGTCTCCATCGGGCATGTCGAGGAGACGCGCCACCCAGCCACCAACGCGCCGACAAGCCCGATTCTGCCGCCAAGGTACGGCAGGGGGATCCGGCCGACAATCGGGCCGGGGCCCGGGCGTGCGCCTGTCGGCTGATCGGGTCGGGTGGGCGGGTGGGGGATCCCCGGCGCGCGGTACCTTCGTCCTCACGTCGACGAGGAGAGAAAACGTGAGCAAGTTCGTGCGGCCGGCCGCCGAGGGCGCCGACCCCTTCGGCACCTCCCGCCTGCGCCGCGGTGTCCTCGACGCGTGGGCCACCAGCCCCGCCCGGTTCCGTGAGGACGCCAACGCCGAGGAGGACCTGGTCCTCGGCGGCTACCGGGACCGGCTCGTCGTGGAGCTCGCCCAGAACGCCGCCGACGCGGCCGCCCGCGCCGGTGTCCCCGGCCGGTTCCGGCTCACCCTCCGCGACGGCGTCCTGTTCGCCGCCAACACCGGCGCCCCGCTGGACGCGGCCGGCGTCGAGTCCCTCTCCACCCTGCGCGCCTCCGCGAAGCGGGAGGAGACCGAGAGTGCCGTCGGGCGGTTCGGGGTCGGCTTCGCCGCCGTGCTGGCCGTCACCGACGAGCCGGCGGTCGTGGGGCGGCACGGCGGGGTGCGGTGGTCGCTCGCCGAGGCCCGGGAACTGGCCGAGGAGACCGCCCGGCAGAGCGGCGGGCTCGGCGACGAGATCCGTCGCCGGGACGGCCATGTGCCGCTGCTCCGGCTCCCGTTCGCCGCCGAGGGCACCGCCCCGGACCCGTACGACACGGTCGTGATCCTGCCGCTCAGGGACACCGCGGCCACCGATCTCGCCGAGCGCCTCCTCGCCGCCGTCGACGACGCCCTCCTGCTCGCCCTGCCGGGGCTGGAAGAGGTCGTGGTCGAGACCGGCGACACCGTGCGCACCCTGCGCCGCGGCACCGACGGCCCGCTCACCGTCGTAGCCGACTCCCAGGAGGGTACGACCCGCTGGCGTACCGTCTCCGCGCACGGCCCGCTCACCCCGGAGCTGCTCGCCGACCGGCCGGTGGAGGAGCGGCTGCGCCCGCACTGGTCGCTGACCTGGGCCGTGCCCACGGACGGCGCGGGTGCTCCGGACCGCCCGCGCACCGCCGCCGTGCTGCACGCGCCCACCCCCAGCGACGAGCCCCTCGGCGTCCCCGCCCTCCTCATCGCGTCCTTCCCCCTCGACACCACCCGCCGGCACGCCGCCCCCGGCCCGCTCACCGACTTCCTGGTGCAGCGCGCGGCCGACGCGTACGCCGAACTCCTCGCCGGCTGGCGGCCGGTGGGGGAGGGGATCATCCATCTGGTGCCCGGCCCGCTCGGCAAGGGCGAGCTGGACGGCGCGCTGCGCCAGGCGATCCTGGAGCGGCTGCCGCGCACCGCGTTCCTGCCGCCCGCCGTCGAGGCCGGCGACGACAGCGAGCTTCCCGAGGCGCTGCGGCCGCGGGACGCCGAGATCGTGGAGGGGGCGGGCGCGGACACGGTCCGGGTCCTCGCCGAGGTGCTCCCCACGCTCCTGCCCGCCGGTCTCGAACGCCGGGTGGAACTGCGGACGTTGTCCGTCAGCCGCCTCCCGCTCGCCGACGCCGTCGACCGCCTGGCCGGGCTCGAGAAGGACCCGGACTGGTGGTGGCGGCTCTACGACAGCCTCGCGGGCGTCGACCCGGAGCGGCTGTCCGGGCTCCCGGTGCCGCTGGCCGACGGGCGGACCACCATCGGCCCCCGCCAGGTCCTGCTCCCCACCCCGGACGCGGTCATCGACCCCGAGGTCCTGGCCCGGCTCGGCCTCAAGGTCGCCCACCAGGACGCCGCCCACCCCCTCCTGGAGAAGCTCGGCGCGCTGCCCGCGACCCCGCGCGCGGTCCTCACCACCCCGCAGGTACGGACCGCCGTGGCCGCCTCCCTGGACGACGAAGGAGGCGTGAACTGGGAGGAGGACACCCCGGACGTGGAGGAGCTCGCGGACACGGTCCTCGCCCTGGTCCGGGACGCCGGCCTGGAACCCGGCGACGAGCCCTGGCTGGGCGCCCTCGCGCTGCCCGACGAGGACGGCGAACTGGCCCCGGCCGGTGAACTCTTCCTCCCCGGCAGCCCGTTCGCCCGGGTGATCAGGGAGGGCGAACTCGCCGCCGTGGATGCCGAGCTGGCGGAGAAGTGGGGCGAACAGCCGTTGGCCGCCTGCGGGGTGCTCGCGAACTTCGCCCTCGTCCGCGCCACCGACGTCGTCCTGGACCCGGACGAACTGGAGCCCCGCGAAGGGGACTTCGCCGAACCCGACGACGCCGGTCTGCTTGACGCCGTCGACGTCTGGTGCGAGGACATCCTCGACCGCTTCCCGGACACGCCCGTGCCCCCGGTCGCCACCGAGCTGGTCGCCGTCCGCGACCTCGACCTCGTCGACGAGGACCACTGGCCCGAGGCCCTCGCCCTGCTCGCCCGGCCGCCGCTGCGGGACGCCCTCACCCAGCCGGTCCGCATCCTGCTGCCGGACGGCACCCACGAGGTCGTACGGCCGTACACGGCGTGGTGGCTGCGCGGTCACCCGGTGCTCGACGGCCGCCGCCCCGCCGGTCTGCTGGCCTCCGGCGGCGACCCGCTGCTGCGCGGCCTCTACGAGGAGGCCGACGCGACCGGCTTCGAGGACGAGCAGGTGCTGCGGGCGCTGGGGGTACGGACCTCGGTCGCCGCCCTCCTCGACGAGCCGGGCGGCGCCGCCGAACTCCTGGACCGCCTCGCCGACCCGGACCGCTCCGTCACCGGCGCCCAACTGCACGCCCTGTACGGCGCGCTGGCGGACCTGGACCCCGAGCAGGTGACCCTCCCCGACGAGCTGCGGGCGGTGATCGACGGCCGGGTGGAGGTGGTGGACGCGGCGGACGCGGTGGTCGTCGACTCCCCGGACCTGCTGCCGTTCACGACCGGCGTCCCGCTGCTCCCGGTACGGCCCGCACGCGCCGCCGAACTCGCCGAACTGTTCCAGGTGCGGCGGCTGAGCGAGTCGGTGACGGGGTCGGTCGACTCGGAGGGCACCGAACACGACGCCCCCGAGCCGGTGCGCGTCCTGCTCGGCCCGCGCACCCCGGAGACCTACGTCGAACACGAGGAGCTACTGGTCGACGGCGTCGAGATCGACTGGCGGCTCACCGGGGACGGCGTCCTGCACGCCGCCACCCTGGAGGGTGTCGCCGCCGGACTCGCCTGGGCGGCCGGCCAGTGGCCGCGCCGCTTCGAGGTGGCCGCCCTGCTGGAGGACCCGTCCCGGACGGAGGAACTGGCGCGGGACCGCTGGTTCGACTGAGGGCCGAAAGGCGATGGCCCGGGCCCCCAGCCCCTCGGCGGGCTGGGGGCCCGGGCCATGTCAGGCCAGACCGGTCCGACCCGTCCGACCGTTCCGACCGGTCAGGCTTCCACTTCCAGGAAGTACTCGAAGCGGTCCAGGTCGAGCGCCATGCCGGTCAGCCGGTGGAAACCGGCGACGTGCTCCGGCCCCAGTGGATACACGTCGGTGAGCCGGTCCGCCGGCATCGCCAGCAGCCCCGCGAACGCGTCCGCACCCACGGACGAGACGTCGGTGACCGACTCGGGGGTGTCCTCGTCCTTGGCGTACCGCGTGACGAGGTATCTCATGGGGGTACCTTCCGGGCCGGTGAGAGCATGTGGCCGACGGCCTGAGCAACCGTCGGAGGGAATCTCTCACGCAACTTTTGATCTATCGCACAACCTTTCCCCTCCGGTGCGGATCTGATCGGGCGAGTCAACAGACTCCCCGGTCACTTCCATGCAGGGGAACCTATGCGCATACGCGCCACCGTGGTCGCCGTCTCCGGCGTCCTGGCCCTCTCCGCCCTCGCCGTGCCGGCCGCACAGGCCGCCGGCGGTTCTTCCTACAGCCCTTCCGGCCTGGCGAAGCTCGCCCAGGCGCACCAGGGCACCGCCGGCCGGTCGGCATACACCGCCTCGACCGCGGCCGACCCCTACGCGCTGGACCTGTCCTTCTCCGACGTGAAGGTCAACAAGGGCAAGCCGATCGTCGCGGGCACCACCACCCACGGCACGTTCCCGGTCACCTACACGGTGACGCACGGCGCCGACGTCGACATCCACGCGGACGACTTCCTGATGGACGTCGAGATCTACCGCGGCACCACCATCGACAACCCGACGAACGAGCTGTTCGGCGTCGACTGGCCGTCCTGCACGGACACCTCGACGACCACCGCCAGCTGCAAGGGCACCATCGACGTCTACGCGGACGAGGAGCTCTCCAACTCCGACGCCACCACCTGGAAGGCGTTCGGCTTCGCGCTCGCCCTCAACGGGCAGGACCCGACCGGCGACGACTGGAGCAAGATCGGCTACGCCGAGCAGGACAAACTGGCCACCACCAGGCTCCAGCGCCTGTCGAAGCTGACGGTGAACGCCGCCCCGGAGCCGGTGAAGAAGGGCAAGACCGTCACGGTCACCGGCAAGCTGTCCCGCGCCAACTGGGACGACGGCAAGTACCACGGCTACGCCGGCCAGTCCGTGCGACTGCAGTTCCGCAAGAAGAACTCCAGCACCTACACGAACGTCAAGGGCATCAAGTCGTCCTCGACCGGCACGCTGAAGACGACCACCAAGGCGACGGTGGACGGCTACTACCGCTTCTCCTTCGTGGGCACCTCCACGACGCCGGCGGTCAACGCGGCGGGTGACTACGTCGACGTGAAGTAGCCCCATGGGGACGTAATCCGGTCGCAAAGGAATCAAAATCTGATCGGATTACGTCCCGCGGTACAACCACTCCCGCCCCTCGTGGATCTGATCACTGAGTCAACAGACTCCCTAGATCACTTGGGCCTCGCGCCCACTGTTCTCCACTTGGGGAATCCATGCGCATTCGTGCCACTGTGGCCGCCGTCTCCGGCGCCCTGGCCATCTCCGCGTTCGTCGCCCCGGCCGCGCACGCCGCCGGCAGCACCACGCTGGACGTCACCTTCTCCAGCGTGAAGGTCAACAGCGGCAAGGCCGTTGTCGTGCCCGCCACGGGATCCGTGAAGTTCTCGATCACCTACAAGGTGACCCACGCCGCCAGCCTGAAGAGCAGCGACTTCGACACCATCCCGGTCATCTACCACGGCTCCGACATCAAGTCGTCCGAGTACGGCGTCGCCCCCTCCGACCTGCCGACCTGCACGGACACCTCCTCGACCGTCGAGAGCTGCAAGGCCACCCTCAGCGCCAGCCACAAGGACATGGTCAACAGCATCGCCGGTACCTGGCAGGCGGGCGCCATCGCCTTCGACAAGGACGGCAACCCCACCTTCGGGAACAGCCTGGGCAAGGTCTCGGTCCAGCGCCTGTCCAAGCTGACGGTGAACGCCGCCCCGGAACCGGTGAAGAAGGGCAAGACCATCACGGTCACCGGCTCCCTGACCCGCGCCAACTGGGACGCGGCCAAGTACTCCGGCTACGGCAGCCAGTCGGTCAAGCTCCAGTTCCGCAAGAAGGGCTCCAGCACCTACACCACGCTGAAGACCATCAAGTCCTCCTCGACGGGCGCCCTGAAGACGACGACCACGGCGACGGTCGACGGCTACTACCGCTACTCCTTCGCGGGCACCTCCACCACCCCGGCGGTCAGCGCCACGGGCGACTACGTCGACGTGCAGTAGTAAGCAGTAGCAGTCCCATGGGGACGTAATCCGGTCGTAAAACTCGTAAAATCCGGCCGGATTACGTCTTCCCGGTACAACCAGTCCCGCCCCTCGTGGATCTGATCACTGAGTCAACAGACTCCCTAGATCACTTGGGCCTCGCGCCCACTGTTCTCCACCTGGGGAATCCATGCGCATTCGTGCCACTGTGGCCGCCGTCTCCGGCGCCCTGGCCCTCTCCGCCCTCGCAGTCCCGGCCGCACAGGCCGTCGGCGACTCGGGCACCCCGTACACGCTGAACGCCGGCTTCTCGAACCTGTCGATCGCCAAGGCGGTCAAGGTCGGCACCACCAACGAGGTCAGCGTCAAGTACACGTACACGCTGACCCACGGCACCGACGTGGACATCACCGCGAAGGACTTCTACACGGACGCCTTCCTCTACAAGGGCTCGTACAGTGACTCGGCCCCCGAGCTGTACGGCGACGCCGACTCGGCGACCTGCACCGCCACCTCGTCGACCACCGCCACCTGCACGGGTTCCGTCGACATCTACCCGGCCGACGGCGACCTGAAGAGCGTCTGGGCCGGCAGCTGGAGCGTCGCCGCCGAGGCCGTCGCCTTCAACGGCCAGAGCACGACCAACCCCGACCTGAGCAAGGTCGGCTACAAGGACCAGAGCGGCCTCGCCACCACCCTGGTCCAGCGCAACTCGACGCTGACGGCCAACGCGGGCCCTGAGCCGGTCGCGAAGGGCAAGACCCTCACGGTCACCGGCAAGCTCTCCCGCGCCAACTGGGATGACAACCTGTACCACGGCTACGCCGGCCAGCCGGTCAAGCTCCAGTTCCGCAAGGCGGGTACGAGCACCTACACCACCGTCAAGACGGTGTCCACGGACTCGTCCGGCAACCTGAAGACCACCACCACCGCCAACTACGACGGCTACTGGCGCTTCAGCTTCGCCGGCACCTCGACCACCCCGGCGGTCAGCGCCACGGGCGACTACGTCGACGTGAAGTAAACCCTGTCAGTGCGGCTCCGCCGCGTGGGCACCCAGCCCTCGCGGCGGAGCCGCACTGTCCTGGTCGGGGAAGCGGCGCTCCACCCACCTCCAGGAGAACTCCAGCAAGGCCGACCCCACCACGGCGATACCGACGGCAGTCCACGGCATCACCACCCCCACCAGCTTCAGCGCGAAGAAGCTCTGCAGGGCGGGTACCGCGAGTACGAACACGAACGCCACGCCCATCGAGACCACCAGGGCGACCCGCCACCAGGTGTACGGGCGCGCGATGATCGCCAGGACCCACATCGAGATCAGGAACAGCGTGAGCGTGGCCGCGCTGGTCTCCGCGTCCAGGGAGCCCGGTCCCGTGTAGTAGTGGCGGGCGAGCAGGTACGTCACGAAGGTCGCGACACCGGCCAGCACTCCGCCCGGGATCGAGTAGCGCATCACGCGGCGGACGAAGTGCGGTCTGGCCCGTTCCTTGTTGGGGGCGAGGGCCAGGAAGAAGGCCGGGATGCCGATGGTGAGGGTGGACAGCAGGGTCAGGTGCCGGGGCAGGAAGGGGTATTCGACCCGCCAGCAGACCACGAGCACCGCGAGCAGGACCGAGTAGACCGTCTTGACCAGGAACAGGGTGGCGACCCGGGTGATGTTGCCGATCACCCGGCGCCCCTCGGCCACCACCGAAGGCAGCGTGGCGAAGCTGTTGTTGAGGAGGACGATCTGCGCGACCGCCCGGGTGGCCTCGGAGCCCGAGCCCATCGAGACACCGATGTCGGCGTCCTTCAGGGCGAGTACGTCGTTCACGCCGTCCCCGGTCATCGCCACCGTGTGCCCGCGTGACTGCAACGCCCCCACCATGTCCCGCTTCTGCTGCGGGGTGACCCGGCCGAAGACGGTGCCCTCGTCCAGGGCCTCGGCCATCTCGCCGGGCTCCGCGGGCAGCCGGCGTGCGTCCACCGTCGTACCGCTCAGACCGAGCTTGGCGGCCACCGCACCGACCGACACCGCGTTGTCGCCGGAGATCACCTTCGCCCGGACCTCCTGGTCGGCGAAGTAGCGGAGCGTGTCGGCGGCGTCGGGGCGCAGCCGCTGCTCCAGGACCACCAGGGCGGTGGGGCGGGCGCCCTCGGCCACCTTCGCGTGGTCGAGGTCCCGGGTGGCGCGGGCCAGCAGCAGCACCCGCAGGCCCTGCTCGTTGAGGCGTACGGTTTCGGCCAACGCCGGGGTGCCGTCGGCGAGCAGCACGTCCGGCGCCCCCAGCAGCCAGGTGCTCAGCTCCCCGTCGCCCTCGCTGAAGGTGGCGCCGCTGTACTTGCGGGCGGAGGAGAAGGGCAGCGACTCCACGCACCGCCAGTCCTCGCTGTCGGGATAGGCGTCGATGATCGCCTGGAGGGAGGCGTTCGGACGCGGGTCCGACTCGCCGAGCGAGCCCAGCACCTTGCGTACGTACGTTTCGTCCACCCCGTCCAGCGACCGCAGCTCGGTGACGTCCATGCCGCCCTCGGTGAGCGTGCCGGTCTTGTCGAGGCAGACGGTGTCGACGCGGGCGAGGCCCTCGATCGCGGGGAGCTCCTGGACCAGGCACTGCTGGCGGCCCAGCCGGATCACGCCGATCGCGAAGGCGACGGAGGTGAGCAGGACGAGACCCTCGGGGACCATCGGGACGATGCCGCCGACCGTGCGGGCGACGGCGTCCTTGAGGCCGTTGTTCTTGACGACGAGCTGGGTGGCGACCAGGCCGATCGCGGCCGGGACCATCATCCAGGTCACGTACTTGAGGATGGTCGAGATACCGGTGCGCAGCTCGGAGTGGACGAGTGTGAAGCGGGAGGCCTCTTCGGCCAGCTGGGCCGCGTAGGCCTCCCGGCCGACCCTCGTGGCCGCGAACGCGCCGCCGCCGGCCACCACGAAACTCCCCGACATCACCTGGTCGCTGCGGTGTTTGACCACCGGGTCGGCCTCGCCGGTGAGCAGCGACTCGTCGATCTCCAGGCCGTCGGCCTCGGCACACACCCCGTCCACCACGATCTTGTCGCCGGGGCCGACCTCTATGAGGTCGTCGAGCACGATCTCGCTCGTGCCCACGGCCACCGCGGCCCCGTCGCGGCGCACGGTGGGCCGCGCCTCGCCGATCACCGCGAGCGAGTCCAGGGTCTTCTTCGCCCGCCACTCCTGCACGATGCCGATGCCCGTGTTGGCGAGGATCACGAAGCCGAACAGGCTGTCCTGGATCGGCGCCACCACGAGCATGATCACCCACAGCACACCGATGATGGCGTTGAACCGGGTGAAGACGTTCGCACGCACGATCTCGCCGAACGAGCGGCTGCTGCGCACCGGAACGTCGTTCACCTGGCCGCGCGCGATCCGCTCCGCGACCTCGGCGGCGGTCAGACCGCTCGGCCGGGCCGGGGCCGGCAGCGGGATCGGATGCACAGGGTCGAGTTCCGCGCCCGCGTCGATGTGCGTCATACGTTCGACGGTACGTGCGGATTTGCGCGTTCACCTGCCGAGTGCCCGGAAGATCCGACCAGGGGAGGAGTGAAGTCGTGCCCTGGTTGTAGAGCGGCCCTTACGGCTTCCCTTACAGGGTGCGGGCCGCTGCCGCCCGCTTGATGGCCGCGTCCCGCTTCTTCACGTACCAGACGCCGATCAGCCCGAGACCGCCGCCGGCCAGGCAGGTCCACACCCACCAGGTGCGGCCGTGGTCGGCGTACCAGCCGTAGAAGGGCAGCTGCACCAGGAAGAGGACGAACCAGACGATCGTGCCGCCGACGATGGTCGGGACGACGGGGCCTTCCAGGGGCTCCGGTGCTTCGTGCTTGGGGGTCCACTTCGCCATGGTGCTCAGCTTACGCATCCCCGGGGTCTACGCGCGGAGATAGCGGTCTGGAACTCATACGTTCATACTGAAACCGTTTGTGTCTGGCTACTTCTGATCGTAGGAACCTCCAATGTCGACCCCGGCTTCCACTCAGGCCCCCGCCCCCGAACAGCCGGGTGCGACCCCCGCGTACGGCGCGCTCGACCGTTACTTCAAGATCTCCGAGCGGGGCAGCACCCTCGCCCGCGAGGTGCGCGGCGGCTTCGCCACGTTCTTCGCGATGGCGTACATCATCGTGCTGAACCCGATCATCCTCGGCAGCGCGAAGGACATGTACGGCCACCAGCTCGACAACGGTCAGCTGGTCACCGCCACCGTCGTCACCGCCGCCTTCACCACGCTGCTCATGGGTGTCATCGGCAACGTCCCGATCGCGCTCGCCGCCGGTCTCGGCGTGAACTCCGTCGTCGCCCTCCAGCTGGCGCCCCGGATGTCCTGGCCGGACGCGATGGGCATGGTGGTGCTGGCCGGCCTCGTCGTGATGCTGCTGGTCGCCAGCGGTCTGCGCGAGCGCGTGATGAACGCGGTGCCCTACAGCCTGCGCAAGGCGATCTCGATCGGTATCGGCCTGTTCATCATGCTGATCGGTCTGGTGGACTCCGGCTTCGTCACCCGGATCCCGGACGTCGCCCAGACCACGGTCCCGCTCCAGCTCGGCGTCGACGGTCACCTGGGCGGCTGGCCGGTCCTGGTCTTCGTGCTCGGCGTGCTGCTGACCCTCGGGCTGATCGTCCGCAAGGTCTCCGGCGCGATCCTGATCTCCATCGTCGCGATGACCGTGCTCGCGCTGATCATCAACTCCGTCGCCCATGTGACGACCTGGGGCCTGACCGTCCCGAAGTGGCCCGGCAACCCCGTCGCCACCCCGGACTTCGGCCTGCTCGGCAAGGTCAGCCTCTTCGGCGGCTTCGACAAGGTCGGCGCGCTGACCGGCGTCCTCTTCGTCTTCACCGTCCTGCTGTCCTGCTTCTTCGACGCCATGGGCACGATCATGGGCGTCAGCGACGAGGCCAAGCTGACCGACGCCCAGGGCTACATGCCGGGCATCAACAAGGTCCTTTTCATCGACGGTGTCGCGGTCGCCGCCGGCGGTGCCAGCTCCTCCTCGGCCACCACCTGCTTCGTGGAGTCGACGGCGGGTGTCGGCGAGGGCGCGCGCACCGGCTTCGCCAACGTCGTCACCGGCGCGCTGTTCGCCGTGGCGCTGTTCCTGACCCCGGTCGCCACGATGGTCCCGTCCCAGGCCGCCACCCCGGCGCTGCTGGCGGTGGGCTTCCTGATCCTGGCCGGTTCGATCAAGGAGATCGACTGGGCCGACTACACCATCGCGATCCCGGCCTTCGTGACCATGGTGATGATGCCGTTCACCTACTCGATCACGAACGGCATCGGCATGGGCTTCGTCACCTTCGTGGTGCTGCGGCTGACCGCCGGCCGGGCCAAGGAGATCCCGGTCGCGATGTACGTGGTGGCGGCCGTGTTCGCCTTCTACTACCTGATGCCGGCCCTGGGTCTCACCTGATCCCGCTCCTGATCCCGATTCCGGTGCCGGTCGGGCCGGGGTCTCATGTGATCTTGACCTGATCGCCGTAGAACCTCTCCGTCTCCTCGACGGCGGCCGAGAACCGCTCGTCGAAGTCGTTGCGAATGAGCGTCCGGACCACGTAGTCCTGGACGCTCATTCCCCTTTTCGCCGCATGGTGCCGGAGCCGGTCGAGCAGCTCTTTGTCTATCCGCAGGCTGAGCACACTGGTCCCCATGCATACGAGGGCGCCACATCCGAGCGCCCGATGCGTCACTTTCCGGATGCGGCTCACCCGTAAGGGTGACGCGATGTTTTCGGGGGATACCCCCAGGCCCCAGGCTCAGTGGCCGAGGTCACGGGCATACCGGTGCGCTCGGGTGGTCCTTAGAAAGGGTAATGAGTTACTCTAAGGACATGCCGGACCTTACCCATGGCGACGACGTGGCCGCCGTGAACTCCCTCCGCTCCGCCGTGATGCGACTCTCGCGACGGCTGAAGCACCAGCGGGTCGACGAGTCACTGAGCCCAACCGAGATGTCGGTGCTGGGCACCCTCTCCAACTGCGGCCAGGCCACCCCCGGTGAGCTGGCCCGCAAGGAGCATGTGCAGCCGCCCTCGATGACCCGCATCGTGGCGCTGCTCGAAGCCAAGGGACTGGTCCGTCTGGAGCCGCACCCCGAGGACCGGCGCCAGAAGGTCGTCACCAAGACCGAGCAGGCCGAGGCGATGCTCGAAGAGAGCCGCCGCAAGCGCAACGCGTTCCTGGCCGGCCTGGTCGACGGCCTCGACGAGGACGAGTGGGCAAAGCTCCGTGCGGCCGCCCCCGTCCTGGAGAAGCTCGCACACCTGTAAACCCCTTCACGAGGAGGCGAACCCACTTTGAGTACGGGATCCGGAGCACCTTCCGCCCCCGCACCGACCGCCCCTACTACCCCCGCATCCCGCAGGTCCTCGATGTTCGGCTCGCTGAAGGTCAGGAACTACCGCCTGTTCTTCGCGGGCCAGGTCGTCTCCAACATCGGCACCTGGATGCAGCGCATCGCCCAGGACTGGCTGGTCCTCAGCCTCACCGGCTCCGCGACGGCCGTCGGCGTCACCACCGCCCTGCAGTTCCTGCCGATGCTGCTCTTCGGCCTCTACGGCGGGGTCCTCGTCGACCGGCTGAACAAGCGGCGCGCACTCTTCGTCACCCAGACGTCCATGGCCCTCACCGGCATCGCGCTCGCGCTGCTGACCCTCTCCGGCCATGTCCACGTCTGGCACGTCTACCTCGCCGCCTTCGTCGTCGGTCTCGCCACGGTCGTCGACAACCCGGCCCGCCAGTCCTTCGTCTCCGAGATGGTCGGCCCCGACCAGCTGCAGAACGCGGTCAGCCTCAACTCCGCGAACTTCCAGTCGGCCCGCCTGGTCGGCCCCGCCGTCGCCGGCCTGATGATCACCGGCGTCGGCACCGGCTATGCCTTCCTCTTCAACGGCCTGTCCTTCGTCGCCCCCATCGTCGGCCTGCTGCTGATGCGCGCGCGTGACCTGCACGCCGTGCGGCGGGCACCGAGAGGAAAGGGGCAGCTGCGGGAGGGCCTGCACTATGTGGCCGGCCGCCCCGACCTGACGTGGACGATCATCCTGGTCGGCTTCATCGGCACCTTCGGCTTCAACTTCCCCGTCTACCTCTCCGCCTTCGCGGACGACGTCTTCCACGCGGGCGCCGGCTCCTACAGCCTCTTCAACACCCTGATGGCGGTCGGCTCCCTGGCCGGCGCCCTGCTCGCGGCCAGACGCGGCACGGCCAAGCTGCGGGTGATGATCGCGGCGGCGGTCGTCTTCGGCGCACTGGAGCTGGTGGCCGCGACCGCCCCCTCCCTGTGGCTGTTCGCCCTCTTCATGGTCCCGATCGGCATGTTCGGCATGACGGTCAACGTCACCGCCAACACCACCGTCCAGATGGGCACCGACCCGGCCATGCGCGGCCGGGTGATGGCCCTGTACATGATGGTGTTCATGGGCGGCTCCCCCATCGGCGCACCCATCGCCGGCTGGATCACGGACGTCTACGGCGTCCGCGCCGGCCTGGCGGTGGGCGGTGCCATAGCCGCCGCGGCGGCCGTGGTGATCGGTCTGGTCCTGGCCCGCGTCGGCAACCTGCGCCTGTCGGTCGGCTGGCACGGCGGCCACCCGCGGGTGCGGTTCGTCCCGCGGGAGGAGCGGGAGGAACTGGCCGCGGCCGCGTGAGACACGTACAGATGCCGGCCAGGAGGGCGTACTACAGCCTCCGGGCCAGCACCTGTCCCGCCCAGCCGTTCCCGGCGGTGTAGGTCTCCGTGCGGACGAAGCCGTTGCCCTCGTAGTAGCGGACCAGCTTGCCGTCGGCGCCCGCGTAGCAGTCCACCCGCAGCAGCGAGACCCCGGCCCGCCGGGTCTCCTCGGCGGCATGCGCCAGCAGCGCGCTGCCCGCGCCGTGGCCCTTGAACCGGCGGTCGGAGGCCAGCCAGTGGATGTACCGTTCGGGCTCACCGGGCGGCGGGAGATGCGCCAGGTAGGCGCCGGGCGCGTCGGTGACCGTGAGCGTGGCGGCCGGCACCCCGCCGGTCTCGGCGATGTAGGTCACGCCCTCGTCCATGTAGTGGACGACCGACTCCACCGTCTTCTGGTTCTCCGACAGCGGCGTCGTCCCCCACTGCTCGGTCCGCCCCTGACTCACCAGCCACTCCACACAGCTGTCGAGCATCCCGAGTATCGCGGGAACGTCGTCCGGGCCGCCTTCTCTGATGGTGATCTGCATCTCCTCATGATGGCAGGGTGGTCCGCATGAGACTCTTCGCCGCCGTGCTGCCCCCGCCCGAGGTGGCCGCCGAACTCGCCACCGAAGTCGACCGGTTGAAGCGGCTGCCGGGCGCGGACGCGCTGCGCTGGACCGGCCGGCCCGGTTGGCCCCGTGGCGGAGCCACTGATTGGCACTTCACCCTCGCGTTCTACGGCGAGGTCGAGGACGGCGTCGTACCGGACCTGTCGGACCGGCTGGCCCGCGCGGCCCACCGCACGCCGCCCTTCCGGCTGTCCGTCGCCGGAGGCGGCCAGTTCGGCCACGGCCGGGCCCTGTGGGCGGGCGCCGACGGCGACCTGGAGACCCTGCGCCTGCTGGCCGACCGCGCGGAGGCGGCGGCCCGGAAGGCGGGCGTACCGATGGGGGAGCACCGCCGTTACAAGGCGCACCTGACGGTGGCGCGCAGCCGGGACGCGATGGAGGTACGGCCGTACGTCGAGCTGCTCGCGGAGTTCGCCGGCCGGACCTGGACGGTGGCGGAGCTGACGCTGGTGCGCAGCAACCTGCCGACGTCGGGGGTGCCGGGGGAGCAGCCGCGGTACGAGGTGGTCGCCCGCTGGGGGCTCGGGGCGGGCGGTTAGGCTCGTTGCCGTGGACCCGAAGACCCGGAACCGGATCATGGCCGGTGCGCTTGTGCTGTTGTTCGTGGTGGTCGCGGTGGCGTCGGCCATGAGGTGAGGGGCGGCCGGGGAACTGCGGCCGACGGTGTGGTGTCGGCTGCGGGCCGTCCGTGGCCGGTCGCGCAGTTCCCCGCGCCCCTGCGGGGCGCTGGCCCCTATGGGGCGTTGCCCTCTGCGGGGCGCTGGCCCCTACCGGGGCGTTGCCCCTGACGTCGGCTACCAGGCGAAGGCCTCCGGAGAAGGACCCGGACCCGGGAAGATCTCGTCCAGCCCCGCCAGCAGTTCCTCGCTCAGCTCCAGCTCGACGGCCCTCAGCGCCGACTCCAGCTGCTCGCCGGTGCGCGGGCCGACGATCGGACCCGTCACCCCCGGACGCGTGAGCAGCCAGGCCAGCGCGGCCTCGCCCGGCTCCACGCCGTGCTTGTCGAGCAGGTCCTCGTACGCCTGGATCTGGGCGCGAACGGTGGTGTTGGCGAGGGAGTCGGCGGCCCGGCCACTGGCCCGGCGCCCGCCCGTCACCTCCTTCTTGAGCACACCGCCGAGCAGCCCGCCCTGCAGCGGCGACCAGGGGATGACCCCGAGGCCGTAGTCCTGCGCGGCCGGGATGACCTCCATCTCGGCGCGCCGCTCGGCGAGGTTGTAGAGGCACTGCTCGCTCACGAGGCCGATGGTGCCGCCGCGCCGGGCGGCGATCTCGTTGGCCTGGGCGATCTTGTAGCCGGGGAAGTTGGAGGACCCGACGTACAGGATCTTGCCCTGCGCGATGAGGGTGTCGATCGCCTGCCAGATCTCCTCGAAGGGGGTCCGGCGGTCGATGTGGTGGAACTGGTAGACGTCGATGTAGTCGGTCCCCAGCCGCTTCAGGCTGGCGTCGACGGCCCGCCGGATGTTGACGGCGGACAGCTTGTCGTGGTTGGGCCAGGCGTCACCGTCGGCGGCCATGTTGCCGTACACCTTGGTGGCGAGCACGACCTTGTCGCGGTGCGCGGCGCTCTTGGCGAACCAACTGCCGATGATCTCCTCGGTCCGCCCCTTGTTGTCACCCCAGCCATACACGTTGGCGGTGTCGAAGAAGTTGATGCCGGCGTCCAGCGCCGCGTCCATGATCGCGTGACTGCCGGCCTCGTCTGTCTGCGGGCCGAAGTTCATGGTGCCGAGGACGAGTCGGCTGACCTTGAGTCCGGTACGTCCGAGCTGCGTGTACTTCATGGTCACCCAGCCAACGGCGTGGAGTGCGCTCTAGGCAAGGACTTTCGGGTCGGTCGGCCCGGGGTTCTTCAGAGGAAGACGCGCGCGATGTCGAGCCACTTGTCCGCGTCCTCGCCGACCGCCCTGAGGTCGGTCTCGGCTCGGGACCTGCGTCGGGTGACCCGGAGGCAGAAGTCGAGGGCAGGGCCCTGCACCCGTTGCGTCGCGTTCTCCGGGCCCCAGGCCCAGGTCTGACCGCCGGGACCGGTCAGCTCGACGCGGAACGGCTCCGCCGGACCGGGCAGCTGTGCGGCGTGGAAGGACAGCTCCCGTCCGGTCACGCCCAGGGCGGCCACCTGCCTGAGCCGGTCCGTCGGGCGACGTGACACACCGAGCGAATCGAAGACGTCCTGCCCGTGGGCCCACGTCTCCATCAGCCGAAGCGGTGTCATGAGCGCCGCGGTCAGCTGCGAGCCGTACCAGGGAAACCCCTGATCCCGGGGTACGTCACGGAGCGCCGCCGCCACCTCGGTCCGGCCCGCGCGCCAGCGGGCCAGCAGTGCCGACCGTGGTTCGGCCGCACCCGCGGCGGCGTCGAGATCGGCGTACCGGGCGCCCGCGGCTTCGGCCTGCTTCAGTACGGCGCCGAACGCCTCCGGGGTCCGTATGGCGATGACCACGTTGGCGTCGGCTGCAGCGAGATGTGCTATCTGGTGGGCGATCGTCCACCCCGCGGCCGGTGTGGGTCTGGTCCAGTCCGGATGCGCCGACACCAGGGCGTCGAGCTCATCCCCTTCGGCCACCAGGTCGGGGACCGCGAGGTCGCCCTCCAGAACGGAGATGTCGAGGCCGTAGTTCAGCATCCGCAATCACCTTCGCACGCGTTGACGGCAGGCACAGCCGAGGGGAGCCGATCCACGCCCGACCCGAGCCGAACGTACCTGCGGCAACGGCTCAACTCCGGTGCGTGGAGGGTCAGTCGGTCGGGAACTCGGCGGTCTTCAGGGTGAGACCGACGACGGTGGCCGTGAGGTCCGCCTCGTCGCCGAAGTCGACCTTCGTCTCGGTCGCGTAGTCGTCGCCCTTGGGGTTGGTGTAGATGTGGCAGCGGCGCTGGTAGGGGTCGGCGATCAGGTAGACGGGGACCTCGGCCTGGGCGTAGGCGGTCTTCTTCAGGCCGTAGTCGTTGGCCGCCGTGCCCCGCGAGATGACCTCGGCGACGAACTCGACGTCCTGGTAACGCCAGAGCCCCTTCCCGTTCTTCACCGCCTCCTCGGCCATCACCGTCACGTCGGACGCGAACCCGTTCAGATGCCCCGGGTAGTCGACACGGACGTCGGACTTGACCCGCTTCCGGGGGTACTTGGTCCGCAACTGCTCGACGATGTCCAGGATGATCTCCCAGTGGGTGTCCCGCTGCGGTGCCATGAAGACGATCCCCTCGACGATCTCGACCTTGTATCCCTCGGGGGCGGGCATCTTCTCGATCCGCTCGAACAGCTCGTCGAGCGTGATCTCGTCGTCGCTCTGGGCCATCGCGATCCTGTCTTCGAGGACGGTCATCCTGGCGCTCCTCCCCGGCCGCCTTCGTGCGAGTGCGGCCGCGCGGTTCAACGATACGCACGGTGACCGGGCAACGGCGGAATTCGGTCAGTCCGTTCCGGCCTCGTACTCCTCGCCCAGGTCCCACCCCTGCCACATCGCCTCCGCGAACGCCTCGGCGATGCGGTGTTCGCCGTTCGCGTTGGGGTGGGTGCCGTCGTAGGTGTCCGTGTCGATGTCGTACGACGGCGGGGGCGAGGCCAGCAGCAGCGGGGAGCGGGGCTCGTCCAGGTCGGCGACCGTCTTCGCCAGCAGCTCGTTGAAGAGGTTCACCTGCTCCGCGAACTGCGGGTCCGACGCGGCCCGGATGTTCGGGATCACCGGCAGCACCACCATGCGGATGCGCGGGTTGGCCTCCCGCGCGGCCGCGACGAAGGACCGTGCGTTCGCCGCCGTCTGCTCCGCGTTGGTGTAGAAGCCCAGGTCGATCAGGCCGAGGGAGACCAGCAGGACGTCGGCGCGGTAGGACCGCACCGCCTCCCCGACCAGCGGGGCCATGTGCAGCCAGCCCTCGCCCCAGCCGGCCAGGTGGGCGTGGGGGAAGTCGGGATCGGCGTAGGTGTAGGACACGGGCCCGTCGGCGAGCTTGTCGTACAGCGTCTCGCGCGGGCCGACCAGGGTGAAGGGGCCGCCGTAGGTCGCGCACAGGTGCTGCCACATGCGGTACCGCCAGGTGTGTTCGCCCGTGCTGCCGATGGTCATCGAGTCCCCGACGGGCATGAACCTGAGCATCCGCTCATGATGGACGATCAGCGGGAGCGGTGGGGTGTGAGGACCGCCACGTCACCCAGGGGCCCCGGGCCGTGAAACACAGTGCGGGATGGCAGGCTTGGGCCCATGCGCCGACGATCGTTCGCCCTTCTCGCCGGGGTCCTGCTCACCGGGGCCCTCGCCGCCGCACCCGCCTCCGCCGCCGACGGCGCAGGTGACAAGGGGTTCACGATCACGGACCCGCGCATCACCGAGTCCAGCGGTCTCGCCGCCTCCCATCTGCACCCCGGCATCTACTGGACCCACAACGACAGCGACGACGGCCCGTACATCTACGCCGTCGACAGTGCGACCGGGAAGACCGTGGCGACCGTCACGCTCAGTGGTATCGGCAGGCCCCGTGACGTCGAGGCCATCTCCATCGGCCCGGACAACCAGATCTACGTCGGTGACATCGGCGACAACCTCGACGGCAGCTGGCCGTACGTGTGGATCTACCGGTTGCCCGAGCCGAAGGCCCTGGAGAACCAGACGATCAGGGCCACGCAGTACATCGTCAAGTACGCGAACGGCGCCCGGAACGCCGAGTCGCTCGTCGTCCACCCCAAGACCGGGCGCGTGTACATCATCGACAAGAAGGAGGACGGCGGGCACCTCTACGAGGGCCCGGCGACCCTGTCCTCCTCCGGCACCAACATCTTCAAGCCCGTCGCCACCGTCGACCTCTGGGCCACCGACGCCGCCTTCTCGCCC
This sequence comes from Streptomyces sp. NPDC048417, assembly GCF_040651615.1. Classification (NCBI taxonomy): domain Bacteria; kingdom Bacillati; phylum Actinomycetota; class Actinomycetes; order Kitasatosporales; family Streptomycetaceae; genus Streptomyces; species Streptomyces sp. NPDC048417. Next base: position 196,364 of record NZ_JBEZKI010000003.1, on the reverse strand, counting down.
GACGGCAAGCAGCTCGCCGTACGCGGCTACCTCGGCGGCATCTACTACGACTGGAACGGCGGGAAGATCAAACGCGCGGGGCGGCTCGACGTGCCCCTCCAGAAGCAGGGCGAGTCGGTCAGCTACTCCGCCGACGGGACCAGGCTGATGTACGGCAGCGAGGGCTCCGACAGCCCGGTGCAGGCCGAGGACGTGCCGGGCGGGGCGGCCGGCACGTCGCCGTCCGGCAGCGGGAGTTCGGCCGCCGCCGGGGACAGCGGCAGTCCCGCGAGCGGCAAGGTCAAGGTCGGCGCCATCGCCGTCGGCGTCGTCGTGCTCGCCCTCTTCGGGCTGCGCCGGCTGCGGCGCACACCCACCCGCCGGCACTGACCCCGCGCCGGCGTCACCCTTGCCGCCGCCCTCCCGCGGTTCCGCTCGGTCCGCCCGCCGATCAGCGGCACCTTCGCCGGTCCCGGCGAGAACATCCGTATCAGGGACCGGCCGAGGAGGATCGCGGAGGGGCGTCGTACGTCTTGACGTGATGACGGTGTGTCAGTTTCCTGGGAGGTGCGCGGCACATGGGAGCGCTCCCACTCCGTTCCGGGCCGCGCTTCCCCAGTGGAACTCCGAGAGGAACAGGCACATGTTCCGCTTACGCACCCTGCGAAGAGCGCTCTGTGCTGCCGCCGCCGCGCTCCTCCTTCCCCTCGCCGGTGTGCACTCCGCGCACGCGGCGACCACCCCCGGGGCCGGCTACTGGCACACCAGCGGCCGGCAGATCCTGGACGCGGCCGGGCAGCCGGTCCGGATCGCCGGGATCAACTGGTTCGGGTTCGAGACCGCCAACTACGTGGTGCACGGCCTCTGGTCACGCGACTACAAGAGCATGATCGACCAGATGAGGTCGCTGGGCTACAACACCATCCGGCTGCCCTACAGCGACGACATCTTCAAGAGCACGACCGTCCCCAACAGCATCGACTTCAGCAACGGCAAGAACGCCGACCTCCAGGGGCTCGACCCGCTCCAGATCATGGACAGGATCGTGGCCTACGCAGGACGGGACGGCCTCAAGGTCATCCTGGACCGGCACCGCCCGGACGCCGGCGGCCAGTCGGCGCTCTGGTACACGTCCTCGGTCCCCGAGTCGACCTGGATCACCGACCTGAAGGCCCTGGCGGCGCGTTACGCGGCCGATCCCACCGTCGTCGGCATCGACCTCCACAACGAGCCCCACGATCCGGCCTGCTGGGGCTGCGGGGACACCACGATCGACTGGCGGCTCGCCGCCCAGCGCGCCGGGAACGCCGTGCTGTCCGTCAACCCCGACCTGCTGATCTTCGTCGAGGGCGTGCAGACGTACAACGGCGTCTCCGGCTGGTGGGGCGGCAACCTGATGGGGGCCGGGCAGTACCCGGTGCAGCTGAGCGTCGCCGGAAGAGTGGTGTACTCCGCCCACGACTACGCCACCAGCGTGGCCCAGCAGAGCTGGTTCAGCGATCCCACGTTCCCCGCCAACATGCCCGGGATCTGGGACAAGTACTGGGGCTACCTCTTCAAGCAGAACATCGCGCCGGTGTGGGTGGGCGAGTTCGGTACGACGCTCGCCTCGACCGTGGACCAGAAGTGGCTGGCCGCGCTGGTGAGTTATCTGCGGCCGACCGCGACGTACGGCGCGGACTCCTTCCAGTGGACCTTCTGGTCCTGGAACCCCGACTCCGGTGACACCGGCGGGATCCTGAAGGACGACTGGGTGACCGTGGACACGGTGAAGGACGGCTATCTGGCGAGCGTGAAGGCGCCGCTGTTCCCGGGCAGCGGGGGCGGGGGTGGCGGGGGTACGACGGCCACCTGTGCCGCCTCCTACGCCGTCAGCAGCGACTGGGGGAGCGGCTTCAACGCCGCTGTCACGGTCACCGACACCGGTACGACCGCGATCGGTTCGTGGACGGTGACCTGGACGTGGAGCGGCGCGCAGCAGGTGACCAACATGTGGAACGCGTCGTACACCCAGAGCGGCGGGATGGTCACCGCCGTGAACGCCGCGCACAACGGGACTGTCCCGGCGGGCGGTTCGGCGAGCTTCGGCTTCGGGGGCGCGCCGGGCGGCGGGGCCGTTCCGAGCGTGAGCTGTACGGCCGGATGAGCAAGGGCGCCCGGTGCCTGTCCGGCCACCGGGCGCCCTCCGCCGTCGTACGCGCTACAGCTTCTCGATCACGTAGTCGACGCACTTCGTCAGCGCCTCGACGTCGGCCGGGTCGATCGCCGGGAACATCGCGATGCGGAGCTGGTTGCGACCGAGCTTGCGGTAGGGCTCGGTGTCCACGATGCCGTTGGCGCGCAGCACCTTGGCGACGGCGGCCGCGTCGATCTCGTCGGCGAAGTCGATCGTGCCGATGACCTGCGAGCGCTGGGCCGGGTCGGCGACGAACGGGGTGGCGTACTTGCTCTCCTCGGCCCAGGTGTAGAGGCGGGTCGAGGAGTCCTTCGTGCGGCCGGTGGAGAAGGCGAGGCCGCCCTGGCCGTTCAGCCACTCCAGCTGCTGGTTGAGCAGGAAGAGAGTGGCGAGGGCGGGGGTGTTGTACGTCTGGTTCTTGCGGGAGTTGTCGATCGCCGTGGGGAGGCTGAAGAACTCCGGCACATGGCGGCCGGACGCGTGGATGCGCTCGGCGCGCTCGATCGCGGCCGGGGAGAAGACGCCGATCCACAGGCCGCCGTCGGAGGCGAAGGACTTCTGCGGGGCGAAGTAGTAGACGTCGGTCTCGCTGACGTCGACGGGGAGGCCGCCCGCGCCGGAGGTGGCGTCGACGAGCACGAGCGCGCCCTCGTCGGCCCCGGCGACCCGCTCGATGGGCATGGCGACACCGGTCGAGGTCTCGTTGTGCGTGAAGGCGTAGACGTCGACGCCGGCCTCGGCCCGCGGCTGCGGGTGGGTGCCCGGGTCGGAGGCGATGACGGTGGGTTCGGCCAGCCAGGGGGCGAGCCCCGCGGCCTTGGCGAACTTGGACGAGAACTCGCCGAAGTTCAGGTGCTGCGACTTGGCGTCGATCAGACCGTGGGTGGCGACGTCCCAGAAGGCGGTGGATCCGCCGTTGCCGAGGACGACCTCGTAGCCGTCCGGGAGGGAGAACAGGGAGCTGATGCCCTCGCGGACCTGGCCGACCAGGTTCTTCACCGGGGCCTGGCGGTGGGAGGTGCCCATGAGAGAGGTACCGGTGGCGGCGAGCGCGTCCAGTGCCTCCGTCCGCACCTTGGAGGGGCCCGCGCCGAAGCGTCCGTCGGCGGGCTTGATGTCAGCGGGGATCTGGATGTCAGCCACGGGGCGAGCGTAGTCGTTGGAGGAAACGTGGTCGAAATGTAGTCCGTCGGGTGAGACGGGCGGGTGAGACGGGCGGGTGAGACGGGCGGGTGTGCGGGCGTGCGGCGGCCGGGTGACGGACCGGTTCCTGCCCCGGCGCCGCCAAGTGGCGGCCGTCCGAGGCGGTTCCGCGGCCGTCGTCCCGCGTCACCGTCGGTGCCGGCGGGCAGACTGGGAGGCATGGTCGATCTGGAGGCTGAGCTGCGCAGGGCCGTCCGGGGCGAGGTGGGGTTCGACGTCACGTCGCGGGCGCTGGTCACCATGGACGCGTCCAACTACCGGCGGGTCCCGACGGGGGTGGTGGCCCCTCGGGACTCGGCCGACGTGGCGGCCGTACTGGAGGTGTGCCGCGCCCACGGGGTGCCGGTGGTCGCCCGGGGCGGCGGCACGTCGATCGCCGGGCAGGCCACCGGCACCGGCGTGGTGCTGGACTTCACCCGCCACATGAACCGTCTGCTCGACCTGGATCCGGCCACCCGTACGGCCGTCGTCCAGCCGGGTCTGGTCCTGGACCGGCTCCAGGAGGCCGCCGCCCCGCACGGTCTGCGGTTCGGCCCGGACCCCTCCACACACAGCCGCTGCACGCTCGGTGGAATGATCGGCAACAACTCGTGCGGCGCGCACAGCGTGGCCTGGGGCACCACGGCGGACAGCGTCCTGGAGCTGGACGTGCTCACCGCGCGGGGCGGGCGGCTGCGGCTGGGGCAGGACTGGGCCGGGGCGCCGGAGGGCCTGCGCGAGCTGGTGGCCGGGGAGCTGGCCCGCCTGCGCACCGGCTTCCCCGACCTGCCCCGCCGTATCTCCGGGTACGCCCTGGACGCGCTGCTCCCCGAGCGGGGCGCCGACGTGGCCCGCGCCTTCTGCGGCAGCGAGGGCACGCTGGGGATCCTCACGGAGGCGACCGTCCGCCTCGTCGAGTCACCCCGCGCGCGTGCGCTGGCGGTGCTCGGGTACGCCGACGAGAGCGCGGCCGCGGAGGCGGCGGCCGGGCTGCTCGCCGCCGCCCCGCTGACGGTGGAGGGCATGGCCGCCGACCTGGTGCGGTCCCCGGCCGGACTGCCACGCGGTGGCGCCTGGCTGTTCGTGGAGACGGGCGGGGAGTCGGCCGCGCAGGCTCGCGCGCGTGCGGAGGCGGTCGTCCGCGCGGCGGACGTCCTCGACGCGCTGGTCGTCACCGACCCGGCCGGGCAGCGCGCGCTCTGGCGCATCCGCGAGGACGCCTCCGGTACGGCGACCCGGATGCCCGACGGCAGCGAGGCCTGGCCCGGCTGGGAGGACTGCGCGGTACCGCCGGCCCGGCTGGGCGGCTACCTGCGGGACTTCAGAGGCCTGCTGTCCGCCCATGGCCTGCGGGGCACCCCCTACGGCCACTTCGGCGACGGCTGCATCCACGTCCGTATCGACTTCGACCTGCTCAGCGCGGCCGGCGTGGCCCGCTTCCGCCGCTTCTCGCAGGAGCTCGCCGACCTCGTCGTCACCCACGGCGGCTCGCTCTCCGGGGAGCACGGGGACGGCCAGGCGAGGGCGGAACTGCTGCCGAGGATGTACGGCGCGGAGATGGTGGCCCTGTTCGAGCGTGCGAAGGGGATCTGGGACCCCGACGACCTCCTCAACCCCGGCATGCTGGTCAGGCCCGCCCCTCTGGACACCAACCTCCGCTTCGCCGTCCTCCCCCGCGAGCCGCTGCCGGTGGCCTTCGGCTACCCCTCCGACCACGGCGACTTCTCCGCGGCCGTCCGCCGCTGCGTGGGCGTCGCGAAGTGCCGTACGACCGAGGTGTCCGGCGCGTCCGTGATGTGCCCGTCCTTCCGGGCGACCGGCGAGGAGGAGCACTCGACGCGCGGCCGGGCCCGGCTGCTGCACGAGATGCTGGCGGGCGAACTGGTGACGGACGGCTGGCAGTCGACGCAGGTCCGGGACGCGCTGGACCTGTGTCTGTCCTGCAAGGGCTGCCGGTCGGACTGCCCGGTGGGGGTGGACATGGCCACGTACAAGGCGGAGTTCCTGCACCACCACTACGCGGGCCGCCGCCGTCCTTCGTCGCACTACAGCATGGGCCGGCTGCCGCGCTGGCTGCGCCTGGTGGCCCGCACGCGCACGGCGGGGCTGGTCAACGCGCTCGCCGCGGTACGCCCGCTGGCCGCGCTGGCCAAACGTGTCGGCGGTATCGCACCGGAGCGGCGGATCCCGCGCCTGGCGAGGGAGCCGTTCAGCCGGTGGCTGCGGCGACGGCAGCGCAGGCGCCTGCGGGGCTGGATGGCGGACGCGCGGGCGGGGCGCCGGCCGGACTTCCCGGCGCGGATGGTCTTCCTCTGGCCGGACACGTTCACGGAGCACCTGTCACCGTCCGTGGGCCGGGCGGCCGTTCGGGTGCTGGAGGCGGCGGGAGTGGGCGTGGCGGAACTCCCGGCGCGGCCGTGGCGGCTGCGGCGGTCGGCCGACGGTGAGGTGGCGAGCGTCGGCATGTCCGCTCGCCGGCCCCGCCGGCCCTCCCGCGCGTGCTGCGGGTTGACATACATCTCGACGGGCCAACTGGACGAGGCACGTGCGGTGTTGCGGCGCACGCTCGACCTGCTGGGCCCCTTCGTACTGCCGGAACTGGCCGACGTGGAGGACTCGCCCCTCTTCGTCGTCCTGGAACCCAGCTGCGCCGCGGCCCTCCGCGCGGACCTGCCGGAACTCCTCCCGGACGACCCGCGCGCGGCCCGTCTGGCGGGGTCGGTGATCACCTTCGCGGAGGCCCTGGACCGCCTGGCCCCCGGCTGGACCCCTCCCCGCCTGAACCGCCAGGTCACCGGCCAGACCCACTGCCACCAGCACGCGGTACTGGGCGACACCGCCGACCGGCGGCTCCGCGAGGCCGCCGCCCTCACCGGAGAGCTGGCTGGCGGTTGCTGCGGCCTGGCGGGCAACTTCGGCTTCGAGAAAGGCCACTTCGAGGTGTCGAGGGCGTGCGCGGAGGAGCAGCTGCTGCCGGCGGTGGCCGAGGCGCCGAAGGACACGGTGATCCTGGCGGACGGCTACTCCTGCCGCACCCAGCTGGAACAGCTGGCGGGGGTGCGGGGGAGGCATCTGGCGGAGGTGCTGGCTGAGGGGCTGGAATCGGAAGGGGGGCTGGAATCGGAAGGGGAGGAGAAGAGGACTGGGAGGAGGACCGGGAAGAGGGCCGGGAAGAGGCACGAGAAGTGGGACGAGACGTAGGACTGGAAGCAGGACGAGGAGAGGGGCGGGAAGTGACCGTGAGTGAGGCCGAGTTGAACCGGGTGGCGGTCCTCTCCGACATCCACGGGGTGTTGCCGGCGCTGGAGGCGGTCCTCGCGGAGCCGGACGTGTGCGCGGCCGACCGCATCGTCCTCACCGGCGACATCACGGCGGGCCCGCAACCGGGCCGGGTGATCGAGGTACTGCGCGAGCTGGGCGACCGGGTGGTGTGGGTGTCGGGAAACGCGGACCGGGAGCTGGTGGAGTACCGCAGGGGCGAACGCGCCGGAATCCCGGACCCGATCGGCCCGTTCGCGGCGAACGCGCTCACCTCCGAACAGGTCGACTTCCTCGCCGCGCTCCCCAGGACGGCCACCCTCACGGTCCGAGGCCTGGGCCGGGTCCTGTTCTGTCACGCGACGCCCCGTGACGACGAGGAGATCGTCCTGGTCGACTCCTCGTCGGACCGCTGGGCGGAGGTGTTCACCGGCATCGACCCCGCCGTCACCACAGTCGTCTGCGGCCACACCCACATGCCGTACACCCGCCTCGCCCACGGCCGTCTGGTCGTCAACCCCGGCAGCGTGGGCATGCCCTACGGCCGTCCGGGCGCGCACTGGTGCCTCCTGGGCCCCGGGACCGACCTGCGCGTGACGTCGTACGACATCCCGGCGGCGGTGGCCCGGCTGCGCGCCGAGTGCGCGTACCCGGACATCGAGGAGTGGGCGGACTGCTACCTCAACTCCCGGGTGACCGACACGGAGGCGCTCACGGTGTTCGGGCCGGGTGACGGGAGGGCGGCGGCCACCGGGGCACCGTAGCGGCGGGCGCGGCTCAGGGCGCGGCCGGGCCGCCCGTGCCGGAGCGGTGGTGCGGGTTTCCGCGACACGCGGTCCCCGGGCGGCGTGGGGAAAGCGACCGCTCGGGGTGCGTCTGTTGTCCTTGACGGAATGACCGGTTTCGCAGTCCGAGGAGATTTCCGCCGATGACAGCAGCCCTTCACCTTCGGACGATCACCCGTGCCGAACACCTCGCCTTCGTGGGTTCCCGGCCGTCCGTCAGCCATATGCAGGTGCCGTCCTGGGGGGACGTGAAGCCCGACTGGCGGGCGGAGAGCCTGGGCTGGTTCGACGCGGAGGGGCGGATCGTCGGGGCCGGGCTGGTGTTGTTGCGGGCGTTGCCCAAGGTGAGGCGGTATCTCGCCTATCTGCCGGAGGGGCCCGTCATCGACTGGCACGACCCGGCGCTGGAGCGCTGGCTCGATCCGCTGCCGGCGTACCTGAAGGGGCGCGGGGCCTTCACGGTGAAGATGGGGCCGCCGGTCGTCGTACGACGGTGGAGCGCGGAGGCGGTGAAGGAGGCGATCGCCGACCCCGCCGCCCGGCGGCTGCGGGACGCCGGGGCGACCTCGGAGGAACCCCGCGCCCTCGAACTCGGCGACCGGCTGCGCCGGATGGGGTGGCGGCAGGCGGAGGCCGGCGGGGAGGAGGGGTTCGCGGCCGGGCAGCCCCGGTACGTGTTCCAGGTGCCGTTCGCCGGACGGCCGTTGGAGGACATCCAGCGCGGGCTCAACCAGCAGTGGCGGCGCAATGTGAAGAAGGCCGAGAAGGCGGGGGTCAAGGTGGTCCGGGGCGGCTACGAGGACCTGCCCGCCTTCTACACGCTGTACGCCGAGACCGCCGAGCGCGACCGCTTCATCGCGCGCCCGCTCTCCTACTTCCAGCGCATGTGGACCGCCCTCACCGCCGAACACCCCGACCGTATGCGCCTCTACCTCGCCCACCACGAGGGCGAGGTCCTCGCCGCCGCGACCATGCTCACCGTCGGCCGGCACGTCTGGTACTCCTACGGCGCCTCCACCGGCCGCAGGCGCGAGGTCCAGCCCAACAACGCCATCCAGTGGCGGATGATGTGCGACGCCCACGAACTCGGCGCCGCCGTATACGACTTCAGGGGCATCACCGACACCCTGGAGGAGTCCGACCACCTGCTGGGGCTGCTCCGCTTCAAGGTCGGCACCGGCGGGGAGGCCGTCGAGTACCTGGGCGAGTGGGACTTTCCGCTCAACAAGCTGCTCCACAAGGCGTTCGACGTGTACATGGCCCGCCGGTGACGCCTCCGCGGCGGCGCGGCTGCCGCGCTTCATAAGCCGGCTCTCAGGTTCATAAGAGAACTCTCAGGTTCGGGGTCGTTATACAGCTGTTACCCAGGTATTCACAGCACCTGTTTGCCGTTCGGAAGCCGACTTTGCTGTTCCTTGAGATCCGGGCCGTGTAAGTTCATCGGTGTCGGGCGGCGGGGATTGCCGAGGATGACGATCCGAAATCCCCGTACGTTGCCCAAGAGAATTCTCGCGCCATCCTGCACCACTTGCACTTCGAACTCTCAAGGAGTCGGAATGAGCCTCAAGAAGCTCGCCCCGCTGCCCCCCAAGCACAAGAAGCAGCTGCCCCCGCCGCCCCCGCCGAAGCCGAAGAAGAAGGCCCACAAGCCGCTTCCGAAGCCGATCCCCGGCCAGGACGACTGAGTCAGCAGTAAAGAGGACCGACGGTTCGCCGTCGGTCCTTTTTCGCTCCTGAATTCCCGTAATTCAAGCGTCGGAGAGCGGAGTAGTGAGAAATGCGCGCAAAGGAGAGTGAAGGCACGGAATACGAGTACGAAGCCGGCGCCTCGAAATACGAGGGCGAAGGCGAGTACGACGAGGACGCGTACGACGAGGACGACGAGTACACGCCCGTCATCCCGGCCCGCACCGCCTTCCGCCGCTTCTGGCCGCTGACCCGGGGCCTGCGCGGCTGGCTGGTGATCGTCTGGGTGTGCACGGTGATCGCCGCGCTCGCCGAGACCGAGGCCATCCTGCTCTTCAGCGACCTCACCGACCACGCTCTGCAGAAGGGTTCGCTGAGCGCCTTCTGGAGCCCGGCCGGACAGTGGCTGGGCATCGCGATCGTCGGCGCGATCGTCGCGTACGCCGGCAACTCCATCGCCGCCTGGGTCACCGAACGTTTCGTCATGCGGCTGCGCGAGCACGTCTTCGACCACGTCCAGCAGCTGCCCCCGCACTTCTTCCAGCGCCACCGCCAGGGCGACCTGCTCTCCCGCCTGACCAGCGACGTCGAGGCCATCGAGACCATGGTGGTGTCCGGGCTCGTCGGCGCCGCGTCGGCCCTGTTCAGCGCCCTGTTCTACGCGGCCGCCGCGTTCTGGCTGCGCTGGGACCTGGCCGCCGCCACCTTCGTCCTCGCCCCGCTGTTCTGGCTGGCCGCCCGCCGGTTCTCCGGCTCCATCAAGGACGTGTCCCGGGAGGGCCGGGTCGCCGACGGCGCGATCACCTCCGTGGTCGAGGAGTCCCTCGGCAACATCGTGCTGACCCAGGCGTACGACCGCCGTGACGCCGAGCGCCGCCGCCTGAACGAGGAGGCGAGCGCCTGGTTCCGCGCCTCCGTCCGCTCCACCCGCCTCAACGAGGCCTACGAGCAGCTCGTCCAGGTCATCGAGACGATCTGCGTCCTCGCCGTGATCGGCATCGGCGCCTGGGAGATCTCCACCGGCCGGATGACCCTCGGTCAGCTCCTCGCCTTCTCCGCCTTCCTCGGCTACCTCTACCCGCCCGTGCGCGGCCTCGCCCAGCTCGGCCTCACCGTCACCGCCGCCACGGCCGGCGCGGAACGGCTGATCGAGATCCTCGACGTGCGGCCGTCGGTCACCGACCCCCGCCGCGGCACCGGCACCGACACCGGCCGCCCCGACGGCACCGTCGAACTCCGCGACGTCGGCTTCCGCTACCCCGGAGCCGACAAGGCCGCCCTGGAGGGCCTCTCCTGCACGGTCAGCCCCGGCGAACTCGTGATCATCACCGGGCCCAGCGGCGCCGGCAAGTCCACCGTCTCCAAGATGCTGCTCCGCTTCTACGACCCCGACAGCGGCGAGATCCTCCTCGACGGCGTCCCGATCCGCGACTTCCCCCTCGCCAGGCTGCGCGAGTACATCACCCTGCTCCCGCAGGAGACCCTCGTCCTGCACGACACCGTCCGCGCCAACATCGCCTGCGGCCGCCCCGGAGCCAGCGAGCAGGCCATCGAGGAGGCCGCCAGGGCCGCCGACGCGCACGACTTCATCGTCCGGCTCCCCGACGGCTACGACACCAAGGTCGACCCCAACTCGGCCCGGCTCTCCGGCGGTCAGCTCCAGCGCCTGGCCATCGCCCGGGCGATCCTGCGCGACGCGCCCGTCCTCGTCCTCGACGAGCCGACCACCGGCCTGGACGCGATGGCCGCGCGCCGCGTCGTCAAGCCACTGCGGCGCCTGATGACCGGCCGTACGACCATCATGATCACCCACGACCTCAACCTCGCCCCCGACGCCGACCGCATCCTCGTCGTCGACCGCGGCCGCATCGTCGAGACCGGCCGCCACGACGAACTCCTCGCCCGCGGCGGCGCCTACTCCCGGCTGCACCGCTCCCAGAACAACGCGGTGATGGACACCGGCGAACTACGACTGCCGCTGTTCGCGGAACAGGGCGGCGCCGCACCGGCGGCAGGGGCCGTGGGGGTGGGAGTGGGGGTGGGGGTGCCGCCCCAGGCCTCCTACACGGGCGCGCAAGGCGACGGGTACGCCTACCAGCAGCCGTACGGGAACGTGTACGACCACGACGTGTACGCGGCCGCGGGACTATGGCCCCAACCCATGTACGAGGCCCACATGGAGACGTACGCGGAGGCCGACTACGGGACGAACGTGCCCACCACACTCCCCGACGGCCGCCCCCTGTTCCGCGACGAGGAGCCGTGGCCGGGGATCTGAGCCGCCGCCCCGGACACCCCGCGACTCTGGTGAGTGAAGACGTCGTCCGGCGCGCCGTGGCCTGAATGCGGCATGGTGACGCGAACTGGCCGGTCAGGGCGGGACCACCGCCTGCAAGCCGTCTTCCGGACTCCTCTCAGTTGCCGTTCTTTCACCTGAACTCCACATTCTGTCGTGACCATGATTAGAACCTTGGTTCGAGTTCGGCTGCGGCAGAACCCTCCTGGGTTGCCAAGTGGGCGACGGGGGGCTTGTTGCCGCAGGTGGGGGGATTTCGTCTTGCGTGACACGTGTTGGTCTCGTGCCGCGCGCCCGCACGGGCCTCTTGTCCGCCTCCGTCATGGAGAAGGGCACTTCCTTGCGATTCAGACGTCCGTACAGACCCTTTCACCGCTCTCCGGCAGCGGAGCCGGAGCCGACTTCGGGCGCCTCACCCGGTAGCCGGCGCGCGCGCCGCCGCCGCGTCAACAGCTCTCTCGTTCCGCTGGTCGTCATCACCGCGGTTCTCGGGGGACTGCTGGGCGGCAGCCCCGCACCGAAGGTGTCCGCCCTGTCGGAGGTGGCGGACAGCTACGACGGCTTCGACGCCGCGGCGGCCGAGCAACTGCGCCAGGACCAGTGCCTGATGGCCGACGCGCTGCGGATCGGCGGCACCTCCACGGTGCCGCTGGCGCAGAACGCGCTGAACCAGAACGCCGATCAACTGCACACCGCCGCCGACCGGGACTACTGGGACGGCACGCCGCTGTCGACCGCGTTCCAGCAGGACCGGGACGCCATCGACGGGGCGAGCGATGTGCTGCCCACCCGGCTCGCGGCCTGGCAGGCACCGCTCAGCGGCCTGTCCTTCCCCGGCAACTTCGCCACCGACGCCGAGTTCTACTGGCCGCCGGGGGTCCCCGACACCACCGACGACTTCTTCAACCAGGTGGGCTACGGGAAGTGGCTCGGCGAGCAGTGGTGGAAGTCCGAGGGCGACCTCTACAAGGACCCCACCGCGCAGGCCGACGACGCCACCGTCCAGGCGGTGAAGGATCTGGGGACACCCCTGTACGGGAGCGTTGACCCGTCGCTGCCCACGCAGGAGTGGCAGCAGGCGTATGCCGAGCACCAGGCGTTCGACAGGCTGGTGAACTGGTCCACGCAGCCGACGGGCGCGGACGACGCCCGGATGTTCCTGTCCTCCGGTGGTTTCCCGCGTACCGCTGCCGAACCGGGCAGCCTGGACTTCCGGATCGCTGTTGAGGACCTGAAGGCCCGGTTCTCGGCCTGTGCCTGGCGCAATCCGGTCGACCCGAACAAGGTCCTGGGGCAGGAGGTCGCCACCGCGTCGGCGGAGTGGCAGCAGGAACTGGCCGCCCAGGCCGTCCAGCGCAACCAGATCCTCGACGCCAACACCGCGGCCACCAAGGCGCTCACCACGACCGCGCAGGCGCTCGGTGAGATGCTCGGCCAGTCCTGGATCGCCGACCACCTGGCCCGCTGGCAGGACTACTGGTCCGCGGGGGGCGCCGGCTGGATCGGTGACAGCCCGATGGCCATCCACGTCCACGGGTCCTCCGACAAGTGCCTGGAGGTCGGCGGGAACTCGACCGCCAACGCCGCCATCGTGCAGATCTACACCTGCAACGGCGGCGCCGGCCAGCAGTGGCAGATCTCCGGCAACACGCTGGTCAACGTCAACTCCGGCAAGTGCCTGGTGCCGAAGGCCTCCGCGAGCGCGGACGGCACGGCGCTGGTGCAGGGCTCCTGCACCGTCAGCAGCACCAGTGCCAACCGGTGGAAGTACAACCCGCACGCCACCACGCCGCTGATGAACCTCGCCAACGGCAAGTGCCTGAACCTGCCGTCCTACGCCAACAGCCAGGACGCCACTCTGGCGGCCTGCTCCGGCGGTGCCTTCCAGAAGCTGGACATCGTCCCTGTCGGGCACAACGGCACCGACGACCTCGGCTACCCGACCTCGGCCCAGTTCCTCCAGGCATCCAAGGGCATCGCCACCGCCCAGTCCGCCGCGCAGACCCAGCTGACGCTGATCCAGAAGCAAGCACAGGCCGCCACCTCCGCCGTCACCAGCACCGACACCTCTCTCAACGCCGCCTACGCGATCGCCGACCAGGCGGGCGAGTCCCGGGGCCGGGGTCTGCTGGTCGGTCTGCAGAAGGCACAGGTGACCAAGGCGTCGGCGGCCGCGATCAACGCGATGCAGGCCGCCGCCCAGACCGCGCTCTCGGCGACCAAGGCGTCCGCGGCGGACAGCGCGACCATCGCCGCCCGCGCCGTGACCCAGGCCGCGGCCTCGACGGCGGCGTTCCGTAACGCGGCCGCTGAGGCGGCGAAGGAGCAGGCGAAGGCCGCCGCCGACGCCGCCGCCGTCCAGGCCGGCAACGCCAAGGCCGCCCGGGACACCGCCAAGGCCAAGCTGGCCGTGGCCGTACAGGCGGAGGCGGACGCGAAGGCCGCCGCGGCCACCGCGCACGCCCGTCGGCTGGACGCGGAGGCCGAGGAGGCCACCGCGAAGGCGGAGAAGGAGACCGCCGCCCAGAAGCAGGCCGAGGCAGCCGAACACAAGACCAACGCCCAGGACTACGCGAGCCAGGCGGAGGACGCCAAGGACAGGGCGGAGGCGGCCGACGCCACCGCCACCGAGAAGCGGCAGGCCGCCGAGACCGCCTCCGACAAGGCCAAGGACCTGCGCGACGACGCCTGGGACGCCAAGCAGAAAGCGGACGCTTCGCGCGCCAAGGCCGACGCCAAGGACGCATACGCCGACGCCGAGGAAAGCGAGGACGACGCCCAGGCGGCCCGGGACGCCGCCGACACCGCGGACGCCGCCGCCGACGACGCGGAGAGCGCCGCCGCCTCGGCCCGCTCGGAGGCGGACGCGGCCACCCAGGCCGCGGCCGACGCCGACGCGGCCGCCACCCGTGCGGAGTCCGCGGCCAAGCGGGCCCACTCCGACGCCGACGCCGCAAAGGCCGCCAAGGAGGACGCGGACGCCGCCGTCGCCACCGCGACCAGCGCCGCCGCCGATGCCATCGCCGCGTCCAAGACGGCCGCCACCGCCGCGAGCGCCGCGGTGAAACTCGCCGACGAGGCGGAGGCCCACGCCGCCGACGCCAAGTCACAGGCCGACGCGGCCAGCACGGCCGCCCAGACCGCGATCGCCGGCGCCAACGTCGCTTCCGGCCACGCCTACGCCGCCGCCCAGGCCGCCGTCGACGCCGGCAACGCCGCCCTCCAGGTGGCCGCTCCCGCCAACGACGCCGTCCAGCTCGGCGCCCCCTACGTCACCACCGATTCCGCCGCCGGCCTCGCCGTACTGACCGGGCAGTCGGCCAAGACGATCGCCGAGCAGCAGCAGGCCGTCGCCGAGGCCCACGCCCAGAACGCCCAGGAGGCCGCCGCCCAGGCAGCGAGCACCGCCAACGCGGCCACCGGCGACGCCAAGGCCGCCTACACCCTGGCCGCCGAAGCCGCCGGATACGCCGCCGACGCCCGCGCCTCCGCCAAGGAGGCCCTGGACTACTCCGCCGAAGCCGCCGGATACGCCTCCCAGGCCTCCCAGTCCGTCGCCCGCACCATCGCCTACGACAACCAAGCCACCGCCGACGCCCAGGCCGCCGACGACGCCGCCGGCCGCGCCGACGGCTACGCCACGCAGGCCCGCGACTCCGCCGACGCCGCCGCCCTCGATGCCGAAGCCGCCCGCACTGCCGCCAGCCAGGCGGAACAGGCAGCCGCGGACGCCCGGGCCGCCGCCAAGGACGCCGAGGCCCAGGCCACCGCCGCCGAAGAAGCCGCCAAGAACGCCCAGAAGTACGCCGAATCCGCCCAGCAGGCGGCGGACGAGGCCGAAAAGGCGGCGAACGCCCAGCAGATCGATACGGGCACCGTTCCCGACGAGACCGGTTCGTTGATCGGCGGCATGTTCTACGTCGTCGATCACTACGACAAGGTCGGCGAACCGCAGATCCTGTCGGAGACCGACGGCTGTGAGGGCTGGTTCGACCAGCTCTTCTACGACGGCGACTGCACCATCAAGGCAAAGATCGGGTACAAGGCCGTCCTCGATCTCTACCTGTGCACCTCCGACGCCGCGACCGCTTCGCAGTACACGTGTCCTTCCGACGCGACGGTCTACCTCGGCGAGTACTCGACCGATGAACAGTTCACCGAGGTCAGCCACACCATCACGATCGCCGAGTTCCAAGAGGACGTCGACCCGATCGACATTCTCTTCGGCAGCTGGATCCGATGCGCCCAGAAGGTAACCCCCGGCGGCGCGAGCGGAAGTCTGGGCGGCTGCGCCTGGGCCGCCGTAGACGTGGCGAGCCTCTTCGCCGGCAAGATCCTGCGCCCCATCGCGGACGCGATCCGCGCGGTGGACGCCTCCGCCAGGACCGGCATCGGTTTCGTCGAGGCGTGGCAGGGACTACGGGCGCTCGGCCTGTCCGAGGACGCCGTCACGGGTGTTGTCAGCAGGGCGTTCCAGCAGCTGAAGGCGCTCTGCCTGAAGGACAGTTTCCCTGCCGGAACGCCCGTACTGCTGGCAGACGGCACAACGAAGCCCATCGACGAGATCGGCGTCGGCGACGCGGTCCTAGCCGCCGACCCGGCCACGGACATCACGCGCTCGGCACCGGTCACTGCGACGTACGAGCATGCGGCGGACAAGCTCCTCGAGATCACACTCGCTGACGGCGGACAGATCCGGACCACACCTGGCCACCGTGTGTTCGTGCCGGACCGGGGCTGGGTCAAGGCCTCCGTACTTCGGGTGAGCGACTCTCTGCGCACCTCGTCCGGCGCGGTGGACGTGTCCAGCGTTCGCCCGGTGACCAAACGTCAGAACGTCTGGGACCTGAGCGTTGCCAATCTGCACACCTTCTACGTGCTGGCCGACGAGACTCCGGTACTCGTCCACAACGTCGGCTGCAGCGACTACATCGACGTCTACGCGAGTGGGCGCGGCATCGTCGCAAGCCTCGACAGCGATGGAATCATGACGCTCGCGATCGAGGCGGGCTCGGACACGCCCAGGGGCGGGGAGATGTTCAACGCCGCACTCGCCCACTTCGGCGACGCGGTCAAGGGAGTCAAGGGGTACTGGCAGGACGGCGGCACCCTCATTGACAACCTGGACTCCTTCAACGCGGCCGTACGGGGCGGCGCCACAGTGGAGGAGGCGGCACTGGCCACGTTCACCGGGAAGATGGCCTCCAGGGCGGGATATTCGACCGTTGAAATCACCGAGCTGCGCGGAATGCCCGGCGCCTACACCAATGTTGCGGCGCTATTCCGCTAGCAGCCAGGCTCGCGAAGTCCCATGACTGCGGCGCGTACTACGGTGGGCCCACACGTACCGGTGGGCCCACCTCCCTCCGAAGGATCATTCACGATGGACGATGAAAGACAGAACAAAATGGAAAATATCGAAAAGGTGGCGGAAGAGCTGAAGGCAGCACAAAGTGCAGGCCAAGATTCGGTGGAGCTGGCGTTGCTGGCCCGGGAGAGACTGGGTGCGGGGTTCGGCGCGATAGCCTTCATCGCCTGCTTCCGCCTCGCCTTCCACATCCCGGTGACTGTCCTGCAGCGCGCTCAGGCATGGCACCGGTTCGGCTGGGGAGCAGGGAACATCTCCGACGAAGAGTTCTCCACCCTCCTCTCGCCGTGGCTCGCGGCCCCAGACCATTCCTAAGGGCCGCCGCGCCGGGTCTCGGCCCGGGCCTGGGACTCGGACAGCGAGGAGGTCACCACCTGGGACACCCCTTTGGATCAAGTCCGGCGCGTCGAGACCGATTAGGCGTTCCGACGAAGCGCGCGGCTGTGGTCGTTCTTGGTGACGTGATCGGTTACGAGGGCCAGTGGCGCAGGGTGAAGACGGTGAAGGCCGACAGGGGACCGATGGGCGGGCTGGCCGTCGTGGTCACTGGGAGGACGGCGGTACCGCTCGCTTCAAGCAGCAGCAAGAGCGCCCTGCACCTGATCGCCGCGCGTTCGGTGACCGACGTTCCCGCGCTGCGCCACACCCTGCTCGGCCGGGACGTACGACGCCTGCTGGAGTCGCCCTCGACGACGCGGTGCTGCGCACGGTGTGGGTCGGCGGCGCGGACCATGCCTTCGATCCCCGATGGGACTAGGAGAGCATGCGGGACTGGCTGGCCGGGATCGAGGCGGCCTGGCTGGACGCCGAACGGCTGACGGACCCGGGTTTCGTCCCGCCTCCGTCGGCGTCGGCGTCTGATCTAGGTCTGCGCGCGGCGGTGCTGGAAGTCATCGACGGCGTGGCGGCCCGGCTGGCGGCCGCGACGCAGAACCGCGTCTGGCCTCCCAAGCTCCCCGGCTTGGTGCCCGCTCTGGCCGAGGTGGTCGAGAAGGTCGACGCGGACCTGGGTTTCCGGCTCTTTCTGCGGGTGCTGAAGTCCTCGGCGCTGCCCATCGGCCCGCGTGAGCACCAGGCGTTCCTCGCGGTCGGCGAACGGTTCGGCTACCCGGACCTGGTCGAGGAAGGCTATCTCCACGTTGTCCCGGCCGTGACATAGGCGCAGTCGACATCTCACCATCCAGGACAGCTCCATAAAGGGTTCACGCGCCTGCCTGAGTCCACTACCCTGGACTGGTTAGTGCATCGTAATGAACGACGAATCCCATGGACCGCCCGTGATCACCCCCAGCACCTCACAGCCGACGTCGACGCCCACGGTCGCTTCGGTGGCCGCACCTGCCGCCACCGGCGCTCCGGGCCGGCTCGGCTCGCTCGGGCCCGTCGGGCTGGTCCTGGCCGGCGGGATCTCCGTGCAGTTCGGCGGTGCCCTGGCGGTGACCCTAATGCCCAGGGCGGGTGCGCTCGGCGTGGTGACCCTGCGGCTGCTCGCGGCCGCGGTGATCCTGCTCGTCGTCTGCCGGCCACGGCTGCGCGGCCACTCCCGCAGCGACTGGGGCACGGTGATTGTCTTCGGTATCACCATGGGCGCGATGAACGGCCTCTTCTACGAGGCCGTCGACCGCATCCCGCTGGGCCTCGCCGTCACCCTCGAAGTGCTCGGACCGCTCGCCCTGTCCGTACTGGCCTCCCGGCGCCTGATCAACGCCCTCTGGGCGGGACTCGCGCTGGGCGGTGTGTTCCTGCTCGGCGGCGGAGACTTCAGCGGCCTCGACCCCGTGGGTGTCGGCCTGGCCCTGGGCGCCGGTGCCATGTGGGCCACCTACATCATCTTCAGCGCCCGCACCGGCCGCCGTTTCCCGCAGGCCGACGGTCTGGCCCTGGCCATGGCGGTCGCCGCTCTGTTGTTCCTCCCGCTGGGCATCGCCGGAGCCGGCAGCAGGCTCCTGGACCCGACCACCGTCGCCCTGGGCTCGTCGGTCGCGGTCCTCTCCTCGGTCCTGCCCTACACCCTCGAACTCCTCGCCCTGCGCCGCCTTCCGGCCCACACCTTCGCCGTCCTCATGAGCCTGGAACCTGCCATCGCCGCCACCGCCGGCTTCCTCGTCCTCGGCCAGGCCCTGTCGGCCACCCAGGCGGCCGCCGTCGCCCTCGTCATCGCGGCGAGCATCGGCGCGGTCCGCTCCCAGGTGGGACGCGGCCGGCAGGCGGCGGTTGGTGTGCAGCCGGACCCGGTGGTCGT
Source organism: Streptomyces sp. NPDC048417 (assembly GCF_040651615.1). Classification (NCBI taxonomy): domain Bacteria; kingdom Bacillati; phylum Actinomycetota; class Actinomycetes; order Kitasatosporales; family Streptomycetaceae; genus Streptomyces; species Streptomyces sp. NPDC048417. The sequence goes on along the minus strand of NZ_JBEZKI010000003.1, from coordinate 177,392 downwards.
GGCCCAGCCGGAGCCGGTCGTCGGCGCTCAGCCGGAGGGGAACGGCAGCGCGTCCTGATAGCCGTTCGAGGGCCGCTGGATCTTCTTCACGGTCTGGGCGTCCAGCGCGACCGGCGCGGACTTCGTGCCCAGCTTTCCGCCGGGATGCCAGTTCCCGGTGACGGACACCCAGGTGTTGGCGGGCGGGATGCTGTCGCTGTAGATCCGCACCTTCACGGACTGCGCGTCGGCCGCGCAGCAGGAGATGATGATCCGGGTCAGGTCCCAGCTCCCGCCCCCCGGAACGGGCGTGACCAGCCCGCTCATCTCCACGGTCCGCCCCTTGATGGCCAGCGAGCGGTCCTGCTGCACGCGGGTGGTGAAGTCGGTGAGGGTGATGGGCAGCGGTGAGGTCCTGGGCAGCGCGTCGAAGTCGTCCTGCTCCGCCACGACCTTGGCGGGCTGCCGGGACGCGGTGTACGCGCCGAGTGCCGGCGGGGCGTAGAAGAGCAGGCTCAGAGCCGGGAGCAGGAGCAGCCAGGCGACCCGGGGGACGGTCGAGTGGTCGTGACCGTGGTGGGTGGCGCCGTGGCCGTCGTTGTCACCGGGGTGTGGTTCGTGACCGTGATGCTGTTCCGGCTCGTCGTGTGGGCCGGCGACATGTGCGTGGGCGCCATGTGCGTGGTCACCATGCCTGCCGTGCCCCTTCCGTCCGGTGCGTGCCTCCTGTCCCTCCCGCGTCGCCGCCTCCGCGATGCCCAGCACCAGCAGCACGAACCCGGACACGATCAGCAGCGGGCGCATCCCGGGCTTGACGTAGCGCAGGCACACGTCGGTGAAGAGGGAGGCGTGCAGCAGGCCGAGGCCGCTGAGGACCAGCAGGGTCACCTGAAGCGGACGTCTCACAGCAGCACCCCTCCGACCAGCACACTGCACAGGATCGCGACGACCGTCGTGGCGGCCGAGAAGCGGGCCGCGAAGGCCCGGCCGAACGTGCCCGTCTGCAACGCGATCAGCTTGAGGTCGACCATGGGCCCGACCACCATGAACGCCAGCCGGGCAGTGGGCGAGAAGCCCGTGAGCGACGACGCCACGAACGCGTCCGCCTCCGAACACACCGCGAGGATGATCGCCAGCGCGGCCAGGAACAGCACCGACAGCCAGGGCGAACCGGAGAAGGCGTCGAGGACCGAGCGCGGTACGGCGACGTTGAAGGTGGCCGCGGCCATCGCGCCGACCACCAGGAAACCGCCGGCCTGGAGGAAGTCGTGCTGGAAGCCGCGCCGGAACTCCGTCCAGCGGTTGTGCCCCGGCTGGTGCCCGGTGTGCCGTACGGCGGGCCGCAGCCACTCCTCGCGGCCAAGCCAGAGCCACAGCCAGCCCATCACGGCGGCGGTCACCAGCGAGGCGAGCAGCCGGGCCAGCACCATGAGGGGGGTGCCGGGGAAGGCGATGGCGGTGGCGGTCAGCACCACCGGGTTGATGGCGGGCGCGGAGAGCAGGAACGCGAACGCGGCGGCCGGGGTGACCCCGCGCCCGATCAGGCTGTTCGCCACCGGCACCGACGCACACTCGCAGCCCGGCAGCACCACCCCGGCCAGCCCGGCGACCGGCACGGCCAGCGCGGGCCGCTTCGGCAGCAGCCGGGTGAACACCCGCTCCGGCACGAACGCGTTGATCGCCCCCGACAGCGCCGTACCGAGCAGCAGGAACGGCGTCGCCTGCACGATCACGGCGAGACACACCGTCTGCCAGGCCTGCAGCGCGGCCTTGCTGACGCCCTGACCCACGAGGAAGAGGGCGGTACCGGGCAGGACGGCGGCGGCCACGAGGAGGAGGGGCCAGAAGCGGGGAGGTTCGCGCGGGGGCGGGTCCTCGATGCCCGTGTCCACCGGGTAGCCGCCTGTCCCGCCTGCCGGGGGTGTCACGACGGCGGTCGTCCGCGCCCCTACAGCGAGTTCATCTGTCCTCCGCACGCCCAGCACGCCTCACACATCACTCCATCGCCGGATGTTCGCATCGAACATAGGGCATGCCGGTCCCCCCGCCGCGACGGCTTGTGCCAAGGATTGCCCCAGGGTGACTCCAGATGTCGCCAAGGAGCGCCGGCCCGAAGCGTCAACGGTCCTGTGCACCCGGCCACGGCTCAAATTCATGCAAGCGTGCTTGATTGTTTCCGGGGTCGCTGCCATGCTCCCCCCATGTCCGATCCGACGCCCGTCATCGACGACCTGCGTGAGGAGAGTGCGGAACTCGACCGGCTGGTAGCCGAGTCGGGAGCCGAGCAGTGGGCTCTCGCCACCCCCGCGCCCCGCTGGACCGTCGCCCACCAGATCGCCCACCTCGCCTGGACCGACCACTCCTCGCTGCTGGCCGTGACCGATCAGGACGCCTTCTCCCGCGAGGTCGAGAAGGCGCTGGCCCAGCCCGGGGACTTCGTGGACAACGGGGCGGAGGAAGGCGCCGCCAAGCCCCCCGCCCGGTTGCTGGCGGACTGGCGGGCCGGACGCGAGGCCCTGGACCAGGCGCTGCGCGCGGCGCCCGTACGGGCACGGTTCCCCTGGTACGGCCCCCCTATGTCGGTCGCCTCCATGGCCACCGCCCGGCTGATGGAGACCTGGGCACACGGCCTGGACATCGCCGACGCGCTGGGCGTGACCCGCACCCCCACCGACCGGCTCCGGCACATCGCCCGACTCGGCGTCCGCACCCGCGACTTCGCCTTCGGCGTGCACGGACAGCCCGTGCCCTTCGAGGAGTTCCGCGTCGAACTGACCGCCCCGTCCGGCGACCTGTGGACATACGGCCCCGAGGACGCCGACGACCGCGTCACCGGCCCGGCCCTCGACTTCTGTCTCCTGGTCACCCAGCGCGCCCACCGCACCGACCTCGCCGTGCGGGCCGTCGGCCCCGGCGCCGACCGCTGGCTCGACATCGCCCAGGCCTTCGCGGGCCCGCCCGGCACCGGCCGCGCCCCGAAGGGCGGTGCCGCGTGACCCTGCGCATAGGCAACGCCTCCGGCTTCTACGGCGACCGTTTCGACGCCCTGCGCGAGATGCTCACCGGCGGCGAACTCGACGTCCTCACCGGCGACTACCTCGCCGAGCTGACCATGCTCATCCTGGGCCGCGACCGGCTGAAGGACCCCGGCGCGGGATACGCCCGCACCTTCCTCCGCCAACTGGAGGACTGCCTGGGCCTCGCCCACGAACGCGGCGTACGGATCGTCACCAACGCCGGCGGCCTCAACCCGGCCGGACTCGCCGACGCGGTACGGACGTTGGCCGACCGGCTCGGCATCCCTGTGCGCGTCGCACATGTGGACGGCGACGACCTCACCGCCGCCCACCCCGGCAGCCTCGCCGCGCACGCCTACCTCGGCGGCTTCGGGATCGCCGAGTGCCTGCGGTCCGGCGCCGACATCGTGGTCACCGGCCGGGTCACCGACGCCGCCCTCGTCACCGGACCCGCCGCCGCCCACTTCGGCTGGCAGCCGGGGGAGTACGACCGGCTCGCGGGCGCCGTCGTCGCCGGGCACGTCCTGGAGTGCGGGACCCAGGCCACCGGCGGCAACTACGCCTTCTTCGCCGAGGCCGAGGCCGAGGCCGGAGCCGGAGCCGGAGCCGAGGCGGGGGCCGGCCGCGACGTCCGCCGCCCCGGCTTCCCGCTCGCCGAACTCCACGAGGACGGCGGCTGCGTCATCACCAAGCACCCCGGCACCGGCGGCTTCGTCGACGTCGGCACGGTGACCGCCCAGCTCCTGTACGAGACCGGCGGCGCCCGCTACGCGGGCCCCGACGTCACCGCCCGCCTCGACACCGTACGGCTGAGCCAGGACGGCCCGGACCGGGTACGGATCGAGGGCGTGCGGGGCGAGGCTCCGCCCCCGACCCTCAAGGTCGGCCGCAACCGGCTCGGCGGCTTCCGTAACGAGGTCGTCTTCGTCCTCACCGGCCTCGACATCGAGGCCAAGGCGGCACTGGTACGCGAGCAGATGGCCGACGCCCTCGCCAAGTCGCCTCCGCAGGAGGTGCGGTGGGAGCTGGTGCGCACCGACCGGGCCGACGCGGCCACCGAGGAGACGGCCAGCGCGCTGCTCCGGCTCGTCGTACGGGACCGGGACCAGGAGGCCGTCGGGCGGGCGCTGAGCGGAGCCGCCGTGGAACTGGCGCTCGCCAGCTACCCCGGCTTCCATGTGCTCGCACCACCTGGGAAGGGCGCGCCCTATGGGGTCTTCGAGGATGTGTACGTCCCCCAGGGCGAGGTGCCCCATAGGGCCGTCCTCCACGACGGGCGACGGATCCCTGTGCCCCCGGCCCAGGACACCCTCGTACTCCAGGACCTGCCCGAGCCGCCGCTGCCCGAGCCGCTTCCGGCCGGTCCCACCCGGCGGGCCCCCCTCGGGCTGGTGGCCGGGGCCCGCAGCGGCGACAAGGGCGGGAACGCCAACGTCGGCGTCTGGGTGCGCTCGGACGAGGCCTGGCGCTGGCTCGCGCACACCCTGACCGTCGACGCCTTCCGGCACCTCATACCCGAGAGCCGCGAGTTGACCGTCACCCGGCACCTCCTGCCCAACCTCCGCGCCGTCAACTTCACCGTCGAAGGCATCCTCGGCCGGGGTGTGGCCGCCCAACACCGTTTCGACCCCCAGGCCAAGGCCCTCGGCGAATGGCTTCGCTCCCGGCACCTGGACATCCCGGAGGCCCTGCTGTGACGGTCATCGAGACCACGCTCGACACCCGCGACCCCGGCTACCGGGCGAACCGCGACACCATGCTCGCCAAGCTCACCGACCTGGAGGCCGAGCACGCCAAGGCCCTCGCGGGCGGCGGCGAGAAGTACGTCGCACGCCACCGGGGGCGCGGCAAACTCCTCGCCCGCGAGCGCATCGAACTCCTCCTCGACCCCGACACCCCCTTCCTGGAGCTGTCGCCGCTGGCGGCCTGGGGCAGCGACTACGCCGTCGGCGCCTCGCTCGTCACCGGGATCGGCGTCGTCGAAGGCGTGGAGTGCCTGATCACCGCCAACGACCCCACCGTGCGCGGCGGCGCCAGCAACCCCTGGTCGCTGAAGAAGGCCCTGCGCGCCAACGACATCGCCCTCGCCAACCGGCTGCCCTGCATCAGCCTGGTCGAGTCCGGCGGCGCCGACCTGCCCTCGCAGAAGGAGATCTTCATCCCGGGCGGGGCCATCTTCCGCGACCTGACCCGGCTCTCGGCCGCCGGAATCCCGACCGTCGCCGTCGTCTTCGGCAACTCCACCGCCGGCGGCGCCTACATCCCCGGCATGTCCGACCACGTGATCATGGTCAAGGAGCGCGCGAAGGTCTTCCTCGGCGGACCGCCCCTGGTGAAGATGGCCACCGGCGAGGAGAGCGACGACGAGTCGCTCGGCGGCGCGGAGATGCACGCGCGCGTGTCGGGTCTCGCCGACTACTTCGCCGTCGACGAACCGGACGCCCTGCGCCAGGCACGCCGCGTGGTCGCCCGCCTCAACCACCGCAAGGCGCACCAGGATCCGGGCCCGGCCGCGCCCCCCAAGTACGCAGCCGACGAACTCCTGGGCATCGTCCCCGGCGACCTCAAGATCCCCTTCGACCCGCGCGAGGTGATCGCCCGGCTCGTCGACGCCTCCGACTTCGACGAGTTCAAGCCGCTGTACGGGACCAGCCTGACCACGGGCTGGGCCACCCTGCACGGCTATCCCGTGGGGGTGCTCGCGAACGCCCAGGGCGTCCTGTTCTCCGCGGAGTCGCAGAAGGCGGCCCAGTTCATCCAGCTCGCCAACCAGCGCGACATCCCGCTCCTCTTCCTGCACAACACCACCGGCTACATGGTCGGCAAGGAGTACGAGCAGGGCGGCATCATCAAGCACGGCGCGATGATGATCAACGCGGTCAGCAACAGCCGCGTACCGCACCTCTCCGTCCTCATGGGCGCCTCCTACGGCGCCGGCCACTACGGCATGTGCGGGCGCGCCTACGACCCCCGTTTCCTGTTCGCCTGGCCCAGCGCCAAGTCCGCCGTCATGGGCCCGCAGCAGCTCGCCGGCGTGCTCTCGATCGTCGCCCGCCAGTCGGCCGTCGCGAAGGGACAGCCGTACGACGAGGACGGCGACGCCGCCCTGCGCGCCATGGTCGAGCAGCAGATCGAGTCCGAGTCGCTGCCGATGTTCCTGTCCGGGCGGCTGTACGACGACGGCGTCATCGACCCGCGCGACACCCGCACCGTCCTCGGCCTGTGCCTGTCCGCCATCCACACCGCCCCCTACGAGGGCGCGCGGGGCGGCTTCGGCGTCTTCCGGATGTGAGGGATCACATGATTTCGACTCTGCTGGTCGCCAACCGGGGCGAGATCGCCTGCCGGATCTTCCGCACCTGTGCCGAACTCGGCATCAAGACCGTCGCCGTGCACTCGGACGCCGACGAGAACGCGCTCCACACGCGCGTGGCCGACAGCGCGATACGACTGCCGGGCGCCACGCCCGCGGACACCTACCTGCGCGGCGACCTGGTGGTGAAGGCCGCCGTGAGCGCCGGCGCGGACGCCGTGCACCCCGGGTACGGCTTCCTCTCCGAGAACGCCGACTTCGCCCGCGCCGTCCTCGACGCCGGCCTGGTCTGGATCGGGCCGCCTCCGGAGGCGATCGAGGCGATGGCGTCCAAGACGCGCGCCAAGGAGCTGATGGGGATCGCGCCGCTCGGCGAGGTCACCGAGTCCGACCTGCCGGTGCTGGTGAAGGCGGCCGCGGGCGGCGGAGGGCGCGGGATGCGCATCGTGCGCCGCCTCGAGGAGCTGACCGCCGCGCTGGACGGCGCGCGCGCCGAGGCCGCGAGCGCCTTCGGTGACGGCGAGGTCTTCGTCGAGCCCTACATCGAACGCGGCCGCCATGTGGAGGTGCAGGTCCTCGCCGACGCGCACGGCACGGTGTGGCCGCTGGGCACCCGTGACTGCTCACTCCAGCGCCGGCATCAGAAGGTGATCGAGGAAGCGCCGGCACCCGGGCTCCCCGAGGGGCTCACGAAGGAGCTGTACGCGCTTGCCGTGCGCGCCGCGCGCGCCGTCTCCTACGTCGGCGCGGGCACCGTCGAGTTCCTCGTCGCCGACGGAAAAGCGCACTTCCTGGAGATGAACACCCGCCTCCAGGTGGAACACCCCGTCACCGAGGCCGTCTTCGGCATCGACCTGGTCGCCGAACAGATCCGCGTCGCCGAGGGCCACCCCCTGCCGCTCGAAGCCCCGCGCGCGCACGGCCACGCGATCGAGGCCCGCCTCTATGCCGAGGACCCCGCCCGCGACTGGGCCCCGCAGACCGGCACCCTGCACCGCCTCACCGTCCCCGGCAGCGTCCGCCTGGACACCGGCTACACCGACGGCGACGAGATCGGCGTCCACTACGACGCGATGCTCGCGAAAGCGGTCGCGCACGCCCCCACGCGCGCGGAAGCGCTGCGCAAGCTGGCGCACGCGCTCGACAACACCACCCTGCACGGCCCCACCACCAACCGTGACCTCCTCGTCCGCTCCCTGCGCCACGAGGAGTTCACCGCGGCCCGCATGGACACCGGCTTCTACGACCGCCACCTCACCGTCCTCACGGCGCCCGCCGCCGACCCGCACGCCCCCCTCGCGGCCGCCCTGGCCGACGCCCACGGCCGCTCCCGCTTCGGCGGCTGGCGCAACGTCTCCTCCCAGCCGCAGACCAAGCGCTACCTGATGGCGGACGAGGAGCACGAGGTCCACTACCAGCACGCCCGCGAGGGCCTCACGGCAGCGGGCGTACGAGTCGTGCACGCGGGCGCGCGCCTGGTCGTACTCGACATCGACGGCGTACGCCGACGGTTCGAGGTGTCGACGTACGGCGACCAGGTCCACGTCAACAACACGAGGCTCACCGCGCTACCCCGTTTCCCCGACCCCAAGGCCCAGCTGGCGCCCGGTTCGCTTCTGACGCCGATGCCGGGGACGGTCGTCCGGGTGGCGGAGGGGCTGACGGAGGGCACCACCGTGCAGGCCGGGCAGCCACTGCTCTGGCTGGAAGCGATGAAGATGCAGCACCGGATCACAGCCCCGGTCACCGGCACGCTGAGCGAACTGCGGGTCGTGGTCGGCCAACAGGTGGAGCCCGGCTCTCTCCTGGCGGTGGTGCAAGCGCCCCTCTAGGGGCGCGGGGCTGCATTCGATATGCGGCTACCGCCGCGTGAGCGCGAGCAACCACAGACAACCCGCACGCGAAGGAGCCACCTGTGACCCCCCAAATCGAATCCGACGAGCACAAGGCGCTCCGCGAGGCGGTGGCCACCCTCGGCAAGAAGTACGGCCGCGACTACATCACCCGAACCATCGCAGAGGGGCGCGCCCCCACCGAACTCTGGCAGGAGGCCGGAAAACTCGGCTACCTCGGCGTCAACCTCCCGGAGGAGTACGGCGGCGGAGGCGGCGGCATCGCCGAACTCTCCATCATCCTGGAGGAACTGGGCGCCGCGGGCTCGCCGCTCCTCATGCTCGTGGTCTCACCCGCGATCTGCGGCACAGTGATCGCCCGCTTCGGCACCGAGGAACAGAAGCGGTCCTGGCTGCCCGCGCTCTCCGACGGCTCACGCCTGATGGCCTTCGGCATCACCGAACCCGACGCCGGCTCCAACTCCCACCGCATCACCACCACCGCCCGCCGCGACCCCGACACCGGCGACTGGCTGCTCACCGGCCGCAAGGTCTTCATCTCCGGCGTCGACATGGCCGACGCGGTCCTGATCGTCGGCCGCACCGAAGACGCCCGCACCGGACGCCTCAAGCCCTGCCTGTTCATCGTCCCGACCGACGCCGAGGGCTTCCACAAGCGCCCCATCGACATGGAACTCAACGCCGCCGAGAAGCAGTTCGAGCTGGTCCTCGACGACGTACGGCTGCCCGCCGACGCACTCGTCGGCGACGAGGACGCCGGCCTGCTGCAACTCTTCGCCGGACTCAACCCGGAGCGGATCATGACGGCCGCCTTCGCGATCGGCATGGGACGCTACGCGCTGTCCAAAGCCATCGAGTACGCGCGCGACCGCACCGTCTGGAAGACCCCCATCGGCGCCCACCAGGCCATCGCCCACCCCCTGGCCCAGGCGCACATCGAACTCGAACTGGCGCGCCTGATGATGCAGAAGGCGGCACATCTCTACGACGCCGGGGACGACATCGGCGCAGGCGAGGCCGCCAACATGGCCAAGTACGCGGCGGGCGAGGCATGCGTGCGCGCCGTCGACCAGGCCGTGCACACCCTCGGCGGCAACGGCCTCACCCGGGAATTCGGGCTCGCCTCATTGATAACGGCCGCGCGTGTGGCTCGTATTGCTCCGGTGAGCAGGGAGATGATTCTCAACTACGTCTCCCACCAGACGCTTGGCCTTCCCAAGTCGTACTAGGCCACGCGCTGGCACTGGCAGCCGCTTGGAGGAACCGTGTTCCGCAGCGAGTACGCAGACGTTCCACCCGTAGAACTTCCCATCCACGAGGCGGTGCTGGGCCGGGCCGCCGCGTTCGGTGACACGCCCGCCCTGATCGACGGCGCCGACGGCACCACCCTCACCTACGAACAACTGGACCGGTTCCACCGCAGGATCGCGGCCGCACTCGCCGACGCGGGCGTCCGCAAAGGCGACGTACTCGCCCTGCACAGCCCGAACACGGTCGCCTTCCCGACGGCGTTCTACGCGGCCACGCGCGCGGGTGCCTCCGTCACCACCGTGCACCCCCTCGCCACACCCGAGGAGTTCGCCAAACAGCTCAAGGACTCCGCGGCCCGCTGGATCGTCACCGTCTCACCGCTGCTGGAGGCCGCCCGCCGGGCCGCCGAACTCGCCGGCGGCATAGCGGAGATATTCGTCTGCGACAGCGCTCCCGGACACCGCTCGCTGATCGACATGCTGGCCGGCGACGCCCCCGAACCACAGGTCGACATCGACCCCGCCGAGGACGTCGCCGCACTGCCGTACTCCTCCGGCACCACCGGCACTCCCAAGGGCGTGATGCTCACCCACCGGCAGATCGCCACCAACCTCGCCCAGCTGGAACCCGCCGTCCCCACCGGCCCGGGCGACCGCATCCTCGCCGTACTCCCCCTCTTCCACATCTACGGCCTCACCGCGCTCATGAACGCGCCCCTGCGGATGGGCGCCACCGTGGTCGTACTGCCCCGCTTCGACCTGCAGACCTTCCTCTCGGCGATCCAGAACCACCGCATCACCGGCCTGTACGTCGCCCCGCCCATCGTCCTCGCCCTCGCCAAGCACCCACTGGTCGACCAGTACGACCTGTCCTCCCTGAAGTACGTCATGAGCGCCGCCGCACCCCTGGACGCCCGCCTCGCCGCCGCCTGTTCCGAGCGCCTCGGCCTGCCGCCCGTCGCACAGGCCTACGGCATGACCGAACTGTCGCCCGGCACCCACATCGTCCCGCTCGCCGCCATGCACCAGGCGCCGCCCGGCACCGTCGGCAAACTCATCGCCGGCACCGAGATGAGGATCGTCTCCCTCGACGACCCGCACAAGGACCTCGACGCCGGCGAACCCGGCGAGATCCTCATCCGCGGCCCCCAGGTCATGAAGGGGTACCTAGGCCAACCCGACGCCACCGCCGCGATGATCGACACCGACGGCTGGCTGCACACCGGGGACGTCGGCCACGTCGACGCCGACGGCTGGCTGTTCGTCGTCGACCGGGTCAAGGAACTCATCAAGTACAAGGGCTTCCAGGTCGCCCCGGCCGAACTGGAGGCACTCCTGCTCACCCACCCCGGCATCGCCGACGCCGCCGTCGTCGGCGCCTACAACGAGGACGGCAACGAGATCCCGCACGCCTTCGTCGTCCGCCAGCCCACCGCCGCCGACCTCACCGAGAACGAGACCATGCTCTACGTCGCCGAACGCGTCGCACCCTACAAACGCGTCCGCAAGGTCACCTTCATCGCCGGCGTGCCCCGCGCGGCCTCCGGGAAGATACTCCGCCGCGAACTGCGCGCACTCGGCCGGACCACAGCAGACGCGGAACCCGGGGAGCGGCCATGACGTTGATCGGACAGACACGCGCGCGTGCCGTCGCCACCCTCAGCCTCGACTCCGCCCCCACCCGCAACGCCCTGTCCGCCGCCCTCGTCACCGAACTCGCCGAGGCACTCACCGACTGCGCCAAGGACCCCGACGTCCGCGCGGTCGTCCTCACCCACACCGGTACGACCTTCTGCGCCGGCGCGGACCTGCGCGACCCGCCCCACCCCGACGCCCTCGTCGGCCTCCTGCGGCAGATCGTCGAACTGCCCAAACCGGTCGTCGCCCGCGTCACCGGCCACGTCCGCGCCGGCGGCCTCGGCCTCCTCGCCGCCTGCGACATCGCGGCCGCCGCCACCGAGGCCACCTTCGCCTTCACCGAGGTACGCATCGGCGTCGCCCCCGCCGTCATCTCCCTGACCCTCCTCCCGCGCACCGACCCCCGCGCCCTGGCCCGCTACTACCTCACCGGCGAACGCTTCGAAGCCCCCGAAGCCGTACGCCTCGGCCTCCTCACCACCACCGCCGACGACGTCGACACCGCCCTCGAACCCATCCTCGACGGCCTCCGCCGCTCCGCCCCCCAGGCCCTGACCGAGACGAAACAGCTGCTCACAGCTAGGGTGCTGGAAACATTCGACCGGGACGCGGCCGACCTGACCGCCCTCTCGGCCCGGCTGTTCTCCTCCGACCAGGCCCGCGAGGGGATGACGGCCTTCCTCGAACGACGGGATGCGGCGTGGGTGGTGTGAGTACGGCGGAACACGCGCGCGGACCTCAGCAGGACCGAGCCCCCAAACAGGACCGCAGCCGGGCCACCCGGCAACGGCTCCTGGAAGCCGCCGTGGCCTGCCTCGCCGAACACGGCTGGGCGGGCTCCACCGTCGCCGTCGTCGCCGAACGCGCCGGCGTCTCCCGGGGCGCCGCCCAGCACCACTTCCCGACCCGCGAGGACCTCTTCACCGCGGCGGTCGAGTACGTCGCCGAAGAGCGCTCCACGGCCCTCCGTGCCCTGTTCCCGCAGGGCGCGGAGGGCGACCGCAGGGCCGTCGTCTCGGCCCTGGTCGACCTCTACACCGGCCCCCTCTTCCGCGCCGCCCTCCACCTGTGGGTCGCCGCCTCCAACGAGGAGCAGCTCCGCCCCCAGGTCACCGAACTGGAAGCCCGCGTCGGCCGCGAGACGCACCGCATCGCCGTGGACCTCCTGTCCGTCGACGAATCCCGCGCCGGCGCCCGCGAAACCGTCCAGGGCCTCCTCGACATGGCCAGAGGCCTGGGCCTGGCCAACCTCCTCACGGACGACAAGGTGAGACGGGACCGGGTGGTGGCCCAGTGGGCGGCCCTGCTGGACGAGACCCTGGGCTGAGCGCCCCTCCGGGCGGCGGCGCCTCCACCGGCCTGTGACCCGGTCAGCTGTCGACGGCGGCGTCCCCGCGGAACGCCCCGGCCACCACGGGGACCAGCCGCCGCTCGATCTCCTCGGCGGGCAGGGCGGCCAGCTCGGCACCGATGGGGGCCAGCGCGAGCCAGTTCAGCAGGCCGGCCGCGCAGCGCGTACGGAAGTTCAGTTCCTGCTCGTCCACTCCGGGAAGGTTCGGTGCCAGTACCCGGACGGCCCCCCGGCGGCTCTGGTCGAACTTGCCGTTCAGCCGCTCCCACCCCTGGGGCGGATCGATGCCGACCCGCGCCACGGTCCGCATCACGGCCAGGTCCTGTCCACCGGCCGCCAGCGCGCGCACCATCGGACGGGCGAACGCTGTCGCCACCTCATGGAGCGTCGCAGTCGAGGCGAGGGAATCCAGTTCCAGGATCTTTTCGTCCAGATACCGTTCCAGCGCGTGCTCTATCGCGGAGTCGCACAGCGCCTTCAGCGACCCGTAGTGGTAGCTCACCGCGGCGACGTTGGCTCCGGCGCGCTCTGTGATCTCGCGGAGTGTCACGCCCTCCTGGCCTCGTTGCGAGAGCAGTTCCAGGGCGGCCGTCTGCAGGCCGTCCCGCGTGCGCTGCCCGGCCTCCCGGCGTAGGTCCGTCTTCGCCACCCGTGTCATGGAATGTACTCAAGCATGCGTTTGAGTACATTGTCAACACTTCCCTCGCGGAACAGGTCTGACCGGGCGTGATGCGGGCGTGAGCGCCGCCTGGAGGTGGCGCGTCAGCAGAATTCAAACAGTGGCTTGACAGCCTGTACCGCCGTTCATAAGGTTAAGCGAGCGTTTGAATTACTAAGGACGCGACAGAGACCGTTGCGACGGATCTCGAATCCTGAGTACTGACCTGGAGGAACACGACATGAAGCTGCTCAGCCGGAAGTCGATCACCGCCGCGACCGCGGTAGCTGTCCTGGGTGGTCTTTCCATCGCCGCCGTGCCGTCACAGGCCGCAATCCCCGCCCACCACGGGGCAGCGGTCCACAGCACCACGGCCGCCCCGACCCTGACCGCACGCCAGCTGGCGAAGCTGCCGCTCACCGACCGCCACCTGACCAAGCACGAGAAGGCCAACCTCGCGGTCGTCCTGCGCGACTACTACGTGGCGGAAGGCAGCCACATCGACGTCCCGACGTTCGTCAACAGCTTCACCAAGGACGGCGTCTTCAACGACATGGTCCCCGGCGTGGCATACCGGGGCGAGGCGCTCGGCAACGTGCTGCCGTACATGAAGAGCCTGTTCTCCGACGTGCACCGTGACCTCAAGCGCATCACCGTGAACGGCGACACGGTCAGCATCGAGCTGTCGATCCAGGGCACGTTCGACGGGCAGCTCCAGGCGCCGACGGGCGGCTACGTCAAGGGGGACGGCCACAAGGTCGCCGCGCCGACGGCCGACTTCTGGTATCTGAAGAACGGCAAGGTCAAGACGTTCAACTGCTTCGTCGGGTACTCGAAGATGTACTCCGACATGGGCGTGGACTTCGACTGGGCCTCGGCCGTCAACAAGCACTGACCCGCTCACCTGGCGGGTGATGCCCGGCGCTACCGGCCGCGCATCACCCGCCGAGCACGCCTGCCGGCCCGCCGGCGCGAACCGGGCCGTGCGGGTCCTGGGGGTGAGACGCGGTCACCGGCCGGAAGTGCCTCACTACCCGCCCCGGGGCCGATGACCCAGGCCGATGACCCGGGTCGACGACCCAGGCCGACGACCTGGGCCAAGGACTCCGGGCCACCGCCCCGGACTAGCGGGCGATATCCCCGTACCCCTCGATGTCCTGAGGCTTCCGTACTCCCGGCCCCACATACTCCGCCGACGGCCGCACCAACCGCCCCGTCCGCTTCTGCTCAAGAATGTGCGCCGACCACCCCGCCGTCCGCGCACACGTGAACATCGACGTGAACATGTGCGCCGGCACCTCCGCGAAGTCCAGCATGATCGCGGCCCAGAACTCCACATTGGTGGCGAGCACCCGATCCGGCCGACGGTTGTGGAGTTCCTCCAGCGCTGCCTTCTCCAGCGCCTCCGCGATCTCGAACCGCGGCGCCCCCAGCTCCCGCGCCGTCCGCCGCAGCACCCGCGCCCGCGGGTCCTCGGCCCGGTACACACGGTGCCCGAACCCCATCAGCCGCTCACCGCGGTCCAGCGCCTGCTTGACGTAGGCCTCCGCGTCCCCGGTCCGCTCGATCTCCTCGATCATCCCGAGCACCCGCGAGGGCGCACCCCCGTGCAGCGGCCCCGACATGGCCCCCACCGCACCCGACAGGGCGGCGGCGACATCCGCGCCGGTCGAGGCGATCACGCGGGCTGTGAACGTGGAGGCGTTCATGCCGTGCTCGGCGGCGGACGTCCAGTACGCGTCCACGGCCGCCACATGCTTGGGATCCGGCTCCCCCCGCCACCGGATCATGAACCGCTCGACGACCGAGTGCGCCTTGTCGATCTCCCGCTGCGGCACCATCGCCAGCCCCTGCCCGCGCGCGGACTGGGCGACGTACGACAGCGCCATGACCGCGGCCCGCGCCAGGTCCTCCCGGGCCTGCTCCGCGTCGATGTCGAGGAGCGGCTTCAGCCCCCACACCGGCGCGAGCATGGCGAGCGCGGACTGTACGTCCACCCGGATGTCACCCGAATGGACGGGGATCGGAAACGGCTCGGCCGCCGGCAGTCCCGGATTGAAGGCCCCGTCGACGAGCAACCCCCACACGTTCCCGAACGAGACGTGGCCGACCAGATCCTCGATGTCGACGCCCCGGTACCGCAGGGCGCCCCCCTCCTTGTCCGGTTCGGCGATCTCCGTCTCGAACGCGACGACTCCTTCGAGCCCAGGCACGAAGTCGGACATGGGGCGGCTCCTCAATGAGGTGTACGGCGGAGGCACCTGCACCATAACCTCGAGTGCCAAAGATGGGGAGACCAACGGCACTCAGTGCCACATCAGGTAGGCGCCCACATGTGGCCCGGACCCATATGTGCATACGGCAGGATGACCGCGTGACCGACCCCGACGCCGCCGCCGCCGACCCCATCCTCAACCCCGCGCTGATGCGCAAGCACTACCAGGCCGAGGGCCTCGACGAGAACGACCTCGCCACACACCCCATGGACCAGTTCACCCGCTGGTTCGAACACGCCGTGCGGGCGGCCGTCGACGGCATGATCTACGAACCCAACGCGATGATCGTCTCCACCGCCGACGCCGAGGGCCACCCCAGCTCACGCACGGTCCTGATGAAGCAGTACGACATCCAGGGCTTCGTCTTCTACACCAACTACGACTCCCGCAAGGCCCAGGACCTCGCCGCGAACCCGCACGTCTCGGTGCTCTTCCCCTGGCATGCCATGGCCCGCCAGGTCATCGTCACCGGCACCGCCCGCCGCACCGGCCGCGCCGAGACCTCCGCCTACTTCCGCACCCGCCCGCACGGTTCCCAGCTCGGCGCCTGGGCCAGCGCCCAGTCCTCGGTCATCCACTCCCGCACCGAACTCGACGCCGCGTACGCCGACCTGAGCGCCCGCTACCCCGAGGGCGAGCAGGTCCCGGTCCCCCCGCACTGGGGCGGCTTCCGCGTCGAACCCCGCACGGTCGAGTTCTGGCAGGGCCGCCACAACCGCCTCCACGACCGCCTCCGCTACGTCACCGCCGCCGACGGCACCTGGCACGTGGAACGCCTCAGCCCCTGAGGCCCCGCGCATTCCCACGCAGACGCAGACGACCCGCGAACTCGAGGTCCCTCCGCCTGATGACGGAGAAGCCGGCCGGACGTACCGGCGAGTTCGCGGGTCGGGTGACTGCCTGGGATTGGGCCGGCTGCACGCGTCTGTCACGTGCTGGTCCGGCACCGCACTCGGTGTGGTGACGGGCGCTAGCCCGCAGTCACCTCACGCGTCCGGTTCTCATACATCTGCCGAACCACCTCCCTTCTCGTGTACCCCACACACTAAGAAGCCTCAGGGGCCGGTTCAACCGCTTTTTTTGAGATCTCTGCGGCCGTGGCCTCCAACGGCGGGTCGTCTAGCGTTTCGTACATGACAAACCGGCAGGTGATTCTCGGTGGGCCTGTGTCCGAGGAGCAGATCGGGTATGCGCGTGTCGTGGTGCGGCCGGCCGCGACGATGATGCTGTGCGGGCCGGCGGATCCCCGGATGAAGATCGGGATCAAGGGGTGCGCAGGGCGGGCGACGGGAGACGGCGCGTGAGTGGTCTGAGGGTGGTTCCCGTGGATGGGGACGGGGATGGGGACGGGGACGGGGCGCTGGAGCGGTGGCGGTACGTGCACAACGTCGTCGTACCGCCGGCCGCGATGTCGGCGACGGAGGCGCGGGAGCGGCTGGCGCGGGGGTACCGGCTGGAGAACGCGTATCTCGAAGACGTGCTCGTGGGGTGTTCCACCGTGCGGCCCGCGGTCGACGGGGTGGTGACGGTGATCGCCCGGGTGCTGCCGGGGTTTCGGGGGCGGGGGTTCGGCAAGGCGTTGTACGAGCGTGGGCTCGCCCACGCGCGCGTGCAGGGTGCCGAGGCCGTCGAGACGTGTGTGCTGGCGGTCAACGAGGACGGGCTGCGGTTCGCCGGGCGGTGCGGGTTCGTCGAGGTGGAGCGGTATGTGCTCGACGGAGGGGACGATGAGTGGGTGGATCTTCGGCTCGGGTTGTGAGCGTCGGCTTGCAACGATTCCTTCAATCTTGCGGGAACACAGTGTGGGCTGCATCACGTTCGAGTTGAATGAAGGGCAGCGAGGAACCGGCGCGCCGTGCGTGCGGACGCAGCCTGATGGGGGTCCAGGTGAGTGCTTCCCGGCGTAGTGGGACCACCGACGAGCTGGGGCCCGACGAGCCCGAGCCGGAACCGGAGCGGGATGGTCCGGAGGACTCGGGCGGGTCGGATCTGCTCGCCGCGCTCCTCGACGGCATGGACGCGGCCCTGTGCGCGTTCGACGCGGACGGTTTCGTCACCCATTGGAACCGTGAGGCCGAGCGGATCCTGGGGTGGACGGCGGCCGAGGCGGTGGGCCGGCACGGGTTCGCCGGGTGGGCGGTGCGCGAGGCGGACGCCGACGAGGTCGAGGGGCGGTTGCTGTCGGCCATGCACGCCCCGGGGCGCCAGGTGCATGAGTTCGCGCTGGTCACCAAGGACGGCGGGCGGGTGCTCGTACGGACGCAGTCGGCGGCCGTGCGCGGCCCGGACGGGAAGCCCGCAGGTGTGTACTGCGCGTTCAGCGAGGTGCACACGCAGATCGACCTGGAGCGGTCGATCGCACTGAGTGAGGCGCTGTTCGAGGACGCGGCCTGGGGTGTCGTCCTGGTGGACGCGGATCTGCGGCCAGCCGTCGTCAACGCGCATGCCGCGCGGGCGCTCGGGACGGGGCGTACGTCGGCGCTGGGGCGCCCGCTCGGGGAGCTGCTGGCGCAGGGCGTGGAGGATCTTGAGGGCGCGCTCACCCATGTGCTGGCCGAGGGTGCGCCGCCGGCGCCGGCCGATATGTGGGTGAGTGTGCGGACGGCCGAGGGCGAGCAGCGGCGCTGCTGGCGGTCCGGGTTCGTGCGGCTGGCGTCGCCGCTCGCGGAGGAGCCGGTGCCGCT
Organism: Streptomyces sp. NPDC048417; assembly: GCF_040651615.1. Taxonomy (NCBI): domain Bacteria; kingdom Bacillati; phylum Actinomycetota; class Actinomycetes; order Kitasatosporales; family Streptomycetaceae; genus Streptomyces; species Streptomyces sp. NPDC048417. The sequence continues at coordinate 159,373 of NZ_JBEZKI010000003.1, read as the reverse complement.
GGGGGTCGGCTGGCTGTTCCAGGACGTCACGGAGGGCAAGCAGGCCGAGCAGGAGGCGGCCATGCTGCGCTTCCGCGCGAACCAGCTGCATCGTGCGGGCCGGGCGGCCTGCGAGTGCGAGGATCCGGTGGAGGCGGCCACCGTCCATCTGGACTTCGCGCTGGCCGGGTTCGCCGACCATGCGGTGGTCGACCGGGTGGTGGGCGGTGCCCGGGCGGACGGCGACGTCGGTCCGGTACGGCTGGTGCGGATCGCGGGCACGCCCTCCGGGGCGCCGGGGCCGAGTCTGCTGACGGGTGCGGCGGGGTTGCCGGTGCGCTACGAGGAGGGGCATCCGGCGCTGCAGTGCGTGGCGCGCGCCGGGAGCGTGCGGGCGGATGCCGGGAGCGTGCCGGCGGACCGCGCGCGGGCGTGGGCGCTGGAGCGGCAGTGGCCGGGGGACGCGGTGCACGCGTTGTGTGCGGTGCTGCGCAGCCGGGGGCGGACGCTGGGCGTGCTGACGTTCCTGCGCGGGTCGGCGCGCAGCCGTTTCGAGCGGGTGGACGCGACGTACGCGGAGGACGTGGCGGTGCGGATCGCCACGGCGCTGGATCTGGCCCAGCTGGCGAAGGAGCGGCAGCAGTAGGGAGAGAAGCGGCGGCCGGCGTCTCAGTGCTGGTAGAAGATCCGGTCGCGGTACTCCTCGAACACGCGGGCGTTCCACTCGTGGCCGCCGTCGACGTTGCCGGAGCGCAGCAGCGGGGGCTCGATGCCGCGGTCGGCGAGAGTGGCCGCGGTGGTGGCCAGGACGGCCTGGAGCAGGGCGCTGGTGACGACCGTGGACGCGGGGGCGAAGGGCGCCGGGATGGTGTCGAGGGTGAGCTCGGCGTCCCCGATGGCGATCTTGGAGTCGAGTACGACGTCGCAGTGGTCCTTGAGATACGTGCCGGAGGAGTGCCGGGACGCGGTCTGGGTGGCGTAGGCGACGGAGGTCACGCCGATGACCTTGGCGCCGCGCGTACGGGCGCTGACGGCCATTTCGACGGGCAGGGCGTTGCGGCCGGAGAGGGAGATGATCACGAGGGCGTCGCCGGCGCGCAGGGGCGAGGTGTCGAGGACGGCGGTGGCGAGACCGTCGACGCGTTCCAGCCGGGAGCCGAGGGTGGCGGGCATGACGTCGACGCCGACCAGACCGGGCGCGGCGAGGAGGTTCATGAGGGCGAGGCCGCCCGCGCGGTAGACGACGTCCTGGGCCGCGAGGGAGGAGTGCCCGGCGCCGAAGGCGAAGAGCCGGCCGCCGGAGGCGACGGTGTCGGCGAGCAGGGTGCCGGCGGCGGTGATGGCCTCGGCCTCCTCGTCGCGGACGCGTTGCAGAAGGCCGATCGCGGCGTCGAAGAACAGGTCGGCGGGTGTGCCGTCGCTCATGCGGTGCCCCTTTGCGCGGTCGACGCCGTGATCCGTGTCGCGGAGATCCGTGGCACGGAAGTCTGTGTCGCCGATCACCCTCCGGTCTGGACCATCTCGGTGTCAATACGGCCGGGGGCGGCGGCGGGGGCCGGGATGTCCGACCTCTGTTCTCCCGGCGTCCCCCGCTTGTCAGTGGGATCCGGCAGAATTGGTGGCAGGGCCAGCGCACGCACGCGGCCGGGCTTCCGGCAGAGGTAATCGAGGGGCACGTATGTCCGGACTGATCGACACCACGGAGATGTATCTCCGCACCATCCTCGAGCTTGAAGAGGAAGGCGTGGTCCCCATGCGCGCCCGCATCGCGGAGCGGCTCGACCAGAGCGGGCCGACGGTGAGCCAGACGGTGGCGCGGATGGAGCGGGACGGTCTGGTGTCCGTCGCCAGCGACCGCCATCTGGAGCTGACCGACGAGGGCCGCCGGCTGGCGACGCGCGTGATGCGCAAGCACCGGCTCGCCGAGTGCCTGCTGGTCGATGTGATCGGCCTGGAGTGGGAGCAGGTGCACGCCGAGGCGTGTCGCTGGGAGCACGTGATGAGCGAGGCCGTGGAGCGGCGGGTGCTGGAGCTGCTGCGCCACCCGACCGAGTCGCCGTACGGCAACCCCATCCCGGGCCTGGAGGAGCTGGGCGAGAAGGACGGCGCGGATCCGTTCCTCGACGAGGGCATGGTGTCGCTGGCCGACCTGGACCCGGGCGCGGACGGCAAGACCGTGGTCGTACGCCGGATCGGTGAGCCCATCCAGACCGATGCGCAGCTGATGTACACGCTGCGGCGGGCGGGTGTGCAGCCGGGTTCGGTGGTGAGCGTGACGGAGGCCGCCGGCGGGGTGCTGGTGGGCAGCGGCGGCGAGGCGGCCGAGCTGGAGGCGGACGTCGCCTCCCACGTGTTCGTCGCCAAGCGCTGAGACCAGAGGGCCGTTCAACTCCCTTCGCCCGTAGGGGAGTTGACGCCTCTCGTCGTCGTTTCCCCCGAGTCGGTCGAACCTGTCGAATCGAAGATTCAGTGCGCCGAATCGCAGCGCTGGAACGTTTCGCGTGCGAGGCTGTCGCGAGAGGCATATGACCTGAGGGGGCGGGGAGGATGTGCCGAAGGCATGGACATGGACATGGGGTTGGCCCCGGCACCCTTCGGTGCCGGGGCCTGTCCTCCCCAGTGCTGACCCGGAGCCCCGAGCTCTCAGGGTCATCCCCTCGGACCGTCTTCCCCGAGCGGTCCGCCCCCCGCAGAACAAATCCCCCTGGTGGCGCCGATCATGCCTGGGGAGGGGTCACTCGAACGAGGGGTGTTGCCCGCAGGGACCCGATTTTCGAATAGATATTCGATAGTCTGCAGCGGTACCGGAGCATCACGAAGCGCTACGAGGCGACACTAGGCACGCGGAGCTAGGGGGGTGCCAGGCTCATGGCACGACGCATCGACGTGACAGGAGCCGGCGGCGTGCACCTTGCCGCCTGGGAGTTCGCGGACCCGCCGAAGAAGGGGGACCCGGCGCGGCCGCACGGCGATCGTGCCGACCCGGACCGCTCGTTCCCCGGCGTGCTGTTACTGCACGGCCTGATGGGCCGTGCCTCGCACTGGGCCTCCACCGCCCGCTGGCTCTCCGACCGGCACCGCGCCGTCGCGCTCGACCAGCGCGGCCACGGCCAGAGCGACAAGCCCCCGCAGGCCGCGTACACCCGTGAGGCGTACGTCGAGGACGCCGCGGCCGCCATCGAGCAGCTGGACCTCGCCCCGGCCGTGCTCATCGGCCACGCCATGGGCGCGCTGACCGCCTGGCAGCTGGCCGCGAAACGCCCCGAACTGGTCCGGGGCCTGATCATCTGCGACATGCGGGCCTCCGCGCTGGGCGCGGCCTCGCAGCGCGAGTGGGCCGACTGGTTCAAGTCCTGGCCCGTCCCCTTCGCCACGCTCGCCGACGTACGCAAGTGGTTCGGCGAGGACGACCCGTGGGTGGAGCGGCCGAACCCGGCGCGCGGGGAGTTCTACGCCGAGGTGATGCACGAGTGCGCCGACGGGTGGCGGCCCGTCTTCGACCCCGACCAGATGCTGAAGTCCCGGGAGACCTGGGTGTACGACGCGCACTGGGAGGAACTGGCCCAGGTGCCGTGCCCCGCGCTGGTCGTGCGCGGGGTGGACGGGGAGCTGGGGCGGGCGGAGGCGCAGGAGATGGTCCGGGTCCTCTCCGAGGGGGAGTACGCCGAGGTGGCCGAGGCGGGGCATCTGCTGCCGTATGACCGGCCGGAGGCCTGGCGGGCGGCTGTGGAGCCGTTTGTGGAGCGGGTGGGGGAGTGAAGGCTGGCCACAGGGGAGGGGGCGCAGGAGGTTCGGCGGCTGCGGGTGCGTTGCGGTCGCTCGCGCCGACGCGGCGGAGCCGCAGATTCAACACAGCCCCGCGCCCCTAAGGGAGCGCTCCAGCTAGCCCCTGCTGACCGCCATCAGGATCTCCGGCAGGTTCGCCGCCGTGCGCGGTGCCGCCAGGCGTAGCCCGGACCAGGTGATCGCCGCCCCGTAGGCCGCCCCCACAGGGAGCAGCAGCCAGGTCCAGTCCTCCCCGCCCGCGCTCACGTTCAACGCGATCGTCAGGGCGATGACAGGGGCGCACAGCAGGGCCGCCGAGACCATGCCGCCGAAGATCGCGATCCAGGCGAGACCGGCCTGGCCGGGGGCGACGTTCTTGTGGCCCTCCTGGGGAATGGAGTACGGGAAGCGGGCCGAGGTCCAGGCGCCGGTCGCCAGCATCGCGCCGAGCAGGGCGAAGGACAGGCCGAGCACCTCGGGCAGCCGGGGCCAGTCGCCCAGCATGGCCGTGGTCAGGACGGTCACCAGCGTCGCGTACGGCAGGGTGATCACCAGCAGGGCCAGCGCCCGCCCGCGCAGCTCGACATAGGCGTCCCGCGGGGACGAGATGGTCGTCGCGACCATCCAGAAGGCCGAGGTGTCCTGCCCGAACTGGTTGTACATCTGGATGCCGAGCATCCCGGCGGCGAAGCACGCGAAGTAGATCGACCCGGTGCCCTGGAGGGCGTTGAAGACGGGCACGATCAGGCCGATGGCCAGGGACGTCACCCACGCGGCCTTGGTCTTGGGGTCGCGCCAGACATAGCGCAGGCTGCGTGCCATGACCGTACCGGTGCGGCCGGCCGGCAGCAGGCGCCCCAGGCCCGCGCCGCCGGAGGCACGGCTGCGGCCCGCCGGGTCGGGTGCCTGGACGGTAGAGCCGTCCGGCGAGGTCATCAGCCGGGCCAGGGTCCGCGCCCACGCGCCGATCAGCAACGCCAGCGCGGCGACGGACAGGCCCAGTTGTGCGGCGGCGGCGCCGTACGACCCCTCGCTCGCCGAGTGCACCGCCCCGATCGCCGACGCCGGCGGCAGCCAGCGCACCACGTCGGCCACCGGCGCGAGTTCCCCGAGCCCGGCCGCACCGAGGCTCCGGGCACCGAAGTTCACCAGTTGCGCCCCGATCGCGATGACCAGGCCGCTCAGTACCGCGAGGTCACGGCCCTTGCGGCTGCTGAGCAGCCGTACGTTCGCGGCGGCCACGGCCCGGGCGAGGGCCACACAGACCAGCAGCGCGAGGGCGACGGCGACGACCGCGACGCCGTAGCCGGCCGCCCCGTGCGCCACGGACACCGCACAGCCCACCAGCAGCAACAGCGAGAACAGCGGGCCGATGCCGACCAGGGAGGCGGCCAGCAGGGCCCGTACCAGCGGTCGTGGCCGCAGCGGGAGCATCACCAGGCGGGTCGGGTCCAGGGTCTCGTCGCCGCTCGGGAAGAACAGTGGCATGAACGCCCACCCGAGGGCCAGCACGGCCGCCGCCGGCACGGCCACGGCATCCGCGTGCGCATGCCCGCGCAGCACGATCAGCCCCAGCAGCTGCAACGCCCCGAACAGCAGCGCGAGCACGGCCGACACGACGAACGCGGCCCGTCGGCCACCGGACTGCCGCAGCCCGTTGCGCAACAGCGACAGCTTCAGCCGTACGACGGTGGAGGTCACGTCCGTCATCGGGCCGCCCCACCGCCCAGCCAGTCCAGCTCCGACCCGGCGTTCCGCCCGCTCGCCCCGACCAGTTCGAGGAACGCGGCCTGGAGGGTGCCGTGCGCCCCGCGCACGTCCTCCAACGTCCCCGTCGCCCGGATCCGCCCGGCGGCCAGCACCGCCACCCAGTCGCACAGCGACTCGACGAGTTCCATGACGTGGGAGGAGAAGACGACGGTCGCGCCGGAGGCCGTGTAGCGCTCCAGGACGCCCCGGATGGTCTGCGCGGACACCGGGTCGACGCCCTCGAACGGCTCGTCCAGGAAGAGGACTTCGGGGTTGTGGAGGAGAGCCGCCGCGAGCCCGATCTTCTTGCGCATGCCGGTCGAGTAGTCGACGACGAGCTTGTGCTGGGAGCCGGCGAGATCGAGGACGTCGAGGAGTTGCGTGGCCCGCTTGTCGACCTCGGCGCCGGGCAGTCCGCGCAGGCGGCCGCTGTAGCCGAGCAGTTCGCGTCCGGAGAGCCGCTCGAAGAGCCGGAGCCCTTCGGGCAGCACGCCGATACGGGCCTTCACCGCCACCGGGTCCTGCCAGACGTCGTGCCCGACCACCTCGACGCTCCCCTGGTCCGGCCGGAGCAGCCCGGTCACCATGGAGAGGGTGGTGGTCTTCCCGGCCCCGTTGGGCCCGACCAGCCCGACGAACTTCCCGGCCGGCAGCGACAGATCGATCCCGCCGACGGCCACCTGCTGCCCAAACCGCTTCCAGAGCCCACGAACACGAACGGCATCGGTCATGTCAGAACCCTAGGGGACGTCGCGTTTTCGAGGGCGCGGGTGGGCGGGGACCGGGGCGGAAGGTTTCGCTTACCGGCGCCGACAGGGTGCCTCCCCCGGAAGGAGTACCCCCAGCGCCCACCCGTGCCGCCTGGGGGCACCTGCCGGGCCCTTGAGGCACTGGGGGAGGCACGACTGCCCGCGGCTGGATGAGCTGACACGACGCCCGCAGCCGGGAGCAAGCGGCGGACGAAGCGCCCCGTCAGGGGCGCGGGGAACTGCGCGACCAGCCACATCGCGCCCGCAGTCGCCACGACCACAGCACCCGGCAGCGCAATGGGCGCGCTACCGGTCCCGCCCACACGCATAGGCCAGCGCCGAGATCAGCTCCTCCGCGTCCGGCAGCCACCGGTTCGCCGGTGTCGGCCGGCAGGCCCACTGCACCGCACCCCGAGAGCCCAGCCGCGTAGGCGGCGCCGGCACGTACGCGCCCTCACCCAGCGCCGTGAGGTCCAGCGACGCCGGCGCCCAGCCCAGCTTCCGTACCAGCTCCGGCACCTTCGCCGACCCGCCCGGCAGCACGAAGAACTGCATCCGGCGATCGGGCGTGAGCGTCACCGGCCCGAGCGTCAGCTGCATCCGCTCCATCCGCGCCAGCGCCAGAAACCCGGCCGTCTCCGGGACGGACAACGCGTCGAAGGTCCGCCCCGTGGGCAGCAGGATCGACGCCGTCGGCTGCTTCTGCCACATCCGGCGCGCCACCGTCGCACTACCGGTCGCCTGCGTCGCCCAGTCCGGGCGCGCCGCGTGCGCGCCGGGCGCGCCGCACGCGACCTCCCCGCAGGAACAGTGCTGCACCCCCTCGACCGCTTCCAGCCAGGTGCCCGGGAAGACGTCCCAGTGGCGCTCCTCGGCGTAGCGTACGGCGGTCTCCAGCAGCGATTCCCCACGCTGCTTCGGAATCTGAGCGGCTTCGGTGCCCACGATCGTCTCTTCCACGCTCAACACAACTCCCGCACCCACCTGGAGTTACGGGCGTAGCGCGCGCGGGGGAGGAGCATCTCTTCCGCAACCGGGGCGCATGGATGCACGTGTGGGGGCGCGCAGGAGGAACCGGGGCGTGAGCGGGTAGTCACACATGGGGGGTTGGCAGCGGTCGTACCCACAATTCCGCTGCCTTTACCCGGCAATCCTCGCATGTCCCGCATTTTCGGTATGTCCGCTGGGCAGTGATCGTCAAGGCCGGATCTTTTCCCTACAGGGAGTTCGCAGGGGGTACGCCATGGCCGCAAGGCCGCTTGTCGCGCGGCAGCCGAACGAACGGTTGCAGGCGCTCATCCAGGAGGCGGGGTGCTCGAACGCCGGGCTCGCCCGCCGGGTCAACATGTGCGGCGCGGAGCACGGTCTCGATCTCCGGTACGACAAGACGTCCGTGGCCCGCTGGCTGCGTGGACAGCAGCCGCGGGGCCGCGCGCCCGCGATCATCGCCGAGGCGCTGGGCCGCAAGCTCGGCCGTACGGTCACGATCGACGAGATCGGCATGGCCAACGGCAAGAACCTCGCGTCGGGCGTCGGCCTCCAGTTCTCGCCGACGGTCCTGGGGGCCATCGAGCAGGTCTGCGAGCTGTGGCGCAGTGACGTGGGCCGCCGGGACTTCCTGTCCGGCTCCTCGGTCGCCGCGTCCGCGCTGGTCGAGCCCAGCCGGGACTGGCTGATCTCGGCGCCGGACGCGCAGGTGGCACGACAGGCCGGGCCGCGGGTCGGGCCGTCGGACGTCGCGGCCGTGAAGGCCATGACACAGGCGCTCACCGACCTGGACCACCAGTACGGCAGCGGGCACGTGCGCCCGGTCGTCGTGCACTACCTCAACAGCGTGGTCTCCGGGCTGCTCGCCGGGTCCTACCGGGAGTCCGTCGGACGGGACCTGTTCGCCGCCGTCGCCCGGCTCACCGAACTCGCCGGGTACATGGCCGTCGACACCGGCCAACCCGGGCTCGCCCAGCGGTACTACATCCAGTCGCTGCGGCTCGCGCAGGCCGCCGGCGACCGCGGCTACGGCGGCTACGTGCTCGCCGCCTCCATGAGCCACCTCGCCGCACAGCTCGGAAACCCGCGCGAGATCGCCCAGTTGGCGCGGGCGGCGCAGGAGGGGGCGCGCGGGCGCGTGACTCCGCGCGCGGAGGCCATGTTCTACGCGGCCGAGGCCCGCGGGCACGCGCTGCTGGGCGACGCGCGGTCGGCGCAGCTGGCTTCGGGGCGCGCGGTGTCGGCGATGGAGGCGGCCGATCCGTCGTCCGGGGACGACCCGGCGTGGATCGCGCACTTCGACGAGGCCTATCTGGCCGACGAGTTGGCGCACTGCCACCGTGACCTGGGCCAGGCCGAGGCGGCCGCGAGGACCGCGGAGCAGTCGCTGGCCGGGCACCCGCCGACGCGGGCACGGCGCCGCGCGATCGGCTATGTGCTCCTCGCCACGGCGCAGGTGCAGCAGCGCGAGATCGAACAGGCCTGTGCCACCGGGCTGAAGGCGGTGGAACTGCTTGAGACGGTCCGTTCCAACCGGGGCGCCGAGTACCTGGAGGACTTCCAGCAGCGCCTTGAGCCGTTCCGGGACGAACCGGTCGTCAGGGAGTTCGGCGCCCGGCTGGATCTGCAGGCGGCCGCGTGAATTCATGCCCCGCGGATGCGTGAACGTGTGGGAAACCACACCTTGCCGGGCGAGAAGCGGCATATACAGCGCACCGCGGGGCGGTTTTGTTACTGCTGTCGCAGGGAAGAAGATCGCGCCCTTGGCTGCGTGGCACCTTGCTGAGGGGACCCGGTAGCGTGAGCCGACGATTCACAAGGTCCCCCATTAGTAGGAGTCCCGGTGACGCAGAGTGGACAGGGCGAGCCCGCGCGCGAAGGCATCGTGCTGCCCTCCGACGGTGGCGAGCCGCTGCTGCCGGGCATGACGGGCGTTCCCGCCCCCATATCGCAGCCGCCCGCGCCGGCCCCGGCACCGACCACCGCGCCCTCCGAGGGCCAGGCCTGGGGGCAGCCGTGGGGACCCGGTCACCAGCAGGGCCCGCCGCAGCCCGAGCAGGGCTGGCCGCAGGCGGCCGGCCAGGAGTGGAACACCCCGGAGCCGGAGCTGCCGCCCGCCTGGAACGCCCAGTCGCAGGCCGCCCAGTCGCAGGCCGCCCAGTCGCAGGCCGCGCAGTCCCACGCCGCGCAGTCGCACGGCGACCAGTACCAGTCCCCTGCGTCCGGTGCCGGCCCGCTCCCGCCGGAGGGGGCGCCCGCCCCGTCGTACGGCGGCGGCTACGAGCAGTACGGCTACGGCGCCCAGCCCCAGCAGTCGTACGGCGCCCCGCTGCCCCCGGCCGGCGGCCAGGACCCCTACGGCGCTGCGGGTGCCGCGCTGCCGCCCGCCGTCCCGCACGGAAGCCACGGCGGGTACCCCGGTGCCCTGCCGTCCGCCGACGAGGGCGCGACCCAGTACATCCCGCCGGTGCCCGCCGCGCCGGTGGACGAGGGGGCCACGCAGTACATACCGCCGGTGGCGGCGGCTCCCGAAGGGGCCACCCAGTTGATACCGCCGATCGGCCCGGGTGCGCTGCCGCCGGAGACATCCCACGAGCAGACCACCTTCCTCGGCCGGCAGTCCGCCCCGGCCGCGCACTCCGACGCCGAGGCCACGCAGTACATCCCGCCGTACCAGGCCGGTGCCGAGCAGGGCGGGGACCGGCAGCCGCCCGCCGAGTTCGACAACCTGTTCCGCAGTGCGCCGGGCGGCGAGCCCCCGGCCGCGTCCACGGCCCAGCTGCCGCGCTACCAGCAGCAGCCGCAGAGCTACCAGCAGCAGCCCCCGGCGTACACCCCGCCCCCGTCGTCGTACGACCACGATCACGACGGTGACGGCGGTGGCCGGGGCGGTCGTGGCCGGTCGAAGGTGCCGCTGATCGCGGCCGTGGGGATCGGGATCGCCGTCCTCGGGATCGGGGCCGGTGCCCTGTTCAGCGGGGGCGGCGGGGACACGGACGACGCCAACACGACGGTCGCCGCGTCCGTGCCCGCCACCGGCGGGTCCGGGTCCGCCGCGGCCGACCCGGCGAAGGCACAGGCAGCCGCCCTGGACAAGCTGCTCGCCGACAGCGGCAGCAGCCGGGCCACGGTGATCGGCGCCGTCGCCAACGTGAAGCAGTGCAAGGACCTGGACGGATCCGCCTCCGACCTGCGCAATGCCGCCACGCAGCGTGCCGCGCTGGTCACCCGGCTGGCGAAGCTGTCCGTCGACAAGCTGCCGGCCAACGCCGAGCTGACCACCGCCCTCACCCAGGCCTGGCAGGCCTCCGCGAACGCCGACAACCACTACGCGGCCTGGGCCGACCAGGCCAAGGGCAAACACGGCTGCCACAAGGGCCAGGCCCGCACCACCGGCCAGACCGCGGCCGGCAACCGGGAGAGCGGCACCGCCAGCTCCCAGAAGGTGAAGGCGGCCGCGCTGTGGAACACGATCGCGAGCAAGTACGGGCTGACCCAGCGGCAGCCGACCCAGCTGTGAGAGCGGGCCGGCTGTAAGAGCCGGTCGGCCGGTCGGCCGGTCAGCTGAGGTTCGCGCTCTCCAGGACCTTGGTCATGTCGAGGGCGTTCTTGTTGGCCGACTGGAGCAGGCCGCCCTTGACGGTCTGGACGTTCACGTCGGTGTTGACCAGCCGGGAGAATCCGGCCGCGGACAGCTTGCCCTGGTAGGGCCAGGACAGCGACGGGGTGAGGTTGCCGGTGGAGACCTTCAGGCCGTCGTTGAGGGTGCGGCGCACACTGTCGGCGGTCACCGCGCCGCCGCCGATCTTCTCCAGGGCGGCGGCCAGGACCTTGTAGGCGATCCAGGTCGTCTGCACCCCGGCGTCGGCCGGGTCGATCCGGTTGTCGCCGAAGGCCTCCTTGCTGATGACCTTCTTCATCTCGTCCCAGCGCGCGTCCGAGGCCGCCGGATACCAGCCGGTGATGTACGACCCCTCGTACGGGCCGGACGCACCGCCGGTGGAGTTGATCACCGTCTGGTCGACGCTGCCGACCTCGGCGGCCGTCTTCACCTTCGGGTAGTCCTGGCGGGCGCGCTGGAAGTTGTCCATGAAGGTGGCCGTGCGGTCACCGAGCTCGGGCACCACACAGCCCGTCTTCAGCGAGTCCGAGGTGGCGCTCGCCAGTGCCTTCTGCGACTGCTTGTCGTACTCGGTGAGGTCCTCGGCCGCGAGCTGGTCGATCGACCTGGCGTGGGTGCCGGCCTGCAGGCCCGAGTCGAGCAGCTGGGGCAGCTGGTCGCCGGCGATGGTGTCCGGGCGGACCAGGGTGACCGGGCCGCACTTGTCGGCCAGCGCCTCCCCGAGTCCGGAGAGCAGGGTGAGCTGGCCGCCGTTGACCGGGTAGGAGACGGGGCTGGTGAACTCCTCGTTCGACGCCCCGTAGCCGCCTATGTAGGGGATGGCGGCGCCTTCCAGGGCGGCGAAGTAGGAGTCGCCGAACTGGCTGTAGGAGCCGACGACGGCGACGACGTTCTGGTCGGCCGCCTTCTGGGCGCAGTTCGCGGCGCCCACGCTGGTGTTGTGGTCGTTGCAGGTCACCAGCTTGAGCTTGTGGCCGCTGATGCCGCCCTGGGAGTTGAGCCAGCGCACGATCGCCGACGCCATGGCGGGCATGCCGGGCTTGTTGGTGGCGCTGGTCTTCTGCGGCGCCCAGGTCATCACCTTGATCTCGTCGTCCCCCGAGCCCGAGAATCCCGGGACGACCCCGCAGCCGGCGGCGAGTGACGCACAGGCCGTCATGGCCACCGCGGACAGCACGGCGGCTCTGACGCGCCGGTGGGTCGTGGGGAGGATGGTGGTGAGGGTGGGACGCCTGCCGGTCATGGACACGCACGATTCCCCCACATCACTAACCGACGAGTGACCCATGGTCAACGAACGGTGACGCGCAGGTGAATTGCGGGGGTCGGTGACGGGCGTGTGACGAGGAACGTACGATCGATGACCGTGCAAGGTTCGGAGAACTCTTCCCGTCGCGGCCGTCGCTCCTCCACCATGGGCGGCATGCCACTCAATGACATGCCGTGGTGGCGCTGGCGCAGCAATGTGCGCTCCGCGCTGCACATGCTCTCCGACCCGGAGTTCCAGCGGAACGTCTGGCTGGCCGGCCAGGACGGGTACGGCGACGTGACCGACGCGGTCTACCGGCTGGTCGAGGACACCTGGCTGGACAACTGGTCCGCGGAGAAATACGTCGGGACGATATTCCGCGACTCGCAGGAGGCGGCGCTCGTCGACACCGCCGTGCTGCGGGTGCTGCGGATCATGCACCAGGTCGGGCCGGACTCGCCGGTCTCCGCGTACGTCGACCACGAGGGGTGGCCGGACGCGGTCCGGGCGGCGCGGGACGCGCACATACGCCTGGCGGTGAGCGACGGCGACGACCCGGACATCCCGCCGCGCACCCTCGAGGTGCTGCGGATCATGACGCGGGCGGCGTGAGTCCGCGAAGCGGACGCTGACCGCCGGGGGCGGCCGGGCATGAGACTCTGTGGTGCATGACCGATCAGCCCACCCGAGCCCAGGCCGCCCTGGCCGACCAGTACGTCCTCACCCTCTCCTGCCCGGACAAGCAGGGCATCGTGCACGCCGTGTCGAGCTACCTGTTCATGACCGGCTGCAACATCGAGGACAGCCAGCAGTTCGGGGACCACGACACGGGTCTGTTCTTCATGCGCGTGCACTTCTCGGCCGAGGAGCCGGTGACGGTCGACAAGCTGCGGGCCAGCTTCGCGGCGGTCGGTGACTCCTTCCACATGGACTGGCAGCTCAACCGGGCCGACGAGCGGATGCGGGTCGTCCTCATGGTCAGCAAGTTCGGGCACTGCCTGAACGACCTGCTCTTCCGTGCGCGGATCGGCGCGTTGCCGGTGGACATCGCCGCGGTGGTCTCCAACCACACCGACTTCGCGGAGCTGGTGGAGTCGTACCACGTCCCCTTCCGCCACATTCCGGTGACGAAGGAGACGAAGGCCGACGCGGAGGCCCAGCTCCTCGAGCTCGTCCGTGAGGAGAACGTCGAGCTGGTGGTCCTGGCCCGGTACATGCAGGTCCTCTCGGACGACCTGTGCAAGCAGCTCAGCGGCCGGATCATCAACATCCACCACTCGTTCCTGCCGAGCTTCAAGGGCGCGAAGCCGTACCACCAGGCGCATGCGCGGGGCGTGAAGCTGATCGGGGCGACGGCGCACTACGTCACGGCGGACCTCGACGAGGGGCCGATCATCGAGCAGGAGGTCGAGCGGGTGGGCCACGGCGTCACCCCGGACCAGCTGGTCGCGATCGGACGCGACGTGGAGTGCCAGGCGCTGGCGCGGGCGGTGAAGTGGCACGCGGAGCGCCGCATCCTGCTCAACGGCCGACGAACGGTCGTCTTCGCCTGACCGTTGCTTTCGCCCGAGGGGCGGGGCGGTGCGGTCGTGGCGCGAGTGCGGGTGCGTGGGGGCCGTTCGCGCAGTTCCCCGCGCCCCTGGAAAAGACGGGGCTGCGCCCCGCTTTTAGGGGCGCGGGGGAACTGCCCGATCAGCCACGGACCACCCGCGGCCGCCACACGACCGCACCCACCCCTACATCCGGCTCAGGCTCGCCGCCGCGAACAGGACGTCCCTGATCGCCACCCTGTCTCCCAACTGCCCCGCCGCGGCATCCTCCGGCGGTACATGGCCCGCGGCCAACCTGCAGAACTCCACGTCGTCCAGCGCCACGTGCGCCACCTCGAACTCCTCCGAGCCCACCGCCCCCGGCGAGTCCAGCGGGATCAGCCACTCGCCGCCCCCGTGGCCCTCGATCTCCAGCCGCAGGCTGCGGCCGGGCTGTCCCGCGGGGACCAGGTGCGGGGTCGGCCCGGGCGCCGCCAGCCCGGCCTGCCGGCGCGCCGCCAGCGCAGCGGGGAGCATCCGTGCCGCGAGGTCGATCATCCGGTGCAGATACCTCGGGGCCGGCGGCCCGTAGGGGTAGTCCACGGCCTCCGCGATGTCCTCCGCGTGCACCCAGCACTCGAAGGCGCGGTCCAGCATCGCGTCGTGCAACGGCAGCGCGAAGTCGCCGTACGAGACCCCGAGGCGCCCGGCGCCGCCGCCGGTGAAGGAGACGGTCTGCACGAGCCGGTGGCTCTGCTCCCGCCAGGGAACCCGTACCGCACGGGTCGGCGGGAAGTACGAGGCCTGCCAGAAGGCCTCGGTGCGGGCGGCGGGGCCCTGTGCGGGCGTCTCCCCCAGGGGGTCGTCGAGGCCGAGCGCCCTCGCCACCAGGCCGTCGACGGACAGCAGGTGCGCGATGACCCCGGCGACCGTCGTACGGCGGCTCGTCGGCGCCGCGCCGTCGAACCAGCGCAGCCGTACCGGTGCGTGCCACTCCGCGTCGCCGATGTCCTGGAGCAGGGCGTCCAGGCGGGCGGTCTCGGCGTCGTAGGGGGCCGCCCACTCGGGGATCGGGATGCGCGGCGGCCGACGGTCCAGGCAGGCCTCCAGGACGCGGGTGCGCAGGCCGGGGTCGAGGTCGAGGCTCTCCGGCTGGTGCAGCAGGCCGACCGCCTCGCGCAGCCGCCGTGCCTCGTCCGCGCAGGCCCCGCAGTCGCCGAGGTGGACCTCGACGGTGAGTGCCTCCGCGGTCGAGCAGGCGGCCAACGCCCACGCGCCGAGCAGCGACTTCAGGACGTCGTGCGGCAACTCCAGCGGTACCGGCGGCAGGTCGTCGAGTTCGGGCAGCGGCTGCCCGCCGTCCTCGACGGAGGCCCGGGGCAGCGGGATGCGCGGCGGGCCGCCCGGCTCGCCGCTGCCGTCGCGCGGCACGTCACCGGCTCCGCCGCCGGAGCCCGTGCCGTCGTGCGCGTCGAAGGGGTCGGCGCCGGTCACACCGCACCTCCGTACCCGGGCGGTCTCCCGGCGTCGTGGGCGGTGGAGAGCAGTTGCAGGCCGAGGCGCAGCCGGCGGCGGGCCTCGTCCTCGGTGACGCCCAGGTCCACCGCGGTCTGGCGGTAGTCACGGCGCTGGAAGTAGGCGAGGTCCAGGGCGGCGCGCAGCGGGGTCGGCATGGAGTGCACGATGTAGTCCGCGCGGGCGGCGACGGAGGCGCGCCGCACCTTGCGCTCCAGCTCCTCCGTGGCCTCCGCGCCGGTGTCGCCCGGGGTGAGCGCGGCGGTCTCGGTGGCCCTGAGGCGCTGCACGGCGAGCCGGTGGGTCAGCGCGGCGACCCAGGAGCGCAGCGGGCCCTGCCTGGGGTCGTAGGCGTCCGGATGCTCCCAGACATGGGCGAAGACCTCGCGGGTTATGGAGTCGGCGGCCCGCTCGTCCCCGAGGACGCGGTGGGCGAGGCCGTGCACGAGCGAGGCGAAGCGGTCGTAGAGCTCGCCGAGGGCGGCGGCCTCGCCGCGCGCGAGCCGCTGCTGCATCTTGCGGTCCCAGCGGGGCGGAACGTCCTTCTTCGCCATGCGGCCCCCTCCCCGTGCCCGTATCCAGCGTGTCTCCACCGTCTCCTCGAATGTAGTCGGCACGTCCGACAACGCACGCCCCTTTGTGGCAATGCGCGCCCCCTGAGGGACCGCGAGTGGTAAAGGCCCTTCGATGCTCCTCCGTCGCCTCTCCGTGCGCTGGTCAGTGCGCCCTTGGGGGCGCTTCCCCGGTGCCACGGTCGTGCCCGGGCGACCCTTCCGTTTCTGATCGAACAGGATCGACAGTGACCGAAACAAGACCCCTGCCGATCGTCGCTCGTTTGTCGTCCGGGGTTTCGGGGAACGGCCGCTGGGCAGCCGCGCGAAAAGAAGCGAAGGAACTGGCTCCGTTTCCGGGCGGTTCCGGCGATCCGGCAAGCGAAGGGCTGAGCCGTGGCTTTCAAGGTGACCGACGTCGAACAGGGCGAGTGGGCTGTGCTCGGGGTGTCGGGCGAACTGGACCTGGTGACCTCGCCGGTGCTGCGCCAGCGGGTGCACGACGCGGTGGCCGACGGCCATCACAGCCTGGTGCTCGACCTCTCCGACGTCTTCTTCTGCGACTCCAGCGGGGTCGGCGTCCTCATCGCGGCCCGCCGCCTGATCCGCTCCTGCCGGGGCCGGCTGCGGCTGATACTGCCCGCCCAGGGTGCGAGTGACGGTTCTCACGTCAACCGGGTCCTCGGCGCCCTCGGCGTACGACGGCTGTTCGACGTGTACCCCGACATGGACAGCGCGGTCAGCGACGAGGAGGGCCCGCTCTCGGCGTAGCGGGCTCGCACCCTCCGAAGCCGGTGGGACGGCGGCCGCGACGCGCCCCCTATAGCCGACGATCACGACAGTGCCACATTGTTGTCGCAGAATTCCCCCGGTCTTGGCACAAGGGTCGTTTTCCCGCTCCCCGGCCGCCGCCCGCGTCGTACGCTCCCTGCGAGAGGAACCCCCACGTCACGTAAGGCGGCCCGAACACACATGGTCAGCACCGAGTACGAGCGACGGATCGCCGCCCGGTTCGCAACCTTCGACCAGGACGGCAACGGCTGGATCGACCGCGAGGACTTCAACTCGGCGGCCAAGGCACTGCTCGCCGAGTTCGGCCTCCCTGCCCGTTCCGACCAGGGCCAGGCCCTGTACGCCGGCGCGGAGGCCTTCTGGCAGGGCATGGCCGGCATGGCGGACCGCGACGGCGACCAGCGCATCACCCGCGAGGAGTTCGTGAGCGGCGCGGTCAAGCGGCTGCACGACAATCCCGACCGGTTCGGCGAGATCGCCCGCCCCTTCCTGCACGCGGCCCTCGCCCTCGCGGACACCGCGGGCGACGGCACGGCGACCGTCACCGACACCGTGCGCGTGCTGCGCGTCCTCGGGGTCCCGCCGGGGGTCGCACAGGCGGTCGCGGCCGGCCTCGACATCGACGGCGACGGGAAGGTCGCGGAGGCGGAGATCGTCCCGGCGTTCGCCCGCTACTTCACGATCCCGGAGTAGTACTCCCCGGCGCGGCCCCTCCTGGGCTTCCTGGTGCGGCCCCTCCCGGGCTTCCCGATGTGGACCCTCCTGGGCTTCCCGATGCGGGGGTTCCCGGGCTTTCCGGCGCGGCCCCTCCCGGGCTTTCCGACGCGGCGGTCCCCGGGCTTTCCGGCGCGTGAGCCTTCGCGGCCCCCGGTGTCGACGTCGTCGAGAAGCGGTCGCGCAGCTTGTACTTGAGTACCTTGCGCAGGGTCTCGTTGCGTGGGAGGGCGTCCACCACCTCCAGCCGCTCCGGCAGCTTGTGCACCGACAGCCCTTCCGCGCGCAGGTACGCCACCACCTCCGGGAGCGTCAACGCGGCCGCTCCCGGCGGCTGTTCGAGCACCGCGCACACCAGCTCCCCGCGCTCTGCGTCCGGCAGCCCCACCACCGCCGCGTCGCCGACCGCCGGATGCGCGGCGAGCAGATCCTCGATCTCCTTCGCCGAGATGTTCTCGCCCTTGCGGATGATCACGTCCTTGAGGCGGCCGGTGAGGACGAGGTGGCCGCTCTCGGTCATCTGCCCCAGGTCGCCGGTGCGCAGGAACCCCTCCTCGTCGAAGGCCTCGGCGGTCTGTGCCGGATCCAGATACCCCTGGCACACCGCCTCCCCGCGCAACCGGATCTCGCCGCCCGCGGCGATCCGTATCTCCATCCCCTCCGGCGGCTTCCCCTCGGTCGTCGCCAGGTTCTCCGCCGTGTCGTCCGGCGCCCCCATCGTGATCATCGGCACCTCGGTCATGCCGTACCCGTGTGTCAGCTGCACCCCCATCTCGCGCACCACCGCGTGGTACACCTCCGGCGGCTTGGGCGCCCCGCCGCCGGCCAGCAGCCGCAGTGAGGGAATCACCGGAACCCCCGGCTGCCTGCGCTGCTCCGCCAGGAACATCGAGTAGAACGCCGTCGACCCGCCCGCCACCGTCACGCCGTGCCTGCGGTACTCCGGCAGCGCGTCCGGCAGCGCGAACTGCTCGAACATGACCGCCGGGAAGCCGTACAACAGCAGCATCACCGTGTAGTCGGGGCCCGCGATGTGCGCGTACGGGAACGCCATCGAGCCCACGTCGGCTGCCGTGAGCCGCAGCGCGTGCGCCAGGCACGAACCGCCCGCGATCAGTGAACGGTCCGTGTGGAGAACGCCCTTGGGGTCCGAGGTGGTTCCCGAGGTCCAGTAGATCCACCGGACGGAGGTGCCCTCGGCGGGCGGGGCGGGCAGCACGGACGGATCGCCGTCGGGCAGTTCGTCGTACGCCTCGAAGATCCCCTTCGCGCCCAGCCGCCGGGCCATCTCCGTGTGGTCGAAGCCGCGCCACACGCCCGGTACGGCGAAGAACTCGGCCCGGGACTCGCGCAGGGCGAAGCCGACCTCGCGGTCCCGGTAGAAGGGGATGACGGGGCTCTGCACGGCACCCAGGCGGGCCAGCGCGAAGGACAGCACGGCCGTCTCGACGCGGGTGGGCAGCTGCCAGGCGACGACCGTGCCGGGGCGCACGCCCATGCCGTACAGCCCGGCCGCCGCGCGTTCGGCACGCGCGCGCAGGGCGCCGAAGGACAGCGTGCGGTCGCCCTGGAGGAACACCGGTCGGCCGGGGGTGAGTTCGGCGCGGCTGACGACCAGGTCCCAGAGCGTGCGGGAGGCGCTCAGTTCGTGTGCGGTGGCGTTCATGGAGTCCCCCTGCCAGCGGAACTGACGAGTCGTCAGATCGTAGGTGCTGGCACCTTGTCGGTCCAGGGGTGCGGGGCTAGCCTGCGAGATCTGACGAACCATCAGCTCCTTGGGGGTGTCTGCCGGTGGATCTGTCGTACACACCCGAGGAGGAGGACTTCCGGGCGCGGCTGCGGGAATGGCTCGCCAAGGTGCTCCCCGGCCTGCCGCCGAAGCCGCGACCCGAGGACTGGCCGGGCCGCCGCGCCTACGACCTCGGCTGGCAGCGGACGCTGTACGACGCCGGGTACGCCGACGTCCACTGGGACGCGTCCCCCACCATGCGGCTGATCTTCCTCGAGGAGACCGAGCGGGCCGGCGCGCCCTATGTCGGCGCCAACTTCGTGGGCCTGCTGCACGCGGGCCCCACCATCGCCGCCGAGGGCACCGAGGAGCAGCGGGCGCGCTGGCTGGCGCCGATCCTGCGTGGCGACGAGGTGTGGTGCCAGGGCTTCAGCGAACCGGGCGCCGGCTCCGACCTGGCGGCGCTGCGCACGCGCGCGTGGCGCGACGGGGACGACTACGTGGTGAGCGGATCCAAGATCTGGACCTCGCACGCGGAGGTCGCCGACTGGTGCGAGCTGCTGGTGCGCACGGACCCGGAGGCGCCCAGGCACCGCGGCATCAGCTGGCTGGCCATGCCCATGGCCGCGCCGGGCATCACCGTACGGCCGCTGCGCACGCTCGCCGGGTCGGCCGAGTTCGCCGAGGTGTTCCTCGACGAGGTGCGGGTGCCCGTGGCCAACCGGGTGGGCGCCGAGAACGACGGCTGGCGCGTCACCATGGTGACCCTCTCCTTCGAACGCGGCACCGCCTTCGTCGGCGAGGTCGTCGCCTGCCGCCGGGTGCTCGGCGACCTCGCGCGCGTGGCGCATGCGAACGGCACCTGGGACGACCCGGTGCTGCGCCGCCGCCTCGGCCGGCTGAACGCCGAGTTCCGGGCGCTGTGGCGGCTCACCCAGTGGAACGTCAGCGAGGCGGAGGGCCGGGGCGTGCCCGGCGTCGGCGGCTCGGTCTTCAAACTGCGCTACTCGCACGCACGGCAGGAGCTGTACGACGCGGCCGCCGCCGTGCTCGGCCCGGACGCCCTCGACCTGGACCGGCCGTGGGTCCTCGACCGGCTCTCCTCCCTCTCGTACACCATCGCGGCCGGGACCTCGCAGATCCAGCGGAACATCGTGGCCGAGCGGATCCTCGGACTGCCGAAGGGGCGGTGAGCGGGCGTGCGCTTTCAACTCAGCGGCGACCAGAAGGCGTTGCGGGACGGGATGCGGGAGCTGCTCGCACGCCGGTTCGACGGCGTGGCGCTGCGGGCGGCGGTCGGCGCGCCCGGCCTGGACCGGGGCCTGTGGCGGGAGCTGGGGGCGGCCGGGTTCTTCGCGCTGCGGCTGCCGGAGGCGGACGGCGGGGTCGGACTCGGGCTGCCTGAGGCGGTGTTGGTCTTCGAGGAGGCGGGCCGGGCCCTGCTGACCGGTCCGCTGGCGGCCACCCATCTCGCGGCGGCCGACGTCCCCGGCGCGGCCACCGGGGAGGCTGTGGTGGCCCGCGTGGACGGCGGCCTGGTGGAATGGCTGGCCGAGGCCGATGTCGTACGAGGGGACGCGTCGGGCGCCGTACCGCTGCGCTCCGTGGACCCGTTGACGCCCCTGCACCGGGTGCCGGCGGCGGCGGTCAGGAGTACGGCACCCGACCCGGTCGCCGTACTCCTGACCGCCGCCGAGCAGCTCGGCACCGCCACGCGCGCGTGCGAGCTCGCCGTGCAACACGCGCGGGCCCGCGAACAGTTCGGGCAGCCCATCGGGGCGTTCCAGGCGGTCAAGCATCTGTGCGCCGAGATGCTGGTGCGCGCCGAGACCGCGCGTGCGGCCGTCTACGCGGCCAGCGTGACCGCCGACCCGGTGGACATCGCGGCGGCCCGGCTGCTCGCCGACGAGGCCGCCGTGCGCGGCACTCGGGACTGTCTCCAGGTGCACGGCGGGATGGGCTTCACCTGGGAGGCGGAGGTGCATCTGCACATGAAAAGGGCCTGGCTGCGGGCTCAACGTGGTGGTGGGAACACGGAGAGTGAGGAGACACTCGCCGCCGAGTTGCTCGGGTGAGTGTTCGAAACTGCTCTGGTCTGCGCATTCGAGAGTCCGGGCGGCTGTGGTGTCACGGATCGTGGCATATCGGGATCACGGAGCGTTGATATCGGGTTGTGTCCAACGCGTGACTCGTCACGGCCTGGAGTCGGGTGTCCCCTCGGGTACCTTCTGTGGGATGCGAGTGGTTCCGAGGACGAGCCATGCCGGCGGTGCCGTCGAAGCGGCCCCGCGGCTCATGGTGCGTACCGCCGCTCGCAGGGCGGTAAGGGCTTGCGCCCCCGCCTGTTCGACTCCCCGCAGCGAGCGTCGCACAGTATGCCGTACGCGTAATCCTTCGCGTTGGAATATGCCCGAAGCGCTTGTTGGGGTGACTGTACGTCAACCATGCTGTCTCGTAAGGGAATCACGTTCCGTGACCCTTGCTCTGGCCGTTGTTCTGGCCATGCAGAAAATGGCTACGATCGTGGCCCTCGTCGCCCTTGTCGTCGCGGTCCTTGTCGTGGCGCTCGTTCGGCGCGGGTTCATGTGTCCGCCGGTTCGGATGGTGTGAGCGGTGCAGGTGCTTCAAGTGCAGCTGGAGATCCGGCCCGACCCCGCGGAGGTGGGACGGGCCAGGAGGTGGGCGCGCTCGCGCCTCGCCGGGTCCGGTATAGCGGCGGACGAGCCGCTGGCCGAGACGCTGATCCTGCTCGTCTCCGAGCTGGTCACCAACGCCGTGGTGCACACCGGCTGCCCGGCCGTGCTGCGGCTCTCGCTGCCGGGCGCGGACCGCGGCGGCGCCGAGGAGTCGGCCACCGTGCGGCTGGAGGTCGCCGACAGCAGCGACCGCGCGCCCGTGCCGCGGTGTGTCGACAGTGACGCGACCGGCGGCCGCGGTCTCGCCCTCGTCGACGGGCTCGCCGACCGCTGGGGCTGGAGCCCCGAAGGCGCCGGCAAGCGCATCTGGTGCGAACTCGACCGGTGTTCGGAACCCCGGCAGGGCGCGGCGGTGGCGTACGGAGGCGGCCTGGCCTCGTTCGAGGGGCTGGCGTTCGAGGCGGTGTGATCCCGGTGTGCGGTGATGCGCCGGGGAATGCATCCGTGCGCGCCCATGATGAACCGGGGCATACGTCCTAAAACCCCGAACGGGTGTTGACGCCTTGTGACCGTGTGCTCACGCTTGAGGTCTGCGATTCGCCGCGAGGGGACGGCGAGGGGCGGGACGCCCTCGTCGAGCGTGGGTCGAGCCGGACGGAGGCGCGCGGGACCGGGCTCGGGGCGGGCCGGTGCGCGCAGCCGTCCGGGTGCAGGGGGAATGGGGGAGGGGCGGTGTCACGCCGGTCTCGGCGTGACACCGACCTCGAGCGGCGACGGCGCGCGGACCTCGGAGAACGGCCGCGCGCGGACCTCAGAGCACCGCCACAGGGGCGACCGGGGTGCCCGTCGCCCCGACGAACGGCTCCGGCATCGCCGACAGCCAGAACGCGTACCGCCCGGTTTCTCCACAGGCTGTGGACAACTCTTCGAGATTCCAGTTCTGGCCCTGGAGCATCCCCATCTCCACCAGGTCCAGGGCGTGCACGGGCAGCCACAGGTCCTCGATCTCGGGCGGGAAGATCTCGAACGTGAGGGTGTCGTTGGCGACGGCGGCTACATCGCGCGCGTGGAACCACTCCGGGGTGCGCACCGACAGCCCCGGCGACGGATAGCCGTACCCGTGTTTGTCCCCGGCGAGATACACCTGCACCTGCCCGGTCCGCACCAGCACGATGTCACCGGCGCGGACCGTGGTCCCGGCCAGTTCCTCCGCCGCGTCGAGATCCTCGGGCGTGACCGCATGGCCGCCCGCCAGTCGCGCCACGCCACGCGCGCGTGCCACGTCCAGCAGCACCCCGCGCGAGACGATGTGCCGCGCCTTGTCGATCCCGCCGAACTCGGCACCGCCGTGCGCGGTGACGGTCCCCGCCGGGCGGCCGTTGTAGAGCTTTCCCGAGTGCGAGACATGGGTGAGCGCGTCCCAGTGGGTGCCGGCCTGCAGCCCCATGGTCACGGCGTCGTCGCTGCACGCCACCGTCCCGGGGCCGAAGAGTTCCTGGTTGATCTGCACCATGGAGTGCAGGGGGTTGACCCGTCCCGGGATCATGCCGGTCTGCACGCCGTCCTGCCGGAGCGGGAGGGCGAGCGGGACGCGGTGGCCGGTCCGGACGGTCGCCGCCGCCTCCCGCACCACCTCGTCGGTGATCAGGTTCAGCGTGCCGATCTCGTCGTCGGCGCCCCAACGCCCCCAGTTGTTGACGCGCTTGGCGATGTCGTGAAACGCCGAATGGGCTGTAGGCAGTGACATCCGGTTCCTCCCCGGGGCTTGTGTCCGCGCGTCCGGCGCGCCATAAAATCTAACGGTCCGTCAGAAACCGCGGGAAGGGGCCGGGCGTGGGGAACTTCTTGGCAGGCAAGGTCGTCGCCGTGACGGGTGCGGGGCGCGGGATCGGACGGGCGGTCGCGCTGGGAGCGGCGGCCGAAGGGGCGAAGGTCGTCGTCAACGACTACGGCGTCTCGGTCGACGGCGGATCGCCCACCAGCGAGGTCGCCGAGGCCGTCGTCAAGGAGATCGAGGCGGCGGGCGGGGACGCGGTCGCGGTGGCCGACGACATCTCCACGATGGCGGGCGGGCAGCGGGTCGTGGACACGGCGCTGTCGTCGTACGGCCGCCTCGACGGGGTCGTGTGCGTGGCCGGGATCCTGCGCGAGCGGATGCTGTTCAACATGTCCGAGGAGGAGTGGGACCCGGTGGTCGCCACCCACCTCAAGGGCACGTTCACGGTGTTCCGGGCGGCGTCGGCGGTGATGCGTTCCCAGCGCGCCGGCACGCTGATCGGCTTCACCAGCGGCAACCACCAGGGCTCGGTCTCGCAGGCCAACTACAGCGCGGCGAAAGGCGGGATCATCTCGCTGATGCGCAGTGCCGCGCTGGGCCTGCACAAGTACGGGGTGACCGCGAACGCGGTGGCGCCGGTGGCCCGGACCCGGATGTCGGCCGGGGTGCCGACGGAACTGACGGAGATCGGCGAACCGGAGGACGTCGCGGCGTTCGTGGTCTACCTGCTGTCGGACGCGGCGCGGGACGCGGAGATCACCGGGCAGGTGTACACGGTGGCCGGCCCGAAGATCGCGGTCTGGGCCCAGCCGAGGGAACTGCGCGCCGCGTACGCCGACGGTGGCTCCTGGACCCCTCAGCGCATCGCGGAGGTGCTGCCGGGGAGCGTGGGGGCGGATCCGATGCCGATGCTGGCACGGCTGACGGCGATGGAGACGGCGGCGCGGTCCGGAAGCCGGCCGAACGCCTAGGGGGCAGGGGGGTGCGGTGCGTGCGCGGGTGCGGCGTCGTTCGGGTTGTTCGCGCAGTTCCCCGCGCCCCTGGGCCGGCTGTCCGCACCGGCGTTCACGGTCCCCGCCCGCTGGGTCGGCTGTCCGCACGGGTGTCCACGGGTTCCGCGCCCGCTGGGTGTCCATACCGGTGTTCACGGGTTCCACGCCCGCTGGGTTGGCTGTCGCACGGGTGTTCACGGGTTCCGCGCCCGCTGGGTTGGCTGTCCGCACGGGTGTTCACGGTTTCCGCGCCTGCTGGGTCGGCTGTCCATACCGGTGTTCACGGGTTCCGCCCGCTGGGTCGTCGTTCAGCTCACCCGTTTCCGCGGTCCGCACACCCTGTCGGCACCTGGCTTCTCTTCGCCGCGACGGCGATCGGCCGAGACGGTGGTGTCCGGCGGATCTCGTACGGCCGTAGTCCCGACGTTTTTCTGGAGGTCACCGTGGAGTTCGGCTTCGCGCCGGAGGACGAGGCGTTTCGCCGTGAGGTCCGGGACTGGCTCGATGCGCATGCCAAGGGCGCTGCGGACCGGCGTGGTTGGGAGCGCGCTCTCGGTGCCGCCGGGTGGATCGGGCTCGGGTGGCCGGAGGGCGGGTACGGGAACCGGACCGCCACGCTCACCCAGCAGGTCGTCTGGGCCGAGGAGTACGCCCGGTCGGCCGCGCCCCCGCGTTCCGGGCACATCGGGGAGAACCTGCTCGCCCCGACGCTCATCGCCCACGGCAGCGACGCGCAGAAGGCGCGCTTCCTGCCGCCCGTCGCCGCCGGCGAGGAGCTGTGGTGCCAGGGGTACAGTGAGCCCGGCGCCGGTTCGGACCTCGCCGGTGTGCGGACCGCGGCCGTACGTGAGGCGGACGGCTACCGCATCACCGGACAGAAGATCTGGACCTCGCTCGCGCACGAGGCCGACTGGTGTTTCGTGCTCGCGCGGACCGAACCCGGCTCGCGGCGCCACCACGGACTCAGCTTCCTGCTCGTGCCCATGGACCAGCCGGGCCGCACAGAGGTCCGACCCATCCGCCAGCTGACCGGTACCAGCGACTTCAACGAGGTCTTCTTCGACGGGGCGCACGCGCGCCTGGAACATGTCGTCGGCGGCGAGGGCAACGGCTGGCGCGTCGCCATGAGCCTGCTCGGCTTCGAGCGCGGGGTGTCGACCCTCGCCCAGCAGATCGGGTTCGCCGAGGAACTGGGACGGGTGGTGCGGGACGCCGTGGCGACCGGCGCCGCCGACGATCCCGTCGTACGGGCGCGGCTCGTGCGGCAGTGGGCCGAGCTGCGGGTCATGCGCTGGAACGCCCTGCGCACGCTGGGGAGTTCGGCCGCCGAGCCGGGCGCGCCCAGCGTGGCCAAGCTGCTGTGGGCCGGCTGGCACCAGCGGCTCGGGGAGCTCGCCGTGCTGGTGCGGGGCGCCGGCGCGAGCGTCGGCCCGGCCGACTGGTCGGCCGCCGCCCCGTACGAACTGGACACCGCCCAGCACCTGTTCCTGTTCTCCCGGGCCGACACCATCTACGGCGGCTCCGACCAGGTCCAGCGCACGATCATCGCCGAGCGCGTGCTCGGTCTGCCGAGGGAACCGAAGGGGGTCGAGTCGTGATGCGTGGTGTGGTGTTCGACGGGAAACAGGTGCAGGTCGTCGACGATCTGGATGTCCGGGAACCGGGGGCCGGGGAGGTACTGGTCTCCGTCGCGGCGGCCGGGCTGTGCCACAGCGATCTGTCCGTGGTGGACGGGACCATACCCTTCCCCGTCCCTGTGGTGCTCGGCCATGAGGGTGCCGGAGTGGTGGAGGCGGTCGGTGTGGGCGTCAGCCATGTCGCGCCCGGGGACCATGTGGCGCTGTCCACCCTCGCCAACTGCGGCGCCTGCGCCGACTGTGACCGTGGCCGGCCCACCATGTGCCGCAAGGCCATAGGGCGGCCGCAGAAGCCGTTCACGCGCGGCGGCCGGCCCGTCTACCAGTTCGCGTCCAACTCGGCGTTCGCGGAACGGACGGTCGTCAAGGCCGTGCAGGCGGTACGGATTCCGAAGGACATCCCGCTGACCTCGGCCGCCCTCATCGGCTGCGGCGTACTGACCGGGGTGGGCGCCGTACTGAACCGCGCCCGCGTCGACCGCGGCGACACCGTGCTGGTCATCGGCACCGGCGGGATCGGGCTCAACGTCATCCAGGGCGCCCGGATCGCGGGAGCGCTGCGGATCGTGGCCGTGGACGCCAACCCGGCCAAGGAGGAGGTGGCCCGGCAGTTCGGCGCCACCGACTTCCTGACCTCGACGGACGGCGTCAAGGACCTGCTGCCGACCGGCGTGGACCACGCGTTCGAGTGCGTCGGCCGGGTCGAACTGGTCCGGCAGGCCGTCGACCTCCTGGACCGGCACGGCCAGGCCGTCCTCCTCGGCACCCCCGCGGCCACCGCGGAGGCGTCCTTCGTCGTCGCCTCGATGTTCCTCGACAAGTCCATCCTCGGCTGCCGCTACGGCTCCTCCCGCCCCCAGCGGGACATCGCCCTGTACGCCGAGCTGTACCGCCAAGGGCGCCTGATGCTCGACGAGCTGGTGACCGAGACCTACCCGGCGGAGGACTTCGAGAAGGCCCGCGCCGACGCGGAGGCGGGGCGGGTGGCACGGGGAGTGCTGACGTTCTAGGGAGCGTGTGGGGCGGGTTGTCCACAGCGGCGGGAAAACCCCCTCGGCGTTGTCGGCGCACCCCTCTACCGTCGTCCCATGCCTTACCGTGACGTCGCGTCCAAGCAGGTCCTGATCTGGGCCGGTACCGCCGTGGGTGCCCGTACGCCGGTCGCCATGGCCCCGCTGGCCCTGGTGTTCCTGGTGCGTGAGCGCCCCGGCGGCTACTCGCTGGGCGCGCTGCTCGCGGCGGCCTATGTGATCGGCGAGATCGTGGGCGCCCCCGTGCTCGGGATGCGGCTGCGCCCCGGGCGGGCCCGCGCGCACCTGGCCGCCGGCCTCGCCACCGGCGCCGCCGGATTCGCCGGGCTCGGCCTGTTCCCGGACGCGCATCCGGCCGTCCTCGCCGTCCTCGCGTTCGTCGCCGGTGCCGCACCGGCCGCCGCCACCGGAGGCCTGCGCACCCTGCTCACCCACCTCGTCCCGGAGCGCTCGGCGGCGCAGGCACTGTCCGTCGAGTCGATGGTGACGGCCGCTGTGTGGGCGGTCTCCCCGGCCGCGGTGGCCGGCCTGGCCCTCGGTGTCGCCCCCGGCGCCCCGTTGCGGCTCGCGGCCGTTCTCATGGCCTCCTCAGTGGCCGCACTGTGGCTCCTGCCGGCGGCCTGGGGCGCGGACGAGCGGTCGGACGTACCCCTGGCGCGGGTCCTGGCCGGTGCCTGGCCGGTGTACGTCACGGGCGCGGCCGGCCTGACCCTGCTCGGGCTGTCCGAACTCGTGCTGCCCGCCCTGCTGGAACAGCGCGGGATCGGGGTCGGCTGGTCGGGGCCGTTGCTGACCGGGATGGCGGTGGGCGGCGGGCTCGGCGCGTTCCTGCACGGCCTGCGCGGCTGGCCGGGGCGGCTGCGTACCCACAGCTTGGTGCTGACGACCGGCATGGCGTTCTGTGTGACGCTCGCGGCGCTGATACCGCGCACGGCGGGGATCGCGTCCGCGCTCGTCGTCGCAGGCATCCTCCAGTCGGCCGCGATGCTCACCCGCAACCTGTCGCTGCGCGAGGCACTCCCGCCGCGCGCCCACGCCGCCGGCTACTCCGTCATGTACGCGGCCGCGGGCGCCGGTTACGCGGCGACCGGCTCCCTCGCCGGTGGCCTGCTGCGGGTGGTGGCGCCGTCCACGGCCGTCCTGGCCGGAGTGGGCGTGACCCTGGCGCTCAGCGGGATCGGCTGGTGGGGCGAGAAACGGCGGGCCGGGAGGTCAGCGGAGGCTGTCGGCGATGTCGCGGCGACGGGCTTCGCCGGTGCCGGTCCGGAAGGTCCGGCGGTAGGCGGTCGGGGTGACGCCGAGCGCTGTCTGTAGGTGCTGCCGCATCGACTGGGCCGTGCCGAAGCCGGCGTCCCGGGCCACCTGGTCCATCGAGAGCTCGGTGGACTCCAGGAGGTGACGGGCGCGTTCGACGCGCTGCTGGGTGAGCCACTGGCCGGGGCTGATGCCGGTCTCCTCGCGGAAGCGGCGCGTGAAGGTCCGTACCGACATGGCCTCCTGCTCGGCCATGTCCCGCAGCTGGATGGGCTCGTGCAGGCGGGCGAGGGCCCAGGCGCGGGCAGTCGTGGTGCCGGCGACCTGCGGGTCGGGGACCGGCCGGTGGATGTACTGGGCCTGGCCGCCGTCCCGGTGCGGGGGTACGACCGTACGGCGGGCCACCTCGTTGGCGACGGCCGTACCGTGGTCGCGGCGGACCATGTGCAGGCACAGGTCGATGCCGGCGGCCACCCCGGCGGAGGTCAGCACGTCCCCGTCGTCGATGAACAGGACGTCCGCGTCCACCTTGACCTGCGGGAACAGCCGCTGGAGATGGTCCGCTTCGGCCCAGTGCGTGGTCGCGCGGCGGCCGTCCAGGTAACCGGCGGCGGCCAGCACGTAGACGCCGGTGCAGATGGAGGCGAGGCGGGTGCCGGGGCGGATGCGGGCGAGGGCGGCGGCCAGTTCGGGGGTGAGGACGCCCTGCTCGAAGACCGGGCCCAGCTCGTACGACGCCGGGATGACCACCGTGTCGGCGGTGGCCAGCGCCTCCGGGCCGTGCGGCACGTGGACCGCGAAGTCGGCGTCGGTCTCGACCGCTCCCGGCGGCCGGACCGAGCAGGTCACCACCTCGTACAGGTACCGTCCCCGCGCGTCCCTGGGCCGGCCGAAGATGCGGTGCGGGATGCCCAGTTCGAAGGGGAGCAGACCGTCGAGGGCGAGGACGACGACGCGGTGCGGGCGGAAGCCGGGGTCACTGCTCATGGCCCGATCCTAGCGAATACTGTCCTTCGGGCCACTCGATGGAGCGGTCCGCTCGGCCGAAGCTTTATGGCGTGACCCAGACAAGCGAAGCCGCACCCGTCGTCGAGGACTCGAGGCCGACCCGCTCCCCGCGCATCCACCGTGCCTGGTTCGTCGCCGCCGTCACCTTCGTCACGATCGTCGGCGCGGCGGCCTTCCGCTCCTTGCCCGGCCTGCTCATCGACCCCCTGCACCAGGAGTTCGGCTGGTCGCGCGGCACGATCGGCGCGGCCGTCTCCGTCAACCTCGCGCTGTACGGGCTCACCGCGCCGTTCGCGGCCGCGCTGATGGATCGTTTCGGCATCCGCCGGGTGGTGGCCGTGGCCCTGACCGTGATCGCGGTCGGCTCGGGCCTGACCGTGTGGATGACGGCGGCCTGGCAACTGGTGCTGTGCTGGGGCCTGCTGGTCGGCCTCGGCTCCGGCTCGATGGCCCTCGCCTTCGCCGCCACGGTCACCAACCGCTGGTTCAGCACGCGGCGCGGCCTGGTCAGCGGCATCCTCACCGCCGGCTCGGCCTCCGGCCAGCTGATCTTCCTGCCGCTGCTGTCCTGGATGGTCGAGCGGTACGACTGGCGCCCGGCCGCCGTCACCGTCGCCCTCGCCGCCCTCGCGGTCGTCCCCTTCGTCTGGCTGCTGCTGCGCGACCACCCGGCCGACGTGGGCCTGAAGCCGTACGGCGCGGCGGACTTCGTACCGAAGCCGGCGCCGGTCACCGGAGCCGCGCGCCGGACGGTCGGGGTGCTGCTCTCCGCCGTCCGCACCGGGCCCTTCTGGCTGCTCGCCGGCACCTTCGCGATCTGCGGCGCCTCCACCAACGGCCTGGTCCAGACCCACTTCGTGCCCGCCGCCCACGACCACGGCCTGCCGGTCACCACGGCGGCCTCGCTGCTCGCGGTCATCGGCGTCTTCGACGTCGTCGGCACGATCGCCTCCGGCTGGTTCACCGACCGCTTCGAACCCCGCCGGCTGCTCACCGTCTACTACGCCCTGCGCGGCCTCTCCCTCCTCTTCCTGCCGATGCTGCTGGGCCCCGCCATCCACCCGCCGATGATCTTCTTCATCGTCTTCTACGGCCTCGACTGGGTCGCCACCGTCCCGCCCACCCTGGCCCTGTGCCGGGAGCACTACGGCGAGGACAGCGCCATCGTCTTCGGCTGGGTCCTCGCCTCCCACCAGATCGGCGCGGCCCTCGTCGCCTACCTCGGCGGTGTCGCCCGCGACGTCTTCGGCACGTACGACATGGTCTGGTACGCCTCCGGTGCCCTGTGCGCGGCGGCGGCCCTGATGGCCCTGGTGATCCGGCGCCGGCCGGCGGCCGAGGTACCCGCCCTGGCCGTCTAGCGAGATGTGGTACCCGCCCTGGCCGTCTAGAGAGGCCTCTGGCCGTCCGCTCCGAGCCCGGTGAACCGTCCGCGGTGGAACAGCAGCGGCGCCTGCTCCGGATCGCCGGCCGTGCCCAGCGCGTTCACCCGGCCCACCACGATCAGGTGGTCGCCCCCTGTGTGGACGGCGTGGATCGCGCAGTCGATCCAGGCGGCGGCGCCGGTCAGGCGGGGTGCGCCGGACACCGGGGCGGTGTCGTACGCGACGCCCGCGAACTTGTCCGCGCCGCTCACCGCGAAGGCGCGGCACAGCTCGCCCTGGCCCGCGCCGAGGACGTTGACGCAGAAGACGCCCGCGCGGGCGATACGCGGCCAGGTGGCCGACGTACGGCCGACCATGAAGCAGATCAGCGGCGGGTCGAGGGAGAGGGAGGAGAAGGACTGGCAGGCGAAACCCGCGGGGGACGGTTCACCTTCGGCGGCCGGTGAGGTGACAACGGTCACTCCGGTCGCGAAGTTCCCCAGTACCCGCCGGAACTCCGTCGGGTCGACCGGCGCCCGCTCGTCCGCGCGTACACACCGCAACTCCGGGCGCGGCAACGCCTCCACGGGCCCCGGTGAGGGGGCCGACCTGAGGTAGCGGACAGCGGCCGCGGCCGCCCCTGCGTGTCCCATCATCCCTTCATTGAAGCTGACGGCACGTCAGATGGGAAGGTCGGTGCCGGATGCCTTACGACTGCTTCCTGCGCCGCGCCCATGGATGGGAGAGGCACGTGACCTGCGCGGCGCACGGCTTCGTGACCGGTTCGGTGACCGGCGGCCGGTCCGTTCGGCCGGTGATCCGAACGCGGCGGCCGCGCCGGCGGCCGGGCTGCCGACGTTCTTCGGGCGGTACGGCGGCCGGCCTCACCGTCCCCGGAACTCCGGGCTTCTGCGCTCCACGAAGGCCCGCAGGCCCTCCTGGGCGTCCCGCGTCGTCATGTTGATCTCCTGGGCGGCGGACTCGGCCGCGAAGGCGGCTGCCCGGTCGCCGTCCAGGGACGCGTTGACCAGCTGCTTCGTCAGGGCGAGGGTGCGCGTCGGGCCGGTGGCGAGCCGGACGGCCCAGTCCCGTGCCGTCTTGGCCAACTCCTCGTCCGGTACGACCCGGTTGACCAGGCCCAGTCGTTCGGCCTCCGGCGCGGAGAGGGCGTCGCCGAAGAACATCAGCTCCTTGGCGCGGTGCGGGCCGAGCAGACGGGGGAGGAGATAGGCGCCGCCGCCGTCGGGGACCAGGGCGCGGCGGACGAACACCTCGATGAAACGGGCGGATTCGGCGGCCAGGACCAGGTCGCAGGCGAACGCGAGATGGGCGCCGAGGCCGGCGGCGGTGCCGTTGACCGCCGCGATCACCGGCTTCTCGCAGTCGAGGACGGCGGCGACGAGACGCTGGGCGCCGAGCCGGATGGTGCGGGCCACGTCGCCGGGGAGGCGTTCGGCCGTGGTGCCGCCGCGGAGGTCGGCGCCCGCGCAGAAACCCCGGCCGGTTCCGGTGACCACCACGGCCCGTACCGCGGGGTCCGCGGATGCCGCGGAAAGCAGGTGGATGATGCGTTCTCGCTGGTCAGGGGTGATGGCGTTGAGTGCCTCGGGGCGGTTGAGGGTGATCTGCGCGACCTGGTTGTCAGTGGCGTGCAGTACCAATGACTCAACAGGAATTTCCGGCTCTTCGGTCTTTGCGGGCTCACGGGGGGAATGGGACATGTTCATCTCAGCGGCACACCGCCAGCGCGTCGAGCGCCACCGCGCCCTGCCCCTCGGGCAGCACCATCAGGGGGTTGATGTCGAGTTCGGCGAGCTGGTCGCCGAGTTCCAGGGCCATCCGCTGGACGCGCAGGACCACCTCGACGAGCGCTTCGACGTCGGCCGGCGGCCGCCCCCGGACCCCGTCCAGCAGGGCCCGCCCGCGCAGTTCGGCGAGCATGCCCCGGGCCTGCTCCTCGCCGAACGGCGGCACGCGTACGGCGGCGTCGTGCAGGACCTCGACCAGGACCCCGCCCAGCCCCACGGTCACCGTCGGGCCGAACAGGGCGTCGTGCGTGACCCCGACCACCATCTCCACGCCCCGCTCGACCATCTGGCAGACCAGCACACCGTCGAGGGTGACGCCCTCGTAGCGGGCGATGTCGGTCAGCTCCCGGTAGGCGTCCCGGACCTGGCTGGCCGAGGTCAGCCCGATCTTCACCAGGCCCAGCTCGGTCTTGTGGGCGATCTGCGCGCCGGACGCCTTCATCACCACCGGGTACCCGACCAGGCCCGCCGCACGCACGGCGGCGGCCGCGCTGGTCACCAACTGCTCGCGCGGCACCCGTATGCCGTACGCGCGCAGCAGCTGCTTCGCCGCGTGCTCGCTCAGCTGCTGCCCCGGCCGCATCAGCGCGAGCGCCTTGCGGAAGGAGGGCGAGGGCGTGCGCGGAGCCTCGTCGAAGGGGGAGTGGTAGGCGCGGACGAAGCGGTGGTGGTCGAGGTAGGCGCGGACGGCGGTGAGGCAGTTGCCGACCGTGCGGAAGGTGGCCACCCGGGAGGAGCCCAGCAGGACCTCGCGGTAGGCGGGTTCGGTGCCCACCGGCGAACCCCACACCACGCACACCAGCTTGTCGGTCGCCTCGGCCGCGTCGACCAGATCCCGCACGAGCCGGTCGCTGAGCGGCGGGAAGGGGCCGGTGATCGGGCAGATCAGCACCCCGACCTCGGGGTCGGCGAGGATCGCGTCGATGATCTTCCGGCCGCGCCAGTCGCCCACCGGATGACCGCCGTTGTCGACCGGGTTGGCCACGCTCAGATACTCCGGTATCCACTGGTGCAGCTCGGCCTGCCGTGCCTCGGACAGCACCGGCAGCTTCAGCCCCAGGCCGGACGCCAGGTCGGCGACGTGCGCACCCGTGCCGCCCGAGATCGAACAGACGACCACCCCGTCGGCGCGCGGCGGCCGGGCCCGGGCCAGCAGGGCGGCGGTGTCCTGGAGTTCGTCGAGGCCGTCGACACGGATCACCCCGTACTGGCGCAGCGCCGCGTCGATCACGTCGTCCGCGCCGGTCAGCTTGCCGGTGTGGGAGGCGGCGGTGCGGGCGCCGGCCTCGGTGCGGCCGACCTTCACGGCGACCACCGGCACCTGGCGGCGGGCCGCGCGGTCGGCGGCCAGCAGGAAGGCGCGGCCGTCCTTGAGGCCCTCGACATAGCAGGCGATGGCGCCGACCTCAGGGCGCTCGGCGAAGTAGGAGATGAAGTCGGCGGTCTCCAGGTCGGCCTCGTTGCCGGTGGGCGCCCAGTGCGAGAGGCGGATGCCGAGTTCCTGGGCGGCGAACACGGGCCGCCCCTGGTGACCCGACTGGGTGATCAGCGCGATCGCCGGTCCGTCCAGGTCGTCCCGGAAGCGCTCGAAGGCGTTCAGGTTGGTGTTCGGGCCGAGCAGCCGCAGCCCGGAGCGGCGTACGGCGGCCGCGAGCCGGACCTGGGCCGCGGCCCCCTCCTCGCCGGTCTCGGCGAACCCGGAGGCGAAGGCGACGGCGAACCGCACCTTGGCCTCGGCCAGTTCCTCGAGCACCGGAAGGGGGTCGGCGACCAGGAGTACGGCGAGGTCGACCTGCTCGGGCAGGTCGGCGACGGAAGGAGCGCAGGCGATGCCGAAGACCGACGGCCGGCCCGGATGCACCGGGTGCACCCGGGCCCCGACCCGCTCGGCCCAGTCGAGGATCTGCCGGGTGATACCGGTGTTGGGCCGCCCCTCGGCGTCCGAGGCGCCGATCACGGCGACGGACTCGGGCCGGAAGAACCTGTCCAGATCCGGTACGTCCGCGTACAGCGGCCGTCCGCTGACGTCCTGCTCGTCCGCGTCGGCCGTCCGGCCGTGGACGGCGGGCCCGGGTCGCTGCTCACCGCAGGCGATGACCCGGGCCCGGCGGGAGTCGGTGGTGAGGGTGCCGTGGGTTGATCCAAGCATCGTTCCGCCCGCTCCTGTGTGACAGCCCAATTAACTGACGCTGTGTCAGATTACTGAACTGACGCTGCGTCAGGAACTGGTCTGCACGCAAAGTTGAGACCGAAAGCGCTCCTGGCCTCTCCCGTCACCGCCGGCGGGGGTGCCCGGCACGTCCTGCGGCACCCGCTCGCCCGGCCGCACAGCACCGCCCCGCCCCACGGATCCGCGACCCTAGAAACCCTCATTGTCCCAGCGCCGCGGCGTGCCGGAGGGGGGAGATTCGGCCTCGTCCCCGAGCTTGTCCCCGGGCTTGTCCCCGGGCTTGTCCCCGAGGCGGTCGGCGCAGCCTGCCGGGACGGCGGCCTACGCCGTCCGTCGGCGCTTGGCGACCGCCTTCGCGATCTTCTCCGCGTCGATCGCCATCTCCCGGAACATGCCGCTGATGGGGTTGGTGTAGCCGGTGAAGTAGAGGCCGGGGGCGTTCTTCGGGGTGCGGGGGCCGTGGGTGACCGGGTGGCCGCGGTCGTCGAGGACGTCGAGGTGGCCGACCAGGTCCTCCAGCGCGCGCACGTATCCGGTCGCGGCGATCACCGTGTCGGGGGAGACGAGGGTGCCGTCGGCGAGGGTGACCTTGCCGTCCTCGAAACCGTCGACGGCGGCCACGATCTCCACCTTCCCCTCCCGCACCGCGTCGACGAGGCCGACGTCCAGGATCGGGATGGCACCCTGCCTGACCCGGCTGTAAAGGCCGGTGTCGGGGCGGGGCAGGCCCTGGGCGGCCAGGTCCGGCACGCTGACCTTGGCCATCGTGCGGGCCAGCCGGTCGACGAGGGACACCGGGAGGCGTCGTACCAGGATCGAGTTGTACTGGGCGGCCCAGCCGGCGGTGGAACGGCGCACGACGTGCGGGACCGTGCGGACGGCGAGCCGTACCCGGGAGGCGCCGCCCGCCACCAGGTCGACGGCGATCTCGGCGCCGGTGTTGCCGGCGCCGACGACGAGGACGTCCTGCCCGGCGAAGGGCGCGGCGTTCCGGTACTCGCCGGCGTGCAGGAACCGGCCGCCGTAGGAGGCCAGGCCGGGCCAGCCCGGGATGCGCGGGGTGTGGTTGAAGCCGGTGGCGACCACCACCGCGGAGCCGGTCAGCTCCCGGCCGCCGGAGGCGTGCAGCAGCCAGCCGTCGCCGTCGGACGAGCGCTCCACCCGGGAGACCTCGACGCCGGTGACGATCTCCAGTTCGTGGTGCTCGGCGTACTTCTCCAGATAGCGCACCACGTCGTCGCGGGAGACCCAGCGGCCGAAGCGGCGCGGCATGGGCAGCCCGGGCAGCGCGGAGAGACGGCGGGTGGTGTGCAGACGCAGGCGGTCGTAGTGGTGGCGCCAGGAGGAGCCGACGTCGTCGGACTTCTCCAGGACGACGGCGCGGATGCCCCGGGCTCGCAGCGCGTACGCGGCGGCTAGCCCTCCGGGGCCGGCGCCGATGACGTAGACGGGCGAGACGGTGGGGGGAAACACGGCCATGGGCGGGAGCGTAATCACGCGTCACGTTGATGGGTCTCGGTCAAGACCGGAATTGGTTGCGGATTGATCACACCCGTAGGAGAAGTGGGTGGGACTTGTGACGTAGCCCACTTCATCTGAACGGAAACCGAAGAGAAGGTGCGCGAAAAGGCCCGCGCCGCCGGGCTCCGGTGCGCGGGAGCCCGACGGCGCGGGTGGGCGGTGTCCTTAGACAGACGGGAAAAGAACACCGCGTTCGGGGAAGCTATCGCGGTCGTGAGGGGCCTATCTCGATTGTGAGAGGTTCTTACTTCCGCGGCGGTTTCTCAGTCCCGCTCGCCCTTCTTGCTGGTGCCGTCGTCGCCGCTGTTTCCCTTGCCCTTGCCGAAGCCCGTCACCTCGGCGATCCAGGTGATGAAGTCGCCCGGGTCGGTGTTGGCGCCGTGGCCCTGGTCCCAGTAGTAGAGGTGGTTCACGTCGTCGCCGAGGTTGTCCAGGCGGGCCGCCAGGTTCGCGGAGATGACGTGCGAGGTGTCGGTGTCATTGGTGCCGAGGCGGATCCACCAGTGCTTCGAGCGCTTCTCGTTGACCTTCTCCACCAGGTGGTACATCGGGTTCATCAGGTTCAGCTTCTCGGGGACGTCGCTCGCGACCCGCTTGCTGCTGAGACCGGTGGAGTCATTCTTCGCGCCGTAGGCCGTGAAGTGGCGGCTTTCGGTCGTACCCGCTCCGAACTCATTGTTCTCGCCGGCGGACAGGTCGAAGGCGTCGAAGGCGGGGGTGGTCTTCTTGCGGGCGCCGACGTGGGTGAGGTAGTCGTCCCAGCCGAAGGTGGCCTTGCCGCCGGACCAGGTGATGAAGGTGTTGGCGGCCAGATAGGTCTCGCGGTCCGAGTCCGACAGGGCGGCGAGGTAGGTGGTGGCGGACGGTTCCAGGTACTGCTTGACCAGGTACGCGTCGTAGTTGCGGGCGGTCAGCGGGCCGAAGCCGTCCAGACCGCGCAGCTTCAGGCTCGCCTGGTACTCGGCGAACTGCGCCCGCAGGTCCTTCGACACGGTCTGGTCGACGACCTTGCCGGTGGACTGGGTGACGTTGGAGCCCCAGTTCCACTCGTAGCCGCCGTCGGCGTGCTCCAGGTCGGTGATCGGGCACCAGGTGCCGGTCGCGAAGATCGCGTCCGAGGCGTCGGCCGCGCCGATCTCCTTGAGGTACCTGTCGTAGATGGGGCTGTCGCCGGAGGCGCCGAGCAGCGAGGACAGGGCGCCGCCCGCACTGGTGCCGGCCGACACGATCCGGTCGACGTCGCCGGGGATGAGGCCGCGGTTGGCCTTCACGTACCGCACGGCCGCCTTGAGGTCGACGATCGCGGCGGGGGCGGTGCCGTAGTACGCGCCGTCGGCGTTCTTGAGGGTACGGCCGCGGGCGCCGGGCTCGACCACCACATAGCCGGCGGCCAGGGCCAGCAGCTGGTTGGAGGCGGTGGCGCCGCCGGTGGCGTTGGTGTTGCCGTTCGCGTTGGAGGTGGTGGAGGCCGAGGCGCTGGGCGCGGCGCTGCCGGTGGGCGCACCGCCGGGGGCACCGCCGCCGGCGCTCATGCCGCCGGCGCCGACACCGGTGGCGTCCGCCACGGAGGAGGGCAGGTACCCGCCGACCGAGTTGGCGAACAGGATCGGCGCGTTCGTCGGGTCGACCGTCTCGCCGTCGATCTCGACCGGGGCGCTGACGACGAGCGACTGGTAGGTCTCGTCCACGGGGTTGGCGACGTAGGTGATCGCCTTCCAGAAGTGGTACGTCACCGAGTGGTCGTCGCCGGCCGTGTCCGTGACGGTCGTCGTCAGCTTCGTGTACGCGTCCGGGTCGAACTTCAGGGAGCCCGAGGAGCCCGACGAGGAGTCGCTCGACGCCTGTGCGCTGAGGGCGATGCCGCCGACTGCTGCGACACCGGCCGTGGCGCCGATGCCCATGACCACGGTCCTGCGCTTCACTGCCCTGTGCTTCACCTTGCTGCCTCTCGTGTGCGGGCTCCTTGACCTTGCGCCTGCGAACGTAATTTGGCGCCGACAAAATCGTCAACAATCCGCCGGGATTCATGGCGGACCCACAGTCCTACGGGAAGCGCACAGCTTTTTCCCATCGCCCTCTGGGCTCCCGCACCGGCCTGACATAACGTCAGATTCATGGATGCGACGAGTGCACCGACCGCGCCGACCGCCGACCGGGCCCGCCCGGCCACGCGGCGGTACGACCTCCCCGAACCGGACGCCTTCACCCGCCCCTACTGGGAGGCGGCGGCCGAGGGCAGGCTCCTGCTCCGCCGCTGCGCCTCCTGCGGCCGGGCCCACCACTACCCCCGGGAGTTCTGCCCGCACTGCTGGAGCGAGGACGTCACCTGGGAGCCCGCGTCCGGCCGCGCGAACCTCTACACCTGGTCCGTCGTGCACCGCAACGAC
This sequence comes from Streptomyces sp. NPDC048417, assembly GCF_040651615.1. Taxonomy (NCBI): domain Bacteria; kingdom Bacillati; phylum Actinomycetota; class Actinomycetes; order Kitasatosporales; family Streptomycetaceae; genus Streptomyces; species Streptomyces sp. NPDC048417. The sequence continues at coordinate 120,858 of NZ_JBEZKI010000003.1, read as the reverse complement.
CTCCCGCCCTTCGGCGACCGCGTCCCGTACGTCGCCGCCGTGGTCGACCTGGCGGAGGGACCGCGCATGATGACCGAGCTGGTGGACACGCCCGAGCCGTGCGCCGGACTGGAGCTGGCGGTCGCCTTCCGGGAGGGCGTGCCGGTGTTCCGGCCCGCGGCGCGCTGAAAAGGGAGGCCTGGGCTGGGAGCGGCCTGGGCAGGGAGGGGCCTGGGCAGGGAGGGGCCTGGGCAGGGAGGGGCCAGCGCGGGGGGCCGTCAGAACAAGGGGCGTGCCGAAACGGGCTGGGCCATCACCCGGCACAGAGGCTTCAATGACCCCATGGCCCAGATCGACGAACAGCCCGCCGCCCGCCGCCCCGACGTCGCCCCGCACGGTCACGGCCTGCGCCTCGACCACTGGAACCCGGACTCGCGGGCCCACGCCGAGGCCTGGCTGTGCGGCCGTACCGACCTGGACTTCCTCCGCTGGAACACCCCGCTCCAGCCGGACATCGACCTCGCAGGGGCCCGTGCCGCCCTGCTGAGGCAGCGCGAGCAGGCGGCCGCCGGGGGCTGCGCGCCGTTCCGGATCGCGGACGCGAAGAGCGGTACGACCCTCGGGCACATCGGCATCAACATGATCGACCGGGTGTCCCGATGCGCCCGGGTCGGCTACTGGGTGCTCCCCGAGGCACGGGGCCGCCGGGTCGCCACCCACGCCCTGGCCCTGGCCGCCCGCTGGACCTTCACCGAGCTGGGCCTCTACCGCCTGGAGCTCGGGCACGCCCTCGGCCACGAGGCGTCCTGCCGGATAGCGCAGACATGCGGTTTCCCGTACGAGGGGACGCTGCGGGGCGCGATGTTCGAGGCGGGCCGGCCGAGCGCGTTCCGGGACGCCCACCTGCACGCCCGCCTCGCCTCGGACCCGGACCCGTCAGTGGATTAATTCACGTGCGAGGGGTGGCGGCCGGCCGCCACCATCGAGCATGGCCCCTGAGACACCCGAATCCGAAGCTTCCCCCACGTCCCCCACGTCCCCCGCATCCGACGCGTCCGGCGAATCCGATGCATCCGATGCATCCGACGCGCCCAGCGCATTCGACGCGTCCGACTGGCACTTCACCTCCGACGTGGACGAATTCCTCGGCCACGCCCAGGACTTCCTCGGCTCCCGTCCGGACCTGCACACCGTCCATCTGACGGTGACCCAGCAGCTGCGGCACAGCGGCCCGTCGGCGTATGGCGACCGGCCCCCGCTCCTCGGCCACCTGACCCGGAGCGACGGCAGCGTGGGCGCGGCCCTGCTGCACACCCCGCCGTACGCCCTGCGCACCACCCGCCTCACGGCCGGGGAGGCCGAGGCGCTGGCTTCCCGGCTCCTCGACCTCGGCCACCCGGTCTCCGGGTTCGCCGCCGAACGCGCCACGGCGGAGGCGTTCGTGGCGGCCTGGGAACGGCGGACCGGGACGCCCGGGAAGCTCCAGGACCTCGAACGGCTCTACCGGCTGGACGAGTTGACGGTCCCCGCCCCGGTGCCGGAGGGCCGGGCGAGGGTGGCCGGGCCGGCGGACCGGGAGCTGCTGATCCGCTGGTACTGCGGATTCGTCGCCGACGCGGGCCTGCCGGGCGGTCGGGACGCCGAGGACTGGGCCGACTTCCGGCTCTCCTACGGCGGCGTCACGCTCTGGGAGACCCCCGACGGCACCCCGGTGTCCATGGCCGGTGTGACCCCGACGGTCGCCGGGCAGGCCCGGGTCGCGCCCGTCTACACCCCGCGCGAGCTGCGCGGCCGCGGCTACGCCGGCGCGGTGACGACGGAGGTCAGCCGGGCGGCCCTGGCCCGGGGCGTCGGCGAGGTCCTCCTCTTCACGGACCTGGCGAACCCGACGAGCAACGCGCTCTACCAGCGCATCGGCTACCGGCAGGTGGCCGACTGGGCGGCGTACGACTTCGAGGATCGGGAGTAGAGGGGACCGCCGCGCACGACCGGTGGGCGTCGCCGTGGCGCCCGTTCACGGCCGGTGGGTGTCGCCGTGGCGCCCGTTCACGGCCACAGCAGTTGCTGCCGCCAAGTCCCGTCCTCCTCCCCGACGTACCGGAGCCGGACATGCCGTCGTTCCGGGTCGCCCTGGAAGAACTCGGCCTCCTCCGGGCGCAGCCGGTAGAGGGTCCAGGTGGGGGAGGGGGTCCTCGGGTCGGCGCGGGCCCGTTCCCAGGCCGCCTCCGACTCCTCCCGCAGCTCCTCGAGCGAGGACAGGATCCCGCTCTGCCTGCCGGTGAGCGCCGCCGCCAGGGCGCCCGTCGAGCGGGCGTGCAGGTCCGCCTGGCCCTCCTCCCACGGGGCCGCGGTGACCGGCCCGCGGAGCCGGACCTGGCGGCCCAGCACCGGCCAGTAGAAGGCCAGCGCCGCGTACGGGCGGGCGTTCAGCTGATGCCCCTTGCGGCTGGTCAGGTGTGACGCGAAGGACCAGCCGTCCGGGTCGGCGCCGTGCAGCATCACGATCCGTACGTCCGCCCGGCCCGCCTCGTCCGTCGTGGCCAGCGACACGGTGTGCGGCTCCGGCTGCCCGGCCGCCACCGCCTCCGCGAACCACGTGGTGAACAGGGGGAGCGGGGCATCGGGTGCCGACGCCGGGTCGAACGGCCGTAGCTCCGTGGTCTCGGGGGACCAGACCCGGAGCGACTTCAGGAGCGTGTGAAGATCCGTTGCTGCCATGTGCCGAGTATCACTCGGGGACCCCGCGTGGCCGCGCCATCAGGACGTCGTACGGCGGCCCGGCGTGCCCGGAGGTGCCCGGGTGCCGGACTTCGGGGCACCTCCGGGCAAATCCCTGCGAACACCTGTGCCCCGGCCCCACACTGTCCGGTATGAGGGGACCCAGGACCGTGCGAGTGGCCGTACGCCACCTACTCGGCGACGCCGGGCGGCCCACGACGCGGACCGTCACCTGGGCCGCGCGTGACTTCCGGCTGGTCCGGCCCGCCGAAGGCCGGGACCGCGTCGAGTTGGAGTGCCCGGTCTGCTCGGCCGCGCTCGTCGCCGAGGTCCGCGACCACGCCCGCACCCGGCGCATCCGCCTGACCTGGGGCACGGTCTTTCTGCTCGGGCTGGCCCTGTTCGCCGCCTCGCTGGCCTACGCCGTCCACGAGGGCGGCCGGACCCTTCCGGCCGGGCAGTCGCCGCCCCTGCTCCTCCCGATCAGCGTGGCCGCGGCCGCCGTGACCCTGGTCGTCGCCCCCGTCGCCTGGGTGATCGCCCGCAACCACGTCGGCGTCACCCTCGTCCACGCCCCCGGCCGCCGCCGCGGCCATCGCATCGTGCCGGTGCGCGGCTGAGACGCCCCTCAGTGCCGGGCGAACTGGACCCCGGTCCGCTGGACCGTGTCCGGGCGTACCGGGAGCGCGGGCACGGTGAGTTGTTCGCCGTAGATGTCGGTGAGGCGGAGCTCGCCGCCGCAGCCGGTGCCCTGTTCGGAGAGGAAGTAGTTGTACTCGGTGCGGGTCAGCGCGAGCCAGCCGCCGCCGGTGCGGACCTCCAGGCGGGCCAGCGGGTTGCGGTGGCCGATCGCCTGGATGCCGCACCAGTACTGGGTGGAACCGGTCTTGTAGCGGATCGACACCGTGTCCGAGGTGGCCGGGCTCAGCAGGCTCCAGGTGATCGCGATCCGGCCCGCCGAGAGCGGCGCGAGCTTCGCGAACGCCTGCTGGCTCAGGTCTAGTTGGCCGACCGCACAGGGCGCCGGGCACTCGTTGGTGATGCGGACGGTGAGGGACGTGCCGCTCGCCGCGCGGACCGAGACATACGCCCCGCACGCCTTCGCCGTCTCGTAGTCCGCGGTGTTCATCGCCGCGGTCATGACGTCGTCGGTCGGGCCGAACGAGCAGGCGCCGTCGCCGTTGCCGACGTCGTAGGAGGTGGCGACCCCCTGGTAGGAGGCGCCGGGGCGGATCCGGCCGGCCGCGGGGGCCGTGGTGGTGGACGGGGTGCGGGCGGTGCCGGCCGCCGCGCGCCGGGCCGGGGTGGCGGAAGGAGCCGCGGACGCCGTCGGCGTGGTCCGTGCGCCCGCCGTGGGCTTCGACGACGCCGACGATCCCTTCGAGGGCGTCGCCGATGCCGTCTCCGTCGCCGTAGCGCTCGCCTCGGCTTCCGAGGAGGCCGTGGCCGAGGCCGCGGACACCGCCCGGTCCGCGGCCCCCTGCCCGGCGCCGGCCGAGTCGCCGGGGCGGAAGGCGACGACCAGGGTCACGACCAGGGCGACGGCGGCCACGGCGGCCACCGCGAGGAGGGGGCCGCGGACCGGGCGCCACTCGAAGTCCTGGTCCCGGCGCGGGCGACGGCGATGTGAGGAGGAGGCCACAGGCGATCCTTACGCGGTTCGGCGGTGCACGTCCTTCGAACGTCTCGTCCCGAACGTCGAAGCTTCCGGTACGCGGTCGCCGCCACGGCCGGAAAGGTTGCCGCGGTTTGAAAGGTTGCGCGGCCCGAAAGGTTGGCGCGGCCCGAAAGCTTGCGCGGCTCGAAAGGTCGCCGCGGCCGAAAAGGTCGCCGCCGTCCTTCCCCGGCCCGCGTCCCCCACCCCTGCACCCGCCCCCGGTGTCCCCCCGCCCCAGCACCCGCCCCCCGTGTCACCCCCGCCCCAGCACCACCGTCCCCGACGAGCAGAACCAGCCCCCCGTCCCCGACGCCACCCCCAGCTTCGGCAGCCCCCCGTCCGCCCGGCGCACCTGCCGGTCACCGGCCTCGCCGCGCAGCTGCCGTACCGCCTCCACAAGTAGGAACAGCCCCCGCATCCCGGGGTGTTGGGCCGACAGCCCGCCCCCGTCCGTGTTCACCGGAAGCTCACCGCCCTCGACCCGCAGCCGCCCCTTCTCCACGAACGCCCCGCCCTCGCCCTTCGCGCAGAAGCCGAGGTCCTCCAGGGTCACCAGCGTCATGTAGGTGAAGGCGTCGTAGATCTCGGCGAAGTCCACCTCCGAGGGCCGTACGCCCGCCCGCCGGAAGGCGAGGTCGCCGCTCACCGCCGCCGGGGACACCGTGAAGTCCGCCCACTCCGACATGGTCGCGTGCGAGACGCACTCACCCGTGCCGAGGACCCACACCGGCGCGGTACGGCAGTCCCGTACGTACTCCTCGGCCGCCAGCAGCACCGCCGCGCCGCCGTCGGAGCGGATGCAGCAGTGCAGTTTGGTGAAGGGGTCGGCGATCATGGGGCCGGACAGGACCTCGTCGACCGTGACCGGGGTGCGGAACATCGCCTCCGGGTTCAGCGCCGCGTTCGCCCGTGCCTGGACCGCCACCTCGGCCAACTGCTCGATCGTCGTGCCGTGTTCGATCATGTGCCGGCGGGCCGCCATCGCGTACTTGGCGATGAGCGTGTGGCCGTAGGGGACCTCGAACTGGAGCGGCCCCCCGGCGCCGAAGGACAGATTGCCGGTCCTGCGGCCCGCCTTGATGTCGGCGCGGGCCGTCGAGCCGTACACCAGCAGGACCGCGTTGGCGTGGCCCGCCGCGATCGCGTCCGCCGCGTGCGCCGCCATGACCTCCCAGGTGGAGCCGCCGACCGAGGTGGAGTCCGCCCAGGTGGGGCGCAGGCCCAGGTACTCGGCCACCTCCACCGGGGCCAGGGTGCCCAGGCCCGCGGAGGCGAAGCCGTCGACCACCTCCCGGCCGAGGCCCGCGTCGGCCAGTGCGCGGCGGGCCGCCTGGGCGTGCAGGGCGTAGGCGGTGGCGTCGTCCACGCGGCCGCAGTCGGACAGGGCCACGCCGACCACGGCGACCTTGCGGGGTCCGGTCATGAATCTGACGGTACATCAGATCCGCTCCACTCCGCCCCTGTGCATCTGCATCCACTGCCCCTAGCATGACGGGCCGTCAGATCGTCAGGAGGTCCGGTCATGGACGCCCGCTTCACCGACGAGCAGGACGAGATCCGGCGCGCCCTGCGTGAACTGCTCCACAAGCGATGTGGGACGCAGGACGTACGGGCCGCCGTCGACAGGCCGGAGGGGCACGACCCCGCCCTGTGGACCGCCCTCGGCGAACAACTCGGCCTGCCCGGACTCGCCCTGCCCGAGGAGTACGGCGGCGCCGGCTGCTCCGTCACGGAAGTCGCGCTGGCCGCAGAGGAGTTGGGGCGCGCCCTCGCCCCCTCTCCCTTCCTCGCCACCGCCGTCCTCGCCGCCCCGCTGCTGCTCGCCCTCGGCACCGACGCCCAACGCGCCGAGCTGCTCCCGAGGATCGCCGACGGCAGCCTCACCGCCGCCCTCGCCGTCCCCGGCACCCGGCTCGGCACCGCCCTCGCGCTCACCGGTCCTGGCGGCGGCGACTGGGCCGGCGGCGGACGGGCCGGCGGCGTCCAGGCGCGGCCCAGGGGGGACCGGTGGCAGCTGTACGGAGAGGCCGACCAGGTGCTGGACGGGCACAGCGCCGGACTGCTGCTGGTCCCGGCGCACGCCGGCGGGTACGCCCGCTCGCGCGTCCTGCTCTTCCTGGTGGCGGGGGACGCCGACGGGGTCGTACGGACCCGGCGCACCACCCTCGACCCGACCCGCCCCCAGGCCAGGGTCCAACTGCGCCACGTGGCCGCGGAACCGGTGGGCGACGAGGACACCGACATCCGGCCCGCCCTCGCCGCACTCGGCGACTCTGTGGCCGCGGTGCTCGCGGGCGAGGCCGTGGGGGCCGCGGACCGGGCGCTGGAGCGGACGGTGGAGTACGTGAAGCAGCGGGAGCAGTTCGGGCGGCCGATCGGGTCGTTCCAGGCCGTCAAGCACCGGCTGGCCGATGTGCATGTGGCGGTACGGGCGGCCCGGTCGGCCGCCTGTTACGCGGCCTGGGCGACGGCCCAGGGGGAGCCGGCGGGCGGACTGGCCCTCGCCCAGGCGCTGGAGGCGCTGCGGACCGCGGCCGCGGAGGGGATCCAGCTGCACGGCGGGATCGGGTTCACCTGGGAGCACGAGGCGCACCTGGCCTTCAAGCGGGCGGCCGGGGACGAGCTGCTCTTCGGGCCCGTGCACCGGCTGCGCGGGCACGCGGCCGACCGGGCCGGGCTGTTCGAGGGAACGGCGGTGGCGATGTGATCGGGGAACGGCTGGTGCAGAAGGTCTCCGCCACCCGGGGGTTCGCGAAGGTCGCCCCGCATGTGATCCCGGTCCTGGACCGGGCCGTGCACCGGATCAGCCGGGGAAGGACGCTGCTCAGCGCCCAGCTGCTGCCGGGGGTGATCCTCACCTCCACCGGGGCGCGCAGCGGACTGCCCCGCCGCACGCCGCTGGCGTGCATGCCGGAGGGCGACGGCTGGCTTCTCGTCGGCTCCAACTTCGGGCGGACCGGCAACCCTGCCTGGACCCACAACCTCCTCGGTCATCCCGATGCCGAGATCAGCTGGAAGGGGCGGGACATCCCGGTCACCGCCCGGCTGCTGGCGGGCGAGGAGCGGGCGGCGGCCTGGCGGGCGCTGCTGGGCTTCTGGCCGCCGTACGCGACCTACCAGGAACGCGTGGACCGGGAGATCAGGGTCTTCCGGCTCATGCGCCGGACGTCGGGCGGAACGCCTGCTGGAACGTCATAGCGCGTGCTGCGCCAGCAGCAGCGCGCCGATGCCCAGCATCGCCGCCCCCGAGGTGCGGGTGACCGCCCGGGCCGCCCTCGGGCGCGCCGACAGCAGGCGGCGGGCCAGGGTGCCGACGGCGAGGTAGACGGCCGCGCAGGCCGCCATGTGGAGGCCGCCCAGTACGGCCGTCTGGGCGGCCACGGGGGCGTGGTCGCCCTGCGTCACCAGGAACTGGGGGAGCACGGAGAGGTAGAGCAGCAGGCCCTTGGGGTTGAGGCCGCTGATCGCCGCACCCCGCCAGAAGCCCGGCCCGGCCGTCGCCTCTTCCTGCTCCACCGGTACCGCAGGGCGCCGCAGTACGCTCCACCCCAGCCACACCAGATAGGCGGCTCCGGCCACCGTCAGCGCGGTGAGCAGCGCGGGCGAACTCGCCACCAGCACCGCGAGCCCCGCGACCGCGAGCGCCGTGTGCAGCGCGTATCCGGCGACCAGGGCCGCCACCGCGCGCGGTACCGAGCGGCCGCGCACTCCGGCGGCGATCACGAACGCCCAGTCGGCGCCCGGCACGCACACCAGCAGCAGGTCCACGGCGAGGAAGGAAATCAGGGGTCCGGTGTCCATGGCAGGGACATGAGAGCGTGAAAGGCCCGAAAGTGTTGTCGAAATTTGCTCGCGGCCTGCTGATCCGGGGGAGAATCTTCCCCATGGACGACGTGGACCGGAAAATTCTTGCCGAGCTTCAGCAGGACGGGCGGCTGACCGTGACCGAGCTGGCCGGGCGGGTGCGGCTGAGCGTCTCGCCGTGCCACCGTCGGCTGCGCGAGCTGGAGCGGGCGGGGGCGATCAGCGGGTACCGGGCGGTGGTGGACCCGGCCGCCGTGGGGCTGACCTTCGAGGCGCTGGTCTTCGTCTCCATGCGGCAGGAGGACCGGGACACGGTCGCCGACTTCGAGCGGGCGATCGCGGAGATCCCCCATGTGCTGGACGCACAGCGGCTGTTCGGCGAGCCCGACTATCTGCTGCGGGTGGCCACCGCCGACCTCGCCGCCTTCCAGCGGCTCTACGACGAACGGCTCGCGACCCTGCCGGGCGTGCAGCGCCTCACCTCGACCCTGGTGATGAAGCACGTGGTCCGGGACCGCCCGTTGCCGGCGTGACGGAACGGGTAGCGCAACAGGCGGTGGCCCACCTCCGGTGAACCGCCGCCTGCCAGACAGGACGCAGGGCGCGGGTTACTTCGTGGGCTTCTTCCCGGTCACGCCCAGGTGCACCAACAGCGCGAGGTTCGGCTTGAGTTCGGCCTGCTTCACGCCCCAGGACTGGAAGCCCTTCTGGTGCGAGGCGACCGCCGCGAGCATCGCGACCAGTGAACCGGCCATGGCCGCCGGGTTCACGTCCTTGTCGACCTTGCCCTTGGACTGCAACTCCGTGATGGAGTCGGTCAGGGAGTTGTTCACCGAGTTGAGGATCTTCATACGGATCTTGTAGAACCGTTTGTCCCCTTCGGCCGCGCCGAGGTCGACCACGCGCAGGATCGCGTCGTTCCTGCGCCAGAACTCCAGGAAACCGTCCACGAGTTCCTGCGCGGTCGCCCAGCCGGCCTTGCCGACCCAGGAGCGCCCCGCCAGCAGCTCGGTCAACTGGCCGCCCTCGGTGGCCATGTGCTCGGCGATCTCCAGGACGGCGCCCTCGACGTCCGGAAAGTACTGGTAGAAGGTCGCGGGCGAAGTACCCGCCTTCCGGGCGACATCGATGACCTTGACGTCCCGGTAAGGGGAGGAGCTGAGCATCTCGCTGAGGCAGTCGAGCAGCTTCTGCCGGGTCGCCTGCCCACGCCGGCCGGCCACGCGGCCGTCGACGGTACGCACTTGTCCTGTCATGCCGTCAGCTTACCGAGGGGTGATCGGAGCGCGATTCGGCCGACTGCAAATGGGGTGCACGGGTGTATGGGGGGTGGGTGAGGGGTGCGTGGGGGGTGCCACCCCAGGTGGTGCGGCTGGTCTGCGGGGTGCGAGCCGGGCGGTTACTTTGACGACATGGCCGAAAACAGGGCATCCGCATACACAGAGGGCGTTCCGTGCTGGGTGGACGTGCAGCTTCCCGACGTCGAGGCGGGCAAGCGGTTCTACGGCGGGCTCTTCGGATGGACCTTCGAGGACGCCGGGCCGGGAGCGGTGTGGGCCCGGCTGGACGGCGCGGCCGTCGCCAGGCTGGCGCGGAAGCGGGACGGCCGGATGCCCACCGTCTGGACGGTGTACTTCGCGACCCCGGACGCCCGGAACCTCGCCCGGCGGATCCTGGCCGCCGGCGGCCAGATCGTGAACGACCCGGTCCCCGTCCGTGACCTCGGCATCGCCGCCCTGGTCGCCGACCCCCAGGGTGCCGTCTTCGGCCTCTGGCAGGCCGCGGGTCACCCCGGTTTCGGCGTCCGGCACGCCCCCGGCACCTTCGCCTGGGCGCAGCTCTACACCAGCGACACGGACGCGGCCAACATCTTCTACGGCCACCTCTTCGCCGACGCCCTGTTCGGCGCCGACGCCGACCCGGACTTCGGCCGCGCCCCCCTCTCCGACGTCTTCTACGCGGGGATGCCGCCGCAGTTCGTGGTCCACTTCCGCACCGGGGATGTGGGGGCCGCGGTCGAGGCCGTGCGGCAGCTGGGCGGCCGGGTCCAGGCGCCGCCCTTCGAGACGTCGTACGGAAAAGTGGCCGTCGTGACCGACAATCAGGGGGCGTCCTTCGCGCTGCTGCAACGCTGAGGCCGGAAACTGACGGGTCTCGGTGGATAAATGTCTCACTTTGTCATGTGACACCCCGATTCGTCGCCGGGTTCGCAACCTGTGCCCGGGCCAGGAAGAATCGGGGTGCGTGCCGCCATGGCGGTGCGGTGGTGAGACGCTGCACGGGGTCGCGTACATATGTGGGTGGACGGGGCCCGTACGGGGAGGTGGCAGGCAAGTGGTGGATCAGCTGACGCAGCACGATCCGCGGCGGATCGGGCCGTTCGAGGTGCTGGGACGGCTGGGGGCCGGCGGCATGGGGCTGGTCTATCTCGCGCGCTCGGCGTCCGGCCGGCGCGTGGCGATCAAGACGGTCCGGACCGAACTCGCAGAGGACCAGCTGTTCCGGGTCCGCTTCACCCGCGAGGTGGAGGCGGCCCGCGCGGTCTCCGGCTTCTACACGGCGGCCGTGGTCGACGCCGACCCGCGCGCGGCGGTGCCGTGGCTGGCGACCGCGTACGTTCCCGCGCCCTCCCTCGAAGAGATAGTGAACGACTGCGGGCCGCTCCCGGCCCAGGCGGTCCGCTGGCTCGCGGCGGGCGTCGCGGAGGCGCTCCAGTCCATCCACGGCGCCGGGCTCGTGCACCGGGACCTGAAACCGTCGAACGTCCTGGTCGTGGAGGACGGCCCCCGGGTCATCGACTTCGGCATCGCGTCCGGCGTCTCGAACACCCGTTTGACGATGACGAACGTCGCCGTCGGCACCCCCGCCTACATGTCCCCCGAGCAGGCCAAGGACTCCCGCAGCGTCACCGGCGCCAGCGACGTCTTCTCCCTCGGCTCCATGCTCGTCTTCGCCGCCACCGGCCACCCGCCCTTCCACGGCGCCAACCCGGTCGAGACCGTCTTCATGCTGCTGCGCGAGGGCCCGGACCTCGAAGGACTCCCGGAGGAACTCCGCCCCCTCATCGAGTCCTGTATGCAGATGGAGGCCGTCGGCCGCCCCAACCCGGCCGACCTCCAGGCCCAGCTGGCCCCCCATCTCTTCGGCTCCGGCTCCGACGACAGCGGCACGGCGTCCGCGTGGCTGCCCGAGAAGGCGGTCGCGCTGATCGAGTCCCGGCGCGGCGGCCGCCCGGCCGTGAAGCCCTCCGCCAACCCGTCCGGCGCCCGCAGCGGCGGCCGGCTCGCGGTCCCCCCGCCGCCCTCCTACGACCCCGTGGTCCCGGTCCCGGTCGGCGCCCCCGGCCCCGACGCCGGCCCGGTCCGGCTGGCCGGTGCCCAGGTGCCGATCGGCCCCGGCCCGCGGGTCGCCGACGCCCGCGCCGCCGCCGTCCAGGCGCCCCCGCCCGAGGCCGGCCTGGTGGCCAGCTGGTCCCGGCCGCGCCCCGGCGTCAACGGCGCCGACCCCGCCGTACCGCCCGTGCCCGTCCAGCCCCCGGAGACGGCGTCCGGCTGGCGGCCCTGGCGGTTCCGGATGTCCAACGACGTCTGGGGCACCCCGGCCGTCGACGGCGACCTCGTCTACGTCACCTCCTTCGAGGTGCACGCCCTCGACGTCGCCACCGGCCGGCGCCGCTTCAAGACCCGTGACGTCGCCTGGTCCATGGCGGTGGCGGACGGCCGTATCCACGCCTCCGACGGACCGACCCTGTTCGCCCTGGAGGCCCGCGAGGGCGGCGACCTGTGGCGGCTGTCCACCGACGCCTGGGTGTACGCCCTCAAGGCCGACCGCGGCACCCTCGTCACCGGCACCCGGGGCGGCGGCGTCCAGGCCTGGGAGGCCTCCAACGGGCAGAAACTCTGGGAGCTGTCCGGCGCCCAGACCGACTTCGAGGCCCCCGAGTCCGGGCCCTCCCTGCACGAGGGCACGGTCTTCGTCTGGCAGGACGCCCGGCTGCGCGCGCTGGACGCCCGGACCGGCGAGGAGCGCTGGTCCTACCCCATCGGCGACGCGGCCTCCTGCGGCGGCGTCCCGGTCCGCCTCGCCCACGCCCCCGACGGCTTCGTGTACGCCTCGGCGGGCACCCGCGTCATCGCCCTCGACACGGCGACGGGGCGCGTCCGCTGGCACTTCGAGGCGCCGGCCGTCTTCCTCTCCCCGCCGGCCTTCGTACCCGGCCCCGCGGTCACCGGCGGCGGCATCTACCTCGCGGACTACCTCGGCACCGTGTACGCCCTCGACGCCGCCGACGGCCGCGACCGCTGGCGCATCGCGACGGAGGCCCGCGCGTCGATCGAGCCGGTACTGGTGGCCGCCGGGCACGTGCACGTCGGCAGCGGCAAGGGGCTGTACACCCTGGACGCGGTCACCGGGACGCCCAAGTGGCGTTTCCAGGCGGGCGGCGACGTGGTGGGGGCGCCGGTGGTGGCGGAGGGCCGGATCCACTTCGGCTCCAACGACCATCTCCTCTACACCCTGAAGGCCGACGACGGCCGGCTGCGGTGGAAGCTGGCGACGGGTGGGGAGATCACCGGGTCGCCGGTGGTGCGGGACGGGGTGGTGTACGCGTGCAGCAAGGACCGGTGCGTGTATGCCTTGGACGCCGAGAAAGGCACCGGTACGGCACGGACCGCGTGAGCGCCGTGGGGGGCGCGGTTCGCAGGGCCACTGCGGCGCCGTGGGGGCCGTTCGCGCTGTTCTCCGCGCCCCTGAAAACGTGGGGGCGTTAAAAGAACGTGGTGGGGAGGCGTTCGCGCTGTTCTCCGCGCCCCTATAAAGAAGGGGAGCTGGAGCAGCGCCCCGTCAGCGGCGCGGGGAACTGCGCGACCAGCCACGACGCACCCGCGCTGGCCCGGCGGCACCCGGCGGCACAGCGTCGCACCCTCTGGCGCGCTCACGTCCTGCCCGGGACGGCCGTCGTACCGGTCGGCCGCACGGAAGGGCTCTGCACGGCGGCCGTCGCTCGGGGTGGGAGTCGGCTCCCACAGCGAACGCTACGCCCGACGGCCCACCGCCGCCACGCGGTGACTCAGCGGATACGGGGCGTGGTCCGGGACCGGTTCGCGAACAGCTCGGCCTGCCGGTCGTCCGGCAGGTTCCCGAGCGCGATCAGGTACGGCGCCTGCCCGTACCCCCGCTCCCGCGCCGCCTCCTTCGCCGCCCACAGCGCCCGCACGCTCCCCTGCACGCCCTCGGCCGGATACCCGGCGATCACGGTCGCGCACCGCACGGCCGCCGCCAACGCCTGCCCCGGTTCGGTCACTTCGGACACCAGCCCCACCTCGTACGCCCGCCGGGCCGAGATGCGCTCGGCGTTGCCCATCAGCACCAGCCGGGCCACCTCCCCGTACGGCATCCGCTGTGCCATCAGCACGGACTCGTACGCGCTGACCATGCCGTAGGAGGTGTGCGGGTCGAAGAAGGCGGCGGTCTCGTCGGCGATGACGAAGTCCGCCTCGCCGAGGAGGTAGAAGGCACCTCCGCAGGCCATCCCGGCCACGGCGGCGATCACCGGCTTCCACAGGTCGTTCGTCTTGGGGCCGATCGCGATCAGCGGATCGTCCTGGCTGTACGGCGAGGACGGCTGCGGCACGACGGCGTCCCGGTCAAGACCGGTGCTGAAGGCGCGCCCGCCGGTGCCGGTGAGGACGACGGCCCGTACGGCGTCGTCGAAGCGCAACGCCCGCCAGGTGGCGGAGAGTTCGGCGGCGGTCGCGAGGTCGATGGCGTTGAGCTTCGCAGGGCGGTCGAGGGTGAGGACGGCGACGCCGGTGTCCTTGTCCGTGTCCAGGCGCAGGCTCACGGCCGCTCCAGGACCCACTGCGGAAGGCCGTCCGCGAACACCGCCTGCACCCGGGCGCCGATCCGGATCCGGTCGGGGGAGAGGGAGTCGAGCGGTGCCCCGGCCGCGCTGACCAGGTTCCCCACCAGGCGTATGCGCGGCATGTCCGCCAGCTCCACGACCACGACGTTGTACGGCGCCTGGGCCGCGTACTCGGGGAGCAGCGGCGGGTGCGGGACGACGTACGACCAGATCCGCCCCCGGCCGCTCGTCGGCCGCCACTCGCTCGCGAAGGACTGGCAGTGCGGGCAGCAAGGGCGAGGCGGGAAGCGGGGCTCGTGGCAGTCGACGCAGGCCTGGACGCGGAGTTCGCCGAGTGCCGCGTACTCCCAGAAGGGTGCGCCGTCGGTGTCGATGGCCGGTCGCAGCATCTCAGCTCCGGTTGGTGAGGAGGAGGGCGGACGTCGGCACACCCTCGCCCGCGGTGACCAGGCAGGTGGCGGCGCCGGGGACCTGGGCGGTACTCGTGCCGCGCAGCTGCTTGACGCCCTCGGTGATGAGGTTGAACCCGTGCACGTAGGCCTCGCTTAGCCCGCCGCCCCCGGTGTTGACGGGCAGCCGCCCGCCGATCTCCAGCGCCCCCTGCTCGGTGAAGGCCCCGCCTTCCCCTCTGCCGCAGAAGCCGTATCCCTCCAGGGAGAGTGGGATCAGCGCGCTGAAGGCGTCGTAGATCTGGGCCACGTCGACGTCCTCGGGGGTGAAGTCGGCGTGCTTCCACAGGTGCCGGGCGGCGGTCCAGGCCGGCCCGGTGAGCGGGTCGTCGTTCCAGTAGTTGACCATGCCGTGGTGCTGGGCGGGGAGGCCCTGGGCGGCGGAGTGGACGTAGACGGGTTTCCGGGCGCAGTCGCGGGCGCGCTCCCTGCTGACCACCACGCACGCCAACGCACCGTCCGTCTCCAGACAGTTGTCGAAGAGGCAGAGAGGCTCGCTGATCCACCGGGAGGTCATGTACATCTCGCGGGTCAGGGGGCGGTCGTACATGACGGCGGCGGGGTTCTGGTTGGCGCGGTTGCGGCAGGCGAGGGCGACGTTGAAGAGGTGGTCGCGGGTGGCGCCGTACTCGTGCATGTAGCGGCGGGTGAGCATGGCTATCTCGTCGGCGGGCCGGAGCAGGCCGAAGGGCCGGGTCCACTGGGCGGGGGTGGGGAGCTGGACGGTGGTGTTGGTCCAGGGGCGGGGGCCGCTGCCCCGCTTCCGTGACCGCCAGGCGACCCCGACCGTGGCCTGCCCGGAGGCGATCGCCGTGGCGAGGTGGGCGACGGTGGCGCAGGAGCCGCCGCCCCCGTAGCCGACCTTGCTGAAGAAGGTCAGGTCCCCGAAGCCGACCGCCTTGGCCAGCTCCACCTCGTCGGTCTCCTCCATGGTGAAGGAGGCGAGGGCGTCGACCTCGGCGGGGGCGATCCCGGCGTCGTCGAGGGCGGCGAGGACGGCACGGCAGGCGAGGGTCCGCTCGTCCTCGTCGAGCCGCTTGGCGAAGGGGGTCTGTCCGATCCCGACGATGGCGGTGGCGTCCCGGATCCCGGCCATGTGCACACCTCCGCGAGCTGCTGAAGGGCTGCTGACAGTCCGTCAGGCTACAGCTAATCTGACGTACCGTCAGCTATGCGTTCTGTGCTCTCGCCTGGGGAGGCCGTTGTGCGCGGTGACATGGAGTGGGGGACCGTGCCGGGGCTGGTGCGGTCGGCGGCCCGGCGGTACCCGGACACCGAGGCGGTGGTGGACGGCCGTACCCGCATCACCTACGCCGAGCTGGGCGCCCGGGTGGAACGGGCGGCGGCCGCCTGTATGGCCGCCGGCGTCGAGGTGGGTGACCGGGTGGCCCTCTGGGCGCCCAACTCCCTGGACTGGATCGTCGCGGCGCTGGGCGCGGTCTCGGCGGGCGGGGTGCTGGTCCCGCTGAACACCCGCTTCAAGGGCGCGGAGGCGGCGGACGTGCTGCGGCGGAGCGGGGCGCGCCTGCTGTTCGTGACGGGGACGTTCCTGGGCACGTCGTACGTGGCCTCGCTCAGGCGGGCGGCCGCGGAGGGGGACTCCCCGGGCCCGCTGCCGGGGCTGTCGCTGCTGCGGGACGTGGTGGTGCTGTCGGAGGACGCGCCGGTGGACTTCCGCACCTGGAAGGACTTCCTGGCGGCCGGGGAGGGCGTGGCGGCCGGTGAAGTCGCCGCCCGCGCGGCCGGGCTGACCGGCGACTCGCTCTCCGACATCGTCTTCACCTCCGGTACGACGGGCCGCCCCAAGGGCGCGGTGATCACGCACGCGCAGACCCTGCGGGCCTACGAGGTGTGGGCCGACCTGGCGGGCCTGCGCACGGACGACCGCTACCTGATCGTGAACCCCTTCTTCCACACGTTCGGCTACAAGGCCGGGGTGATCGCCTGCCTGATGCGGGGCGCGACGATGATCCCGCAGCCGGTGTTCGACGTGGAGACGGTGCTGGCGAACGTCGCGGCGGAACGGGTCTCGGTACTGCCCGGTCCCCCGACCCTCCACCAGTCGCTCCTCGACCACCCGGCGCGCGACACCCATGACCTCTCGGCGCTGCGGCTGGTGGTGACGGGAGCGGCGGTCGTACCCCTGCTCCTCGTCGAGCGCCTGCGCGGCGAACTGGGCGTCGAGACGGTGCTGACGGCGTACGGCCTCTCGGAGGCGAGCGGCATCGTGACGATGTGCCGCCGCGGGGACCCCCCTTCGGTGATCGCCTCGACGTCGGGGCGGGCGATCCCCGGCACGGAGGTACGGGTGGACGCGGCGCCGGGCGAACCGGGCGAGGTACTGGTCCGCGGCTTCAACGTCATGCGCGGCTACTACGAGGACGCGACCGCGACCGCCGAGACCCTGACGGCGGACGGCTGGCTGCGCACGGGCGACGTCGGCGTCCTGGACGCGGCCGGCAACCTCCGCATCACCGACCGCCTGAAGGACATGTTCATCGTCGGCGGCTTCAACGCCTACCCGGCGGAGATAGAGCAACTGCTGGGCCTGCACCCGGATGTGGCGGACGTGGCGGTGATCGGCGTACCGGACGGGCGGCTGGGCGAGGTCGGCCGGGCGTTCGTGGTGCGCCGCCGGGGCTCGGTGCTGACCGGGGACGACCTGATCGCCTGGGCCCGCCGCGAGATGGCGAACTACAAGGTGCCGCGGGTGGTGGAGTTCGTGGCGGAGCTGCCGCGGAACGCGAGCGGGAAGGTGGTGAAGGGGGAGTTGCGGGCCTAGACAGGGCGGGTGCGGGTGCGGGTGCGGGCGGCGTCGGATTGCGGGCTGCCCTCCCCCAATAGCAGGATCTGTTGGGAGGATCTGTGCCGGCGGCGCGATGCGTGGCCCAGGAAAACGTGGGCAGCTGGAACCCGGCCATGGCACAGATCCCCCAATCGCTGGCTTACGGGTTTGCGACTACCGGGTGAGGGTGGTCAGGGTTGTGCGGATTTCGGTGATCATCCAAGTCGGGCGGTGGAAGACGTCCTCTGCTGTGAAGCGGAGCAGGCGTCGGACTTCGGGGCACTGGAGGATCTGGTTGAAGCGGGAGACGTCCCGGCGGTGGGCCTCTCGTGTGCCGTGGTAGGCGTAACCCTCGATCTCCACGGCCAGTCCCTCGGCCCGGAACAGGAAGTCGAGGTAACGGCGGGAGCCGCCACGGGGCTGCACCTCTGCCTGCGTCTCGGGGCGGAGGCCGGCGTCGTGCATGTGCAGGCGGGCGACCGTCTCGGCGGGGGAGCCGGAGCCGCGGTCGACGAGGTTCAGCCAGGTCCGGGCGCGTGCCGCCCCACGGAGCGGGGCCTCGAGGGCGATGGAGACGGCGGCCGGAGCGGTGAGCGGAGCCCGGCGTTCCGCGCCGACCCGGCGGTAGCCGAGCGCGGATTCGACGGCGACGACGGCGTTGTCCCTGGGGCCGGCGCGGAGGAGGTCGGCGAGCGTACGCGGCACATCGGTGACCCGCAGCCCCGACCGCTCGACGACCTCGGCCTCGGTGAGCGGGGTGCGATGTACTCGTACGTGGGGGACGCTCTGCCGGAATGCGAGGTCCGGGTCGGTGAAGTCCAGGGATGTCCGGGAGCCCGAGTCGAGCGTCTCGATCCGCCAGAGGCAGGCTGCCGAGCGATGGCTGACGACGAGCTGCGGGCTGACGAGCTGGGTCGCCCTCAGCCGCACGAACTGATCGACCAGAGCCCCCGGTTCGGCCCAGGCCCCGGCCCGGACGCGGCTCCATCCCTCCGCCTCGAGCCGTCGGAAGAGGGACCGACGCGGCCAACCGGCCGCCAGCGCGCGCGAGGTGAGCAGCACGCCGCCTTCGACGAGCGGCCCCAGTTCCTCGCGTTCCACGGGCCCAGCGTCCCAGAGACGTCGACCCGTCCCGCGAACCTGTGGACAACCCGGCGACCGACCGGGGCCATGACGCAGATCGAGGGACCGCCCGGCCCGCGCGGGCATACACAAGGTGCCGGGTGACGGGGCCGTTGAGGAACCGGCCCCGTCAGACGATGAGTGCGTCGTTCCCCTATGGCCTTACACCGAGACGGCGGTGGCGTGGTTCTCGGCGGGGGTGACGATCGTGGCGTGGTTCTCAGCGGGGGTGACAGTGGCGTGGTTCTCGGCCAGCGCCGGGCTCGCAGCGGCGGCGGTTGCGCCGAGCACGAGGGCGACGGTGGCGACGATCTTCTTGGTACGGGTCACTTCGACTCCTGTAGGGAGGGGAGATCCGAACACAGGTGACGTTAGTTCAGGGCGCGGCCTGTTCGATCGGTTCGAACGGTTCACGCCACGCATTGACCTAAACCTCTCCTTGAACACGCGTTGGCCGCGGCGGCTTCCCCCTCGGTGCCGCCGCGGCCGATATGTCCCCCGCGATCCCCCGTGCTGGCCGCTCGTCGCGGCCGATCCCCCGTCGGGTGGGGTCAGGCAGATTCGCCGGAGGCGTGGTTGTCCAGAAGGACGGCCGTGGCCGGCTCGCTCGACGCGTGGTTGTCCAGGGTGGTGATCTTCTCGTCGTCCTCGGACGGCTGCACGGTCACCGTTGCGGCCGCCTTCGAGGCGTCGAGGAGGTCTTCCTCGATGATGGAGGCGTGGTTGTCGAGCGGCTTGATTACGTCGGTGGTCTTCTCGTCCTGCGGCATGATCATCAACTCCGGCAAGTCGTGCTGAAAGCTGGAAGTAGCCCGTCCGACGACTCCCCCGGGGGCCGTCGGACGGGCGTGTGGGCCGTTCACCCTAAACGGTGTGGCCCCTCCGCGATCCGCCTGCCCCCCGACGCGACGGATCGATGGATGTAAGAGTGCCGACCCGCGATAAACGAACGATGAACGGTGCCGGCCGCCCCTAGCGGAGCAGGGCCTAAGCGGCCGAGGCCGGGGCCAGCAGGGCGCGTACCCCGGTCGCCTCGGCTGAGCCCAGCTGTTCGTAGATGGAGAGGGCCTCGCGCCAGCAGGCGTTCGCGCGGTCGGGCTGACCGAGCCTGGCCAGCGCCTTGCCGAGGACCGTGAGCACCGTCCCGCGACGCCACTCGCCGCCGATGCCGCGCAGTGCGATCGCCTGCTCCGCGTGCTGTGCCGAGAGGGCGAAGCGGTCCGCCGCGAGGTGCACTTCGGCGATGCGGAAGTGCGTGACGCCTTCCCACAGGGGCTGTCGGTTGTCGTGGAACAGAGCCAGCGAGTCGGTGAGCTGGTCGAGTGCCTCCGCCAGGCGCCCGGCCTGGGTGAGCGCGATGCCCAGCGCGTACCGGCCGTTGGCGAGCCGCAGGGTCAGGCCCATACGGTCGTAGATGTCGATGCCCTGCTGGGCGAGTTCGATCGCGCTCGCGGTCCGTCCCATGGCGAGCCGGATCCGGGAGAGGTTGCACAGGGCGCTCGCCTCGCCGACGTGGTTGCCGTCGGCCCGGAAGTTGTCGATGGCCTGCTGCAGGTAGGTCTCGCCGTCGGCGTGCCGGTTCTGGTAGATGGCGATGATGCCGCGGTCGTTGGGGGCCCAGCAGTTGGGCAGCGGGTCGTGGGCGTCGTCGGCCAGCTTCATGGCGAGGCGCGCCTCGGCGTCGGCGTCGTCGAAGCGACCCGCGACCAGATGCACGTTGGTCAGAGTGGTACGGGCGCGTCCTTCGACGCGGGTGTCGCCCGCGGCGTGTGCCGCGTCCCGTACGGTCGTCGCGGCGACCTCGTACTCACGGGCGTTGGCCCCCGACTCGGCGAGGTCCTTGGCGGCCCAGAGGAGGTCGACGGCTCGGCGCAGTCCCTGGGAGACGGCGGACTGCCGGACGCACGCCATGACGCAGTTGGCCTCGTTGTAGAGCCAGTCCTGGGCCGCGCGTGGCGACGTGAAGACGAGGCCGGGGTAAGTGGTCGGCTCCAGATGGTTCACCAGCCGGTCCCCCGGCCGCTCGATCGCGTACACCCCCGCCGCCGTCGCAAGGTAGAAGTCCAGCAGGCGGGACATGGCCGCCTCGCGTTCGCTGGGGGGATGTTCGTCGCGTTCCGCGCACGCACGCGCGTAGAGCCGTACAAGGTCGTGGAAGCGGTAGCGGCCGGGGGCCGCCGACTCGAGGAGGGACGTGTCGACGAGGGTCTCGAGGAGATCCTCGGCCTTGTCCTGCGGGAGGTTCAGGACGGCTGCCGCGGCCGCCAGCGACATGTCCGGGCCGTCCGCCAGGCCCAGCAGGCGGAACGCGCGGGCCTGCGCCGGTTCCAGCTGGCCGTAGCCGAGTTCGAAGGTCGCCTTCACCGCCAGGTCGCCGGCCTGGAGTTCGTCGAGGCGGCGGCGTTCGTCGGCGAGCTTCGCCGCGAGGACGGAGACCGTCCAGGTGCGGCGGGCCGCGAGGCGGGACGCGGCGATGCGGATGGCGAGGGGGAGGAAACCGCAGGCCGCCACCACGTCGAGGGCCGCCTCGCGCTCGGCGGCGACCCGCTCCGCACCGACGATCTTCGTGAAGAGCTGCAGCGCCTCGTCGGGGGACATCACGTCCAGGTCCACCAGGTGCGCCCCGGCCAGGTCCACCATCCGTACCCGGGCGGTGACCAGGGCCGCGCAGCCTTCCATGCCGGGAAGCAGGGGGCGTACCTGGGCCGCGTCCTTCGCGTTGTCGAGGAGGACGAGGACACGGCGGCCGTCCAGGACCGAGCGGTACAGCGCCGAACGCTCCTCCAGGGAGTCGGGGATGGCGGAGTCCGGGGTGCCCAGGGCGCGCAGGAAGGAACCCAGTACCGTCTCCGGCTCCGCGGCGCGGGGGCCGGCCCCCTGCAGGTCGACGTAGAGCTGGCCGTCCGGGAAGGCGGACCGGGCCTGGTGGGCGACGTGCACGGCGAGGGTCGTCTTGCCGACGCCCCCGATGCCCGCCAGCGCCGATACGGCCATCACCCGGCCCTCGGCCGACGCCAGCACCTCGCTCAGCTCCGTGACGAAGGCGGTGCGTCCGGTGAAGTCGGGCACGGTGGCGGGGAGTTGGGCGGGGCGGACCTGGACGGCGCTGGGTTCCGCCGCCGGGGTCGAGGGCTCCGCGAGGGCCGGGTCGGCCTGGAGGATGCGCTGCTGGAGTTCGCGCAGGCCGGGGCGCGGGTCGACGCCCAGCTCCTCTGCCAGCAGACGGCGGGTGTCCGCGTACACCGCGAGGGCCTCCGCCTGCCGGCCGCTGCGGTACAGGGCGAGCATGAGGAGTTCGCGGAAGCGCTCGCGGAGGGGATGGGCCGCGGTGAGGGCCGTCAACTCGGAGACCGCCTCCGCGTGGCAGCCCTGTTCCAGGTCCATGTCTAGCCGGGTTTCGAGGAGTTGCAGTCGCAGTTCCTCCAGGCGGACCCGCTGAGTCTCCGCGTACGGCCCCGGCACTCCGGCCAGCGGCTCGCCGTCCCACTGGCCGAGCGCCCGCCCGAGCACCTCCCGTGCCTGGTGCAGGTCCCCGGCGCTCTTCGCCTTCTCCGCCTCCGCCGCCAGGTCCTGGGCGACCGCCAGGTCCAGGGCGCCCTCGCCGAGTCCGCGCATCGCGTACCCGCCGGACTCGCTGACCAGGACCCCCGGGTCCAGGACCTTGCGTAGCCGGGACGCGTACGTGCGCACCGCCGCCAGTGCCTGCGACGGCGGCTCGGGACCCCACAGGGCGTCGATCAGCTCGGCCGCGGTCGCCGTCCGGCCCTCGCGCAGCAACAGGGCGGCGAGCAGGGCGCGTTGCTGCGGGGAGCCGGTGTTGAGGGGTTCCTCGGCACGCCAGGCGCGCACCGGACCGAGCACACTGAAGCGCAACGCCGCCGCCTCCGTCGAGGAGGGGGCGCGCCGCTGCTCCGGTACCCGTGGTCCACCGTCCATGCCCGTCCCCCTAGACATCCCGCTTCACCCCGTCAGTCTGCCTTGTCCGGGCGGGCCGCGTCAGTCGGGGGAGACACCGATCACAGGGCGACACACGGTGGTCCACACAGTCTTCACACGGCCGCGACCCCCGCCAGCAGGGCGGACGTCTGGCGGAACGATTCCGCGGGCAGATCGACGTCCTCCGCACCGGAGTCGGTGAATCCCGCCGGGGAAGTGGGCCGCCATCGCCGTATCGCCTGACGAGCCGTCTTCCGCGTAGCTGACGGTTCGTCAGATCGGCGCTACCGTGAGCGCCATGGACACCCCAAATGGCACCTTTCCGCTGATCATCTCCGTCGACGACCACACCGTGGAGCCGCCGGACGTCTGGCAGTCCCGCCTCCCGAAGAAGTACCTGGACACCGGGCCGCGCATAGTCCGGGCCCCGCTGAAGGAAATGAGCTTTCTCGGCGGCCGGTTCAAGCCCGTCATGGGCAGGCCGGGTGAGGACGGCCCCATCGGCGACTGGTGGATCTACGAGGACCTGCACCGCCCCCTCACCCGCCTCGACACCGCCGTCGGCTACTCCCGGGACGAGATCAAGCTCGAAGTGATCACCTACGAGCAGATGCGGGCCGGGTCGTACGACGTCCCGCAGCGGCTCGCCGACATGGACGTCAACCACGTCCAGTCCGCGCTCTGCTTCCCGACCTTCCCGCGCTTCTGCGGGCAGACCTTCACCGAGGCCAAGGACCGCGAGCTGGCCCTGCTCTGCGTCCAGGCCTACAACGACTGGATGGTGGAGGAGTGGTGCGGACCGCTGGCCCAGGGGCGTCAGATACCCCTCGCCCTCATCCCGCTGTGGGACGCCGGACTGGCCGCCGCCGAGGTCCGCCGGAACGCGGCCCGGGGTGTCCGCGCCGTCGCCTTCTCCGAGATCCCCCCGCACCTCGGGCTGCCCTCCGTCCACACCGACGACTGGGACCCCTTCCTCGCCGCCTGCGACGAGACCGGCACGGTCGTCGCCATGCACATCGGCTCCAGCAGCCGGATGCCCTCCACCTCCGCCGACGCCCCGCCGGCCGTCGGCTCCACGATCACCTTCGCCAACTGCTGCTTCTCGATGGTCGACTGGCTGATGAGCGGCAAGTTCGAGCGCTTCCCGGACCTGAAGGTGATGTACGCGGAGGGCCAGATCGGCTGGATCCCCTACATCCTGGAGCGCGCCGACGTCGTGTGGGAGGAGAACCGCGCCTGGGGCGGCGTCGCCGACAAGGTCACCCGCCCGCCCTCCGAACTCTTCGCCGAGCACGTCTACGGCTGCTTCTTCGACGACGCCTTCGGCCTGCGGAACCTGGACGCCATCGGCGTCGGCAACGTCCTCTACGAGACCGACTACCCGCACTCCGACTCCACCTGGCCGAAGTCACGCGAGGTCGGCGAGGCCCAGATGGGTCACCTCGCCCCGGACGTGGTGGAGAGGATCGTGCGGGGGAACGCGATCGAACTGCTGGGGCTGACGGCCGACGGGCTGTGGGCGGGGCAGGCCGCGACCCGGTGAGGATCGTCCGGCCGCCCCGCCCACGGTGCACCGGCCCGGGGCCGCCCGGCGTCAGCCGAGGAACACCGACGAGATCTTGTTGTCGAACCCGATCGACGCCAGGTCGGCGATGTCGCCCTGGACCACCTTGGACTCGCCCTTGCAGTTCTTCTCCGACCAGATCTTCAGGCTGCCGGAGGCCCGGAGGGAGGAGGCGGAGTCGTCACGGGCGACGTTCTGGCAGCCGGAGCCGGCCAGGCCCTCGGAGGGGTCGCCGAAGTTGGTCTCGTCGGAGAGGACGACGCTGGTCGAGGCGGCCGTACCGGTCCCGGTGCCGCCGGTGCCGCCCTGCTCCTGGACCCCGGCCTTCTGCCCGTCCGGCGTCACGCCGAACCAGGTGCCGCCCACGCCCTGCCCGTTGGTGTCGCCGGGCTTGAGGTCCTTGCTGAAGCGGTAGACCGGCCAGCCGCCGACGGTCACCTGGAGGTTGCCGTCGGCCCGCTTGACCACGCCGACGTCGGACTTGTCCACCCCGTCGACGAAGATCTTGCCGCCCGGGGCGACGACGACGGGCGGCCAGGTGGTCGCGCAGGCGTCGTTGCAGTTGGACTTGGACGGGTTCGCGGTGTCCTTGTCGAAGCGGTAGAGGGTGAAGCCCGCGCCGTTGACGACGACCGGGTTCAGGTCGCCCGCCCGGGACGCGCTCAACTGCACCCACTTCTTGGCGGCCGGGGTCGCCGCCGGCTTGCCGGCGCCGGTGGCCCAGTCGCCGGTGTTGGCGGGTGCGTGGTTCTGCTTCGCGGTGCCGCTGTTGAAGTGCAGGCTCTGCAGTGCGGTGCCGACCCCGTCCTTGGCCGCCGAGGCGGCCTCGTCGGTGGCGTTGCAGGCGGTCAGCAGCAGGGACGCGGCGACGGCGGTGGCGGCCAGCGCGGCGATGCGGTTGCGGATCATGTCGGTCTCCCCGTGTCCGGTGCGACCCGGACCCCCCGAGTCGTCGCCAGCCAGTACGAGCCCCGGCCGGGCCGCCCTCACCCGGTGACAGGTCCGGGACATGACCACGACGGCCCCGGGTCAATCGGTCAGAGAGGTGGACATCCTTCACCGGACGATCATCGTCCCCGCCTCTTGTCTGACGGAGCGTCAGGCAAGACGATGTCTCCGACAGCTCTGATGTGACGGTCCATCAGATTCGGCATCAGATTCGCCATCAGATTCGGCATCAGATTCGGTCCATCAGGTCCAGGAGGACGTGTGTCCATCCAAGCCCTGCCGGACGGGCGCCCGGCGTACGGGATGCAACTCCCCGTCCAGTCCCAGTCCACCATCTACGCGGAGCCCTGGGAGGCCGCCGCCGGTCCGGCGGACCTGCTGGCGATCGCCCGCGCCGCCGAGCACGCCGGCTTCGCCTACCTCGCCGTCTGCGACCACGTGGCGATCCCGCACCGCCTCGCCGCCGCCATGAGCACGGTCTGGTACGACCCGGTCGCCACCCTGGCCCACCTGGCTGCCGTGACCGAGCGGGTACGCCTGCTCAGCCATGTCGCCGTCGTGGGACTCCGGCATCCCCTCCTGTCCGCCAAGCAGTACGCGACCCTCGACCACCTCTCCGGCGGCCGGCTGATCCTCGGGGTCGGGGCGGGGCATGTGCGGGAGGAGTTCGAGGTCCTGGGGGTGGACTTCGGGCAGCGGGGCGCGGTGCTCGACGAGGCGATCGACGCGCTGCGGCAGGCGCTCGGGCCGGATGAGTTCCCGTCCCACCACGGGAAGTTCTACGACTTCGAGGGGCTGGGGCAGCGGCCCCGGCCCGCGCAGCGACGGGTGCCGGTGTGGGTCGGCGGCTCGTCACCGGCCGCCGTACGACGGGCCGCGCTCAAGGGCGACGGCTGGCTGCCGCAGGGTGACCCGAGGGACCGGCTCCCGGCGCAGATCGCCCGGCTGCGGCGGCTGCGCGAGGAGGCCGGGGTGACGGAGCCGCTGCTGGTCGGCGCGATCACCGAACCGTTGTACGTCGGCACACCGGACTGGGAGGTGGGCCGCCGCACCCTCAGCGGCACCCCGGAGGCCCTCGCCGAGTCGCTGCGGGCCTACGGCGCGATGGGCGTGCACCAGATCCAGGTGCGGTTCCGCAGCCGGAGCCGGGCCGAACTCATCGACCAGATAGGCGTGTTCGGGGCGGACGTCGCGCCCCGGCTGAGCTGAGGAGCGGGTGGCATGGGCAAGCTGGACGGGCGGGTCGTCATCGTCACCGGGGCGGCGCGCGGACAGGGCGAGCAGGAGGCGCGGCTCTTCGTCGAGGAGGGCGCGAGCGTGGTCGTGGCGGATGTGCTGGACGACCTGGGCGAGGCGCTCGCCAAGGAGATCGGGGCACGCTACGTCCACCTGGACGTGGGCGTGGAGGAGGAGTGGCAGGCCGCCGTCGCCGCCACGAAGCAGGCGTACGGCCGGCTCGACGGGCTGGTGAACAACGCGGGCATCCTGCGGTTCAACGCGCTCGTGGACACCCCCCTCGACGAGTTCATGCAGGTCGTGCAGGTCAACCAGGTCGGTTGCTTCCTGGGCATGAAGACGGTGGCACCGGAGCTGGCCGACGGCGGGACCATCGTCAACACCGCGTCCTACACCGCGCTCACCGGCATGGCGGCCGTCGGCACCTACGCCGCGACCAAGCACGCGGTGCTCGGGCTCACCCGGGTCGCCTCGCTGGAGCTGGCCGGCCGGCGGATACGCGTCAACGCGATCTGCCCGGGCGCCATCGACACCGCGATGTCCAACCCGGCGCGGCTCGACCCCACCGCCGACCCGGAGGAGATGAGCCGGGCCCTGGACGAGCTGTACCGCAAGCTGGTGCCGCTGGGCCGGATCGGGCGGGCGGAGGAGGTGGCCAGGCTGGCGCTGTTCCTGACCTCGGACGACTCGTCGTACATCACCGGGCAGCCGTTCGTGATCGACGGGGGCTGGCTGGCCGGGGTCTCGGTAATCTGACGGTCCATCAGCTATTGACGGTGGCAGCGGCCGGTGCGACAGTCGGCCAACGAACAGTATCTGACGGAGCGTCAGGCAATATGGGACGGTGAACCGCCTTGGAATTCGGGCTCTTTGTACAGGGATACGTGGGCAAGCGCGCCGAGACCGACCCGCTGGCCGAGCACAAGGCACTGATGGAGGAGACCGAGTACGTCATCGAGGCGGACAAGTCCGGCTTCAAGTACGCCTGGGCCTCCGAGCACCACTTCCTGGACGAGTACTCGCACCTGTCGGCGAACGACGTCTTCCTCGGCTACCTCGCGCACGCGACCGAGCGCATCCACCTCGGCTCGGGCATCTTCAACCCCCTCGCCCAGGTCAACCACCCGGTGAAGGTCGCCGAGAAGGTCGCCATGCTCGACCACCTCACCGGCAACCGCTTCGAGTTCGGCAGCGGACGCGGCGCCGGCTCCCACGAGATCCTCGGGTTCCTGCCGGGCATCACCGACATGAACTACACCAAGGAGATCTGGGAGGAGACCATCGCCGAGTTCCCCAAGATGTGGCTCCAGGACGAGTACACCGGCTTCCAGGGCAAGCACTGGCAGCTGCCGCCGCGCAAGGTGCTGCCGAAGCCGTACGGCAAGTCCCACCCGGCGATGTGGTACGCGGCCGGGTCACCGCCGTCGTACGCCATGGCGGCGAAGAAGGGGCTGGGCGTGCTCGGCTTCAGCATCCAGAAGGTCTCCGACATGGAGTGGGTGCTCGAGCAGTACAAGACGGCGATCGTGAACGCGGAGCCGGTGGGCGACTTCGTCAACGACAACGTGATGGTGACGACGACGGCGATCTGCGCGCCGACCCACGACGAGGCGATCCGGATCGCGGCGTCCG
Source organism: Streptomyces sp. NPDC048417 (assembly GCF_040651615.1). Classification (NCBI taxonomy): domain Bacteria; kingdom Bacillati; phylum Actinomycetota; class Actinomycetes; order Kitasatosporales; family Streptomycetaceae; genus Streptomyces; species Streptomyces sp. NPDC048417. The sequence continues at coordinate 93,165 of NZ_JBEZKI010000003.1, read as the reverse complement.
GCGGCCTGCACTACCTCCCCTCGCTGGTGTTCCGGTACCACGACACGTTCCCGCGGCCCGAGGGCTTCCCGGTGTGGCCGGAGACGCTGCCGGAGTACACGCCGGAGTTCGTGGAGCTGCTCGTCGAGGAGGAGCTGCTGATCTGCGGAGACCCGGACGAGGTGCTGCGGCAGTGCAAGCGGTGGGAGCAGGCCGGGGCGGACCAGTTGAGCTTCGGGCTGCCGGTGGGGGTGCCGAAGGAGGAGACGCTGCAGACGATCCGGCTGATCGGGGAGCACGTGATTCCGAAGATCGACACGGATCCCGTTCACCGGACTTCGCGGTTCCGCGAGGCTGCCTGAGGTCGTACGGCGGCTGCGGGTGCGTGGGGGCTGGTCGCGCAGTTCCCCGCGCCCCTTCAGGTAGGACAACGCCCCGCAGTTTCAAAGGGAGCCCCCATGCTTGATCACCTCATCAAGGGCGCGACCGTCGTCGACGGGACGGGTGCACCCGCCTTCACCGCCGACGTCGGCATACGCGACGGCCGGATCGCCGTCATCGGTACCGTCACCGAGGAGTCCAGGACGTCCGAGGACGCCACCGGGCTCGTCCTCGCCCCCGGGTTCGTCGACCCCCACACCCACTACGACGCCCAGCTCTTCTGGGACCCGTACGCGACCCCCTCTCTCAACCACGGGGTGACGACGGTCGCCGCCGGGAACTGCGGGTTCACCCTCGCGCCGCTGAAGCCGGGGGACGCCGACTACACGCGCCGCATGATGTCCAAGGTCGAGGGGATGTCGCTGGTCGCGCTGGAGGAGGGGGCGCCCTGGAGCTGGCGTGGCTTCGGGGAGTATCTGGACGCGCTGGAGGGGCGGATCGCCGTCAACGCCGGGTTCATGGTCGGGCACTGTGCCCTGCGCCGGTACGTGATGGGGCCGGACGCGGTCGGCGGACAGCCCAGCGAGGAGCAACTCGCCGAGATCGTACGGCTGTTGCACGAGGCCATGGACGCGGGCGCCTGGGGTTTCTCCACCACCCAGTCCAGCACGCACTCGGACGGGGACGGACAGCCGGTCGCCTCCCGGCACGCCCGCCCGGCGGAACTGCTGGCCCTCTCGCGGGCCGTCGGGGAGCACGAGGGCACGCAGATCGAGGCGATCGTCGCCGGCTGCCTCGACCAGTTCAGCGACGCCGAGATCGAGTTGTTCGCCGAGATGAGCGCGGTGGCCGGGCGGCCCCTGAACTGGAACGTGCTCACCGTGGACGCGGCCGTGCCGGAGCGGGTGCCCCGCCAGCTCCAGGCGAGCGAGCGGGCCCGGAAGGCGGGCGGCCGGGTCGTGGCGCTGACCATGCCGATCCTCACGCCGATGAACATGTCCCTGGGCACCTTCTGCGCGCTGAACCTGATCCCCGGCTGGGGCCCGATCCTCGGGCTGCCGGTACCGGAGCGGATCGAGAGGTTGCGGGACGCCGAGGTGCGGACCGAGATGCTGCGGCGCGCCAACTCCAAGGAGGCGGGCGTCTTCCGGCGGCTGGCGAACTTCGGCCGGTACGTCATCGGCGACACCTACAGCGAGGCCAACGCCGGGCTGTCGGGCCGGGTGGTCAAGGACATCGCGGCGGAGCGCGGACAGGACCCCTTCCACTGCCTGGTCGAGATCTGCGCGGCCGACGGACTCCGTACGGTCCTGTGGCCCATGCCCACCGACAACGACCCCGCCTCCTGGGCCCTGCGCGCCGAGACCTGGCAGCACGAGGACGTGCTGCTGGGCGGGTCCGACGCGGGAGCGCATCTGGACCGGATGTGCGGGGCGCCGTACACGACCCGGTTCCTCGGCGACTGTCTGCGCGGCCGGAAGCTGCTCGGCCTGGAACAGGCGGTGAAGATGCTGACCGACGATCCCGCCCGGCTCTTCGGGCTCCGGGAGCGGGGCCGGATCGCGGAGGGCTGGCATGCGGACCTCGTGCTCTTCGACCCGGAACGGATCGCCGCCGGCCAGGCCACCCTGGTGCACGACCTGCCGGGAGACAGCCCCCGCCTGGACGCGAAGGCGATCGGGGTGCGGGCGGTCTGGGTGAACGGGGTCGAGGCCATCCGCGACGACGTCGTCAGCGGTGCCGTACCCGGGACGGTGCTGCGCTCCGGGCGGGACACCAGGACGGTGAGCACCCGGTGAGTGACACGGCTGACGGGCAACGGCTGTTCGTCGGGCAGCGGCTGTTCGTCGGGGGGCGCTGGGTGGACCCCGACGGCGGGCACTACGCCGTCGTCGACCCGGCGACCGAAGGGACCGTCGGCTGGGCCCCCGAGGCCTCCGAGGCGCAGGTCCTGGCCGCCTGCGCGGCCGCCCGGGAGGCCTTCGACGGCTGGTCGCGGACGCCGGCGGCGGAGCGGGCGGCGATGCTCGGCCGGGCCGCCGACATCATCCGGGGCCGGCTGAAGGAGTACGCCGACCTGGCCCGGGCGGAGACCGGCGCGACCACCGGGACCGCCCGGGCGATGCAGGTGGGGGTGGCCGCGGCCCGGTTCCGCCGCTACGCCACCGTCGAACCCGCCGAGTGGGCGATCCCGCCGCAGATCAACGAGGCCGGGCCGATGGGAAGGGCCGGGGTGATGGGCGCGCTGGCCGTGCGCCAGCCGGTGGGCGTGGTCAGCTGCATCACGTCGTACAACAACCCCTGGGCGAATCCGGCGGGCAAGGTCGCACCGGCGCTGGCCATGGGCAACACGGTGGTGGTGAAACCGGCCCCGCAGGACCCGCTCTCCGTCTACCGCATGGCGGAGGCACTGGAGGCGGCGGGCGCCCCGCCCGGCGTGGTGAACGTCGTCTCCGGACGGTCGACCGGCGTCGGCGAGACCGCCGTGGCCTCGCCCGACGTCGACATGGTGAGCTTCACCGGGTCCACGGCCGTCGGGCAGCGCATCGCCGAGGTGTGCGGGCGGGACATGAAACGGCAGCTGATGGAGCTGGGCGGGAAGGGCGCGGCGGTCGTCTTCGCGGACGCGGACGTCGGCTCGGCGGTGGCGGGCATCGGCACCACCTTCTCCTTCTACAGCGGGCAGATCTGCACGGCGCCCACGCGGGTACTGGTGCAGCGACCGTTGTACGACCGGCTCGTGGAGCAACTCGCCGCCTACGCGAGCAGGTTGAAGGTGGGCGACCCGGCGGAACCGGACACGGTGGTCGGACCGCTGATCACGGCCGAACACCGGGCGCGGGTGGAGTCGTACGTCGAACTCGCTGGGAAGGAGGGCGCGACGGTGGTGACGGGCGGCGAACGACCGCCCCTGGAACGGGGGTTCTATCTCGGGCCCGCGGTACTCGCCGACTGCCGTAACGACATGCGCGCCGCCCGCGAGGAGATCTTCGGCCCGGTCGTCTCCGTCATCCCCTTCGACGAGGAGGAGGAGGGCATCGCCCTCGCCAACGACTCCGACTACGGCCTCATCGACTACGTCTGGTCGGGAGACGTGGCCCGCGCCTTCCGGGTGGCACGGCGGCTTCGGGCGGGGGGCGTCGGGATCAACACCGTCGGGCGGAACATGGAGGCCCCCTTCGGCGGCTTCAAGAAGAGCGGGGTGGGCCGGGACGTCGGCTCGTACGCCCTGCACGCCTACAGCGAGGTGCAGGCGATCGTCTGGCCGGGGTGAGGGGACCGCGTCGGCGACGGCCGCTACTCCTGCCGTGTGGTCCGCGCGGCGGGGTGTGCCGGGAGGCGGTCGGCGTGCCGTAGAAAGGCGGGGCGGGTTGCCGACTGCGGGAGGACGTCTTGCCGAGTACTGATCCGATCCTGGTCACCGGTGCCGCCGGTGGCGTCGGGGGAGTGGGCGGGAGGGTCCTCACGCAGCTGCGCCGACACGGGGTGCCGGTCCGGGCCCTCGTCCACCACGACGACGACCGTGCCACCGCGCTGCGGGCCGTCGACGGCGTCGAGGTGGTGGTCGGTGACCTCACGCGTGGGGCGGACGTGGTGGCGGCCCTGGAGGGGTGCCGCAGGGCCTACTTCGGGATGAGCCCGTCGCCCGACTACCTGGAGGCCACGGCGACCGTGGCGGCGGCGGCCCTTGCGGGCGGGCACCTCGAACTGCTGGTGCACATGTCACAGATGACCGTCTCCCAGATGAGCCTCACCAGCAGCGCGGAGTCGCACCAGCAGCGGCTGCACTGGCTCTGCGAACACGTCCTCAACTGGTCCGGGCTGCCGGTCGTCCACGTCCGGCCGACGGTGTTCATGGAGAACCCGCTCTTCGGCATGCTCGCCGTGGCCTCCATCCGGCGTGACGGCACCATCCGCCTCCCCTTCGGCACCGCACGCACCTCGCCGGTGGCCGCCCGCGACGTGGCCGCGGTGGTCGCCCGGTTGCTGCTCGACCCGTCACCACCGGTCGGCCGGGTCTACGAACTGACCGGCGCCGCCTCCCGGGACATGGCCGCGATCGCCGCCGAGTTCTCCGCCTTGCTGGGCCGCACCGTGACGTACGTCGACGTGCCGTACGACGAGTGGATCGAGCACGACCTCAAGCCGCTGGGCCTGACCCCGCATCTCTTCGACCACATCGCCACGATGGCCCGGCTGCACGGGGAGAACCGCTACGACCGGGCGACCGGCGACGTCACGGAACTCCTGGGCCGCCCGCCGTCGGGCTTCGACAGCCTGCTCGAAGCCACGCCGGGACCGGAGGCAGGGCAGGGGTAGCCGCCGGGACGGCAGCAGAGCGGGCCCGGCGGCCCGCCCCCGCGTCGCTCAGCCGTCCAGATCCACCCGCACCGTCAGCAGGTTCGTCCCGAGCAGCCGCACGGCCGCGCTGTTGCCCCGGGCACGGTGCGCGGCCGGGCCCCGGCGTCGTCGGGCATGAGGTGTCAACGAGGGCTGTTCGCTTGCCCTTTGGGGTCCGGGAGGCGTCCCGCGCGGGCAGGGATGGGGCAATCGGCTCCGGAAGCGGTGGCGGATCCGTAGGGTTCGAACATGACAAGGGGGACGGCCGGTTTCCGGTTCGTCGATGTCCGGCCGCTCCCTTCCTCTGACACGCACGAAATCCCTGGAGACCACTCCATGAAGCACGCCAAGAGAATCGCCCTGACCACCACGGCCGTCGCCGCCGCGGCCGCCGCCACCCTGCTCGGCACGACGGTCGTCCAGGCCGCGTCCGCGAAGCCCGCCGCCCTCCCGGCGGTGCACGCCCCCGCCGCGCTGGCGGTGCCCGACGGCAACAAGCTGACCGGCGTCTACTCCGCGCACGGCGTACAGACCTACACCTGCACCGACGGCGCCTGGAAGCTCCTGGAGCCCGCCGCCACCCTCTCCGACAAGAGGGACCGCGCCCACCGCCCGGTCGCCCTGCACTCCCGTGGCCCGGTCTGGGTCTCCACGGTCGACGGCAGCGCGGTCAACGCCTCGGCGCTCGTCACCTCCCCCAAGGAGGGCACCATCCCCGAGCTGCTCCTGAAGGCCACGGCCACCCGCGGCGCCGGGACGTTCGAGGGCGTCACCTACGTCCAGCGCCTGAACACGGAGGGCGGCGTCGCCCCGGCCGCCGCCTGCACCGGCACCGACCAGGTCTCGGTGCCGTACTCCGCGACGTACGCGTTCTACAAGGCCGCCGAGTGACCCTCAGTCGGTGAGGTCGACCCGGATCGTCAGCAACTGAGTCCCCAGCATCTTCACGGCAGCGCTGTTGCCCTTGGGCAGGGTGCGCAGGCGGGCGACCGGGTCGTCATCGGGCAGCAGGTGGGCGGTGCCGTGGTGCCACCGCCCACCGATCCGCACCCGCACCCGCGGATCGGCCTGGATGTTCCGCACGTACTGGGACTTCGTCCCGAACTCCGACACCAGCCAGAAGCCGTCCCCGACCCGCTTCCCGCCCAGCGGCGTCCGCCGAGGCTGCCCGGAGACCCGTCCGGTGGTCTCCAGCAGCGTCTGGAAGGGCATGAGGCGGGTCAGCGGGTTGGCGACGTTCCGCTGGAACGCGGTGGTGATCCGGAATCTGCGATCCGACATGGTTCCACGGTCTCCTGTTCTGCTGTCCTTCGGTACCGACGGTCGTCTTCAATGTCTCTCACGCCTTCTGGACGAGAGACGGTGCCCCCGTGCGGATCGTGACCTGGAATCTGTGGTGGCGCTTCTGGCCCTGGGCCGAACGGCAGAAGGCGATCCTCGCCGTGCTGCGCGAGCTGCGGCCGGACGTGGTCGGCCTGCAGGAGGTGTGGGCGGCCGACGGCGAGAACCTCGCCGGATGGCTCGCCGGTGAACTCGGCCTGCACTGGGCCTGGGCCGCCTTCCCGGCCTCCGAGCGCTGGCAGCGGCGGGTCGGGGAGCCGGGCACCGAGATCGGCAACGCGGTGCTGAGCCGGTGGCCGGTGGCCGACAGCGAGGTGCTGCGACTGCCGGCGCCACAGAGTCCCCCCGGGCCTCGGCCCCAGCGTCCGCGTCGACTACATCCACGTCGGCGCCCCGGCCGGCCCCGGCGGCATCGGCACGGTACTGGCCGTACGGCGGGCCGGGGACGGTCCGGTCGACGGGGTGTGGCCGTCGGACCACGCGGCGGTCGTCGCGGATCTGGCGGACGGCGGCCGTGCGGGCTCACTGTCCGGCGTTTGACTTCAGGCAGCGCGCAGCGCGTCCGGGGTTCAACGCAGCGGGGAATGCGAGCGAGTATCGCCGGCAGGGGCCAGGGCGGTGCCCTCGCCCTGCCTGTCGAGGACGGCCAGCTCTCCCTCGGTCAGTCGCAGGGTGCCGGCGGCGATGTTCTCCGCGAGGTGTGCCGGGTTCGTGGTGCCGGGAATGGCCAGCACGTGTGGTCCGCGGTGGAGGGTCCATGCGAGCCGTACCTGGGCCGGCGTGGCGTCATGGGCGCGGGCGACGGAGTGGACGCGTGCGTCGCGCTCCTGGTCCGCGGCTGCCTCGCGCCGCAGGCCGGAGACCGCGAAGAACGGGACGAATGCGATGCCCTGCTCCCCGCACAGGTCCACCAGCCCGCTCTCGTCGGCGCGGCGCCAGTCCAGGCCGTAGGAGTTCTGCACGCACACCACGGGCGCGATCGTCCGGGCCTCGACCACGTGCTTGGGCAGGACACCGGAGAGCCCGAGGTGCCGGATCAGACCGGCCTCGCGCAGCTCGGCGAGGGCGCCGAAGTGCTCGGCGACCGAGGCCGTGCGGGGGCCGTCGACGCGCAGGTTCACCACGTCCAGGTGGTCCCGGCCGAGCTGGCGCAGGTTCTCCTCGACCTGGCCGCGCAGCTGGTCGGGGCGGGCCCGGTAGAGCCACTCCCCGGAGGGATCGCGCGCCGGGCCCACTTTGGTCACCACGACCACGTCGCCGCGCCAGGACGAGAGGGCGCGGTTGACGAGCTCGTTGGCGGACCGCAGCGGCGAGAAGTAGAAGGCCGCCGTGTCGACGTGGTTGACCCCCTGCTCGAACGCGCTGTGCAGCAGGCCGACGGCGACATCGCGGTCGATCGGCGCGCCGTCGGAGTTCCCCATCATCCCGTTGCCCGTCAGCCGCATCGCGCCGTAGCCGATGCGGTTGACCTCCAGATCCCCGAGCATCCAGGTCCCTGCTGCTCCCGCTGCTGCACTCACCGTGCTCCTTCGCCTGTCGGTTCGTCAGGTCCTGGAGTATGGGCCGGTCGCGGCCTGCCGCGACAGGCCAAATGGCGGGGCGGAACGTCACACTTCTATCGGGAACTAACCTTGGGTACACGGCCGTTGGGCTTGGAGAGAGAGGACGTCGGGCAGGGGGGAAACCCAGGCCTCGTGCGGCTGCTTCTTCCGCGGCTCGGGCCACTTGCCGTCCAGGGCCCGCAACGACGTGCCCATCCGGCGGTCTCGGCGGATCGCCGCGTACGACTCGGCCTTCGACTGCGCGTCACCCACGAGGCCCCCACCGGCAGAAGGTCACGCCAGGGCTCAGCCGCTGATCAGGTGGGGCTGTCGGCGGGGACGTCACCGGGCCCGCGTAATCCGGCGGACGTGGAAGACCCTTCGCGAGTCCGCCGTCTACGGCTCCGACGCCCACAACGTCATCGACGCCGCCCGCCGCCCGCCATGCGCTGAACCCGCGCTGACGTGTGTGCGGCCCGGGCCTGATCGACAGTCGGCGGGCTTCCTCACCGCCCCAGGAAGATCGGGTTCGTCAGTGCCGCCAGGGCGCCGGGTACCGGGCCCGCCGCCGTCTCGTGGCGCAACTCCGCCCGCACATACGCCGCGTACTGCGGGGTCGTCTGCCACTCGACCACGCCCGAGCCGGCCACCGGGAGCGGGTCGCTGGTCAGCAGGACGCCCTCGTCGGTGACGAAGCGGACCGTGCAGCGCGGCACGCCGGAGGCCTCCAGGCGGACGGTCACCGGGGTGTCGGAGGCGACGGCGAGGCGCTCGCCGATGCCGGCCCGCTCGCCGCGCCCGCCCGTCGCCGTGAAGTTCAGCGTCACGTTCTTCGACTCGGCGATGTACGAGCGGCCCGCGCGCAGGCCCGCCTGGATGGCCTCGCGGGTGAGGTCGTCGGCGAGGACGACGGTCTGGGGCATGCCGACGGCGTCCGGGTCCCGGTGCGCGTCGCTGTTGCCCATCCCCGGCAGCCACTCCCGGTTGTCGCGCACGGAGGCGACCAGCGTGGCGTCCCAGGCGGACAGGGCCACCTCGTCGTCGGGGGTGTACGGCCCGTTCCACACCTCGACCGCGTCCGCCTCCCCGAAACCGAACTTCCAGGCACAGCCCACGCACGTGGCGTGCGGATGCGCCGGTACGACCAGTCCGCCGGCCTTGTGGATCTGGTGGGCGAAGCGGCCGAAGCGGTTGTCGCGAGCCCGGTAGCGCCAGTCGACGAAGGTGCCCGGGTCGGTGCCGAGGGCGACCACATGGCCGTTGCGGGTGGTGATCTCCTCGCCGAGCATGATCAGCAGGTCGTCGCCGGCCTGGTCCGCCCAGTGCGTGTGCGAGGAGTGCGTGTTGTGGTCCGAGGAGTTGATGAAGTCCAGGCCGGCGGCGCGGGCGAGGGCCGCGATCTCGGCCGGGGTGCGGCGGCCGTCGGAGTACCAGGAGTGGAGGTGGCAGTCGCCGCGGTACCAGTCCCGGCCGCGGCCCTTGGCGCGGGAGGGCGGGTACACCGGGCGGACGGGGGTGCCGGGTTCGCCGTAGGTGAGCGTGATCGTCAGCTCGTACGTCAGGCCCTGCGGTGCCACCGTGTAGGGGCCGAGGGCGATGTGCCAGGTACCGGCGTGGACCGGGCCGGGGATGTAGCCGGGGGTCGCGTCGTCGGCGCGGACGAAGAACTCCGTGCGCGCGCCGCCCGACCAGCCCCGGAAGCCCTTGCCGCCCAGCTCGGTGCCGTGCTGGTCGAAGATGCCGATGTCGAGCGCGTTGCCCGTGGTGCCGACCGGGACGCTCGGCCGGTCGTAGGTGTAGGAGACCTTGATCTCCCGGACGCCGGCGGGGACCTCGACCGGTACGTACACGAAGTCAGGGCAGCCGGGCGGCAGCGTGCCGCGTACCGTCTTCGTCTCCTGAGTCCCCGGAGTCCCCTGGCCCTGACCGTCCGCCGCTGCGAAGCTCACGCTTCCCAACGTAAGGGCTGCCGCCGCGCCCGTCACGAACAGGGCGCGTCTGCCGATGCCGTGCGTGTCCTCACACATGCCGGTGACTCTCCTCTCCCGACGTGAACTCCCATGGAAGGACAGGGAATCCACAGGCATCCGTATGTCATGTGCATAGCCCTGTGAAAGAGGGGGCGGGTGATGCCGACCAGTCGGTATGGACATATCGCGCCACCGCCGGTACAGATGGCCCATGCGTATAGCCGTCACGATCTTCCTCACCGACGAGACCATCACCCCCGTCCGGCTCGCCCGTGAGCTGGAGGCCCGCGGTTTCGCCGGGCTGTACCTGCCCGAGCACACGCACATCCCGGTCGAGCGGACCACTCCGTACCCGGCCGGCGGCGACCTGCCCCGCGAGTACGGCCGTACTCTCGACCCCTTCGTCGCCCTCGGCCAGGCCGCCGCCGTCACCGAACGCCTCGGCCTCGGCACCGGCATCACCCTGGTCACCCAGCACGACCCGATCGACCTCGCCAAGCAGATCGCCACCCTCGACCACCTCTCCGGCGGCCGCTTCACGCTCGGCGTCGGCTTCGGCTGGAACGTCGAGGAGGCCGCGGATCACCGTGTGGCCTGGCGGACGCGGAGGGAACTGTCCCGGGACCGGATGGCATTGATGCGGGCGCTGTGGGCGGACGAACCGACCGCCTACGAAGGAGAGTTCGGGAGCGTACGGGCGTCGTCCGCCTACCCCAAGCCCGTCCAGAAGCCGCGCGGGCCGGTCGCCGGTCCCCGCACGCTGATCGGCGGGGCGGCGGGGCCGAAGCTGTTCGCGCACATCGCGGAGTATGCCGACGGGTGGATGCCGATCGGGGGACGCGGGCTGTCGGAGTCGATGCCGGTCCTGCGGGGCGTGTGGGCCGACGCGGGGCGGGATGCGGCCGCGCTCCAGGTGGTGCCGTACGCGGTGCTGCCGGCGCCGGGGAAGCTGGCGCACTATGCCGAGTTGGGAATCGAGGAGGTCGTGCTCCAGCTGCCGCCGGCGGGGGAGGTGGAGGTGCTGGGGGTGCTGGACGCTTACGCGGAGTACCTGTGAGCGGGTTGTGCGGACTCGTCTGCCGGGCTGGGGGCGGTGGACGGCTGCGGCTGGGTGGGGGTTGTCCGCGCAGTTCCCCGCGCCCCTGAAAGCAGGGGGCGCCGCAGCGAGCGCCCCTTCAGGGGCGCGGGGCTGTATCGATGCGCGGCTGCCGCCGCCTGGGCGCGACCAGCCACGATGCGCCCGCACCCGGCCGTGCACCGCAGCCCAGCTCCGGAACCCCCGTCCCGGCTGAACCGGCGGAGCCCTCCGTATGCTCAAAGAATGACGACTTCCGCGACTCCCGGAACCGGCCCCACCGACCGCCCCGGCGGTACCGGCCCCACCGAGAACTCCATGCGTCGCGCCCTCAAACGCGCCCGGGACGGCGTCGCCCTCGACGTCTCCGAGGCCGCCGTTCTGCTCCAGGCGCGCGGCGAGGCACTCGACGACCTCGCCGCGTCCGCCGCCCGGGTGCGCGACGCCGGTCTGGAACAGGCGGGGCGCCCGGGTGTCATCACGTACTCGAAGAGCGTCTTCATCCCCCTCACCCGCCTGTGCCGCGACAAGTGCCACTACTGCACCTTCGTCACCGTCCCCGGCAAGCTCCGCCGGGCCGGGCATGGCATGTTCATGTCCCCGGACGAGGTCCTCGACGTGGCCCGCAAGGGCGCGGCCCTCGGCTGCAAGGAAGCCCTGATCACCCTCGGCGACAAGCCGGAGGACCGCTGGCCTCAGGCGCGCGAGTGGCTCGACGCGCACGGTTACGACGACACGATCGCCTACGTCCGGGCCATCTCCATCCGCATCCTGGAGGAGACCGGCCTGCTGCCCCACCTCAACCCGGGCGTACTGTCCTGGACCGACTTCCAGCGGCTGAAGCCGGTCGCGCCGAGCATGGGCATGATGCTGGAGACGACGGCCACCCGGCTGTGGTCCGAGCCCGGCGGCCCGCACCACGGTTCCCCCGACAAGGAACCCGCCGTCCGGCTGCGGGTCCTGGAGGACGCGGGCCGCTCCTCGGTCCCGTTCACCTCGGGCATCCTGATCGGCATCGGCGAGACGTACGAGGAGCGGGCCGAGTCCCTCTTCGCGCTGCGCCGCGTCGCCCGCTCGTACCACGGCGTCCAGGAACTGATCATCCAGAACTTCCGCGCCAAGCCGGACACGGCGATGCGCGGCATGCCGGACGCCGAGCTGGACGAACTGGTCGCGGCGGTCGCGGTGGCCCGTCTCGTCATGGGCCCGGCCGGCAACATCCAGGCGCCGCCGAACCTAGTCGACAGCGAGTACGAACGCCTGATCGCGGCCGGTGTCGACGACTGGGGCGGGGTCTCCCCGCTCACCATCGACCACGTCAACCCCGAACGCCCCTGGCCGCAGATCGAGGAGCTCACCGAGCGGTCCCGGGCCGCCGGTTTCGAGCTGCGGGAACGTCTCTGCGTGTACCCGGAGTTCGTCCGCCGCGGCGAGCCCTGGCTGGACCCGCGGCTGCGCCCGCATGTGGCCGCGCTGGCGGACCCGGAGACGGGGCTGGCGCGGGCGGACGCGGTCGTCGAGGGACACCCCTGGCAGGAGCCCGAGGAGGTCTTCGTCGCCACCGGCCGCACCGACCTGCACACCACCATCGACACCGAGGGCCGTACCGGCGACCGCCGCGACGACTTCGACGAGGTGTACGGCGACTGGGGCGCCCTGCGCGAGGCGGCCGCCCCCGGCATGGCACCCGAGCGCATCGACACGGACGTCCGCCAGGCCCTGGCGACCGCGGCCGACGACCCCACGAAGCTGACCGACGCCGAGGCCCTCGCGCTGTTCCACGCGGACGGCCCGGCGCTGGACGCGCTGACCAGGATCGCCGACGACGTCCGCAGGGCGGCGGTCGGCGACGACGTCACCTACATCGTCACCCGCAACATCAACTTCACCAACGTCTGCTACACCGGCTGCCGGTTCTGCGCCTTCGCCCAGCGCCGCACGGACGCCGACGCGTACACCCTCTCCCTGGACCAGGTCGCCGACCGGGCCCAGCAGGCGTGGGACGTCGGCGCGGTCGAGGTCTGCATGCAGGGCGGCATCCACCCCGACCTGCCCGGCACGGCGTACTTCGACATCGCGAAGGCGGTGAAGGAGCGGGTCCCCGGCATGCATGTGCACGCCTTCTCGCCGATGGAGGTCGTGAACGGCGCGACGCGCACCGGCATGTCGATCCGGGAGTGGCTGACCGCGGCGAAGGAGGCGGGCCTGGACACCATCCCGGGGACGGCGGCGGAGATCCTGGACGACGAGGTCCGCTGGGTCCTGACCAAGGGCAAGCTGCCCACCGCCACCTGGATCGAGGTCGTCACGACCGCCCACGAGGTGGGCATCCGCTCCTCCTCCACGATGATGTACGGCCATGTCGACCAGCCCCGCCACTGGCTGGGCCACCTGCGCACCCTGGCCCGCATCCAGCAGCGGACCGGCGGCTTCACCGAGTTCGTGACCCTGCCCTTCATCCACACCAACGCCCCCGTCTACCTGGCGGGCATCTCCCGCCCCGGCCCGACCATGCGCGACAACCGGGCGGTGACGGCGATGGCCCGGCTCCTCCTCCACCCCCACATCCCGAACATCCAGACAAGCTGGGTGAAACTGGGCTCGGAGGGGGCGGCGGAGATGCTCCGCTCGGGTGCGAACGACCTGGGTGGCACGCTGATGGAGGAGACGATCTCGCGGATGGCGGGCTCGTCGTACGGCTCGTACAAGTCGGTACGGGACCTGATCGCCGTGGCCGAGGCGGCGGGCCGTCCCGCGAAGCCCCGTACGACGGTGTACGGCGAGGTGTCCGAGGAGCGCCGGCGGGCCGCGGAGGCGTCCGACGGCCACCTGCCGGAGCTGCTGCCGGTGCTGGACTGAGCGGGCTGGGAGCGGACCGCGAGCGGACCGGGAGCGGACCGGGAGCGGGCTGGGAGCGGACCGAGCGGGCGGGCAGCGCACAGTACGATGATCCGACCCCTGTGCGAATACGTAGGGGGCCCTCATAACGGAGGAGATGCGTACCCGTGGCTGCCCGACTGCTGCCCTCCTGGGTCTGGGTCACCGGTCTGACGACCGGGGCGACGGTAGCCGTCGTCTTCCTCGCCCTACAGGCCGACAAGGGGCCGCACCCCACGGCCGCGGCGGTCCGCCCGTCGGCGAGCGCGTCGGCGGGCGCCCACCCCTCCGCGTCCCCGAAGCCCACGAAGCCCCCCGCCGTGCCGGCCGCCTCCGGCACGGGCCGCCGTGTCGTCTACTCGCTCGGCGACAAGCGGGTGTGGACGGTCGACGCGAGCGACAAGGCGACCCGCACGTTCACGGTGTGGCCGGGGACGGTGAGCCCCGACCCCGGCACGTACACGATCTCCAAGACCCTGTCCGCCACGACCGGGTCGGACGGCGTCCAGATCGAGCACGTCCTCTACTTCGCCGCGAAGTCGGGGCTGTCGATCGCCTTCTCCAACGCGGTCGACGGCTCCTCCCCGCCACCCGCCGCCGGCAAGCAGACCAGTGGCATCCGCATGCACAAGGCGGACGGCGCGGCCCTGTGGACGTTCGGCACGGAACCGAACACCAAGGTGACGGTGATCAAGTAGCCGGCGACCGCTCCGGCAGCTGTACGACGACGAGCGCGATCCCGGTGAGGACCAGCACCCGGGTCGCCGCGTCCAGCCCGTTCCAGGTCTTGGACTGCCACATGGAGAACCACTCCCCGCCGATGGCGATGAACCCGGCGCCGAAGAGCAGCACGAGCATCAGCAGACCGTAGGTGGACAGGCGCCGCGCACGGCCGTTGTCGCGCCGGAACCACAGCGCGGTCCCGGCGACGAGCACGAGCGCGGCGACGGTCTCCCACACGATGATGGCGACGTAAGCGGTGTTCTGCAGCCCTCTGTTGGTGATGGCCCGCCACATCAGGTCGTCGTCCTTGAACGTCGTGTCCATGGCCAGCACATGCTGGACGAACGCCTGGTTGGTGCCGAAGTCGGTGATGTTCCCCAGGGCGACGAGGGCGACGTAGAGAGCGACGGTGCCGGTGAGAAGGGCAGCGGCGAGCGAGAGCGCACGAGGCGCGTGGGAGGTGGACATGTCACCGTCCTTCCCCACCTCACCGATTCACACCCTTCCATCGGGGCTTCTGCCAGACTCGGTGTGGGCCGGCTGCGGGGGTGGTGCGGATGGGGTCGACACGGCCGTCGATGCAGGAGCTGATCGGGCGGCGCCGGAGAGCCGGATTCGTCGGGCGGGTCGACGAGCGGGCCGCGTTCCGGCGCAACCTCGCCCTGCCGGCCGAGGACGAGCGGCACCGTTTCCTCTTCCATGTGCACGGCGACGCGGGAGTCGGGAAGTCCTTTCTCGTACGGGAGTTGGAGCAGATCGCCCGGGAGGCCGGGGCGCTGACCGCGTACGTCGACGAGGATGCGGCCGGCGTACCCGAGGCGATGGCGGCGATGGCCCGTCAATTCGCGCGCCAGGGGCGGCGGTTCAAGGAACTGGAGCGGCTGCTGGCCGCACACCGGGAGCGGCGGCACGAGGCGGAGGCCGCTCTGGTGATGGGCGATCCGGCCGAGCCGGACGGGCCGTCGGCGGGCAGCCTCGCGATGGCGCGCGCCGGGCTGGTGGGCCTGGGGATGGTCCCGGTGGCCGGCGCCTTCGCCGCCGCCCTGGACGCGGACCGGCTCGCTCAGGGCGCCGACCGGCTCCGGGCCCGTTTCCGCAGCCAGGAGGACGTGCAACTGGTGCTGTCCCCCGAGCGGATCCTGACTCCGGTGCTGCTGGCCGAGCTGGCCGCAGTGGCCGAGACCGCACCCTGGATCGTCCTCCTCCTGGACACCTACGAACGCACCGGACCGTTCCTGGACCGCTGGCTGCACGAGGTGATGACCACCGACCGGTACGGCGCCCTTCCCGCCGACGTCGTCGTGGTCACCTCCGGCCAGCACCCCTTCGACACCGCCCGCTGGGGCGGCTTCGCCGACTTCATGACCGACATGCCGCTCGGCCCGTTCACGGACGCGGAGGCACGGGGCCTGCTCGCGGACAAGGGGGTGCGGGACGAACCGGTGGTCGCCGAGGTGCTGCGGCTGACGGGCGGGCTACCGGTACTCGTCTCCACGCTGGCCGAGTCCGGGCCCGTCGGCCCCGGGGACGTGGGGGATCCGAGCGCCACGGCGGTCGACCGGTTCCTGAAATGGGAGCGGGACCCCGTACGGAGAGCCGCCGCGCTGGCGGGCGCGCTGCCCCGGCAGCTGGACGAGGACGTGTTCCGGACGGCCGTGGACTGTCCCGAGGACGACGCCCGGTCGCTGTTCGCCTGGTTGATGGCTATGCCGTTCGTGAGCGAGCGCGTGGAACGCGTGCAGTACCACGACGTCGTACGAGCCCCGATGCTCCGCGTGCAGCGTCTGCGTTCTCCGCGCTGGTGGCGGGAGAGCCACACCCGCCTCGCCGAGGCGTTCGGCAACTGGCGTGCGGAGGCCGAGAGGGACCGGGACCCGGACGAGTGGTGGTCGGACGAACGATGGCGGGAGCTCCGCCTCGCCGAGTCGTATCACCTGCTGTGCGCGGGACCCCCGTTCCCGCTGCCCGCGGTGTCACGGGATCTCGTGGATGCCTGCTTCGAGGGCGAGGCGGTGGCGCGCCGATGGGCACAGACCCTGGTACAGGCGGGCGAGGACACGGAGGCGCGGAAGCCCGGTGCCCTGGGGAGCGACCTGCTCGCCGCGCTCGACCAGGGCGGGGTCCTCGAAGCGCTGGGGGTGCTGCTGGCGAAGGGGAGCCTCGACGCGCGCGGGCGAGCCGAGGCGTACCGGGTGCGGGGAGTCGTGCTGGGCAAGGCGGGGGAGTTCGCCGCGGCGCTGAACCAGTTCGATCACGCCGTCGAACTCGATCCGGCGTCGGCGACGGCGTACGAGGGCCGGGCCGCCACCCGTGCCAACCGGCGTGACTACGCCGGAGCCGTGACCGACATGGACCGGGTCGTCCGGCTGGCCCCGGACACCGCCAGAGCCCTCGCCATGCGCGGTGACTACCGTCGCATGTCCGGGGACTTCGATGCAGCCATGAGCGATCTGGACCGGGCGCTGGATCTGGATCCGCAGTTCGTGTGGGCCCTGGTACGCAGAGCGCGGGTATGGCGAGCCCGCGGCGATCACGAGCGGCGCCTGGCCGACCTGGACCGCGCCGCCGCCCTGGAACCCGACCTGCCGTGGGTGCTGTGCGAGCGAGGCGACGCGATGGTCCATGCCGGTCGCCACGAAGCCGCTCTGGCGGACTACGACCATGCCCTCGTCCTGGACGACGAGTACGCCTCGGCGTATGCGAGCCGCGGAGCCTGCCGCAGGACGGTGGGCCAACCGGATCGGGCACTTGCGGACCTGGACCGCGCGCTTGAGCTCAACCCGCGGTACTACTGGGCGCTCTGGCAGCGGGCCGGAACGTACCTCGTGCTCGGTTCCCTTGAAAGAGCCTCGGCCGACGCCGAGCGGATGCGGGCACTCGACCCCGACCACTGGCAGGCACGCCACGTGGCCCTGGGCGTCCACGTACAGCAACTGGTCAACGACGAGTCGTGGGACCGCCTCGCACGGCTTCGGGACGGGCTGGACACCACCCACCCGGAACTCCCGGCTGCCGAACGGGCCGACATCGCCGAGCGCCTGACCGAACTCCTTGGTTCACCGCCTGGCGAACGCCACGAACTCGACCCATGAGGCGTCCCCGAACGCGAGCCGTCCGCCGTCCTTGTCCTTGGAGTCGCGGACGTGGACGGTGGGTTCGGCGGGGGCTATCGCGATCTCGACGCACTCTGGGCCGTCGTTGCTGCTGTAGCTGCTCTTGAACCAGTTCAGCGCGTTGGGGGTCATGCTTGTTCTCCCAGCACTTTGTCGATGAAGGCCAGCGACTCCCGGGGCGTGAGAGCCTGCGCCCGGATCATTCCATAGCGCATTTCCAGGATCTGTACTTCCCGGGGATCACTGATCATGCGGCTGTGCAGCTGGGCCTCCGAGTGCCCCAGGGTCTTGCCGTCTCGGAGCTTCACCAGCTGGAGCGAGCCGCCCATTCCCGCGTGGTCCTCACGATCCGTGGGCATCACCTGGATCGCGACGTGCCTCAACGTGCCGATTACCAAGAGGTGTTCGAGCTGGCTCCGCAGCACCATTCTGCCTCCGATGGGGCGCCGGAGAGTCACCTCTTCCAGGACGAAGGTGAGTTCCGGCAGGGGCACCCGCTCGAAGACGCTCTGTCGTGCCATACGCGCGGAAACCTGGCGTTCGATCTCGTCCTCGGGGTACGCGGGCCGCCGCATGGCGAACAACGCCCGTGCGTACTCGGGTGTCTGGAGCAGACCGTGCATGTTGTGGTTGGCGTAGGCCCCGAGTTCCACGGCTTCGCCCTCCAGCTTCGCCAGATCCCGGACCTTCTTCGGGTACCGGGCCCGTTCCACGTCCTCCTTCATGGACGAGACCTTCCCGCCTGCCCCGACCGCGTCATCGGTCTTGTCCAGGAAGTCCGGCTTGGGGATCCGTCGCCCGCGCTCCACGGCCGACACCATCTCCTCGCTGTACCCGATGGCGGTGCCGAGTTCGGCCTGCCGCATCCCGGCGGCCTCCCGCCACACCTTGATCTGCCGCCCGACCGCCCTGAGTACGGCCTCGGCCTCCTCGTCCTCCATACCCGTTCCCTCCGACGTACGACCCGTACGGCACCGACCGACACCCGGACAGTCACTCTCTGTGCCCGGTGTGTCGCTGTTCAGAGTAGAGAGCCGCGACCACGCTGGGTGACATGAACCAGAAATCCCTCCCACGAGAAGTGACAACCCCCACGCGCCACTTCACGGTCCAGCTGTCCGCGACACGAAGGGGTGCCCGCCTCGCCCGGCTGCTCACGGAACGCCAACTGGACGACTGGGGGTTGGCGTACGAGGCGGCCGTGCACGTCGTGGCCGAGCTGGCGTCCAACGCCGTGCTGCACGGACGCGTCGCGGGACGGGACTTCCGGCTGGGGCTACGGCTGGGCCCCGACCGCACACTCCGTATCGAGGTGACCGACGCCCGGGGCGACCGCGTCCCGTACGCCCACGACCCGGTGGCCGCCGACGTGGAGTCGGGGCGAGGCCTGTTGATCGTGGGGGCGTATGCCGACCGTTGGGGCACGGCCGAGGCACCGGCCGGGTGCAAGGTCGTCTGGGCGGAGCTGGGGGCACCGGATCGCGAGGACCCATGACCCGGCGTTTCCCGACGCCAAAGACCAAAGAACCGGGGAAAGAACCCAACCCGCCCCTACCGTCCCCGTCGATCACCCGCCGGAGTGAATATGCCGAACTCAGCTGGCGTGGAGGGGCAGTTGTGCGGCAGCGTCTGCGGCGACAAGTCCAGACATACTTCGGCCCTCGCGGGGACTGCCATCCCACTGCGAGGGCCTGATCATCAAGGAAGAGAAGGCTTCCCCATGACTGCCCAGCAGCCTAGCGCGCCCGCGCCCGCGAAGACCCGGCGTTCCCACTCCGGTGTCACCCATGTGAAGGAACGCCTTGACGGCAACTTCACCGTGATCAGCAACGAACTGCTCCAGCACCCGGAGTTGTCCTCCACGGCGAAGGGCATCGGGAGCTACATCCAGTCGCTGCCCGAGGGCTCCCCGGTCGGCATCAAGGCGCTCGCCGAGCAGTTGCCCGAGGGGGAGATCAGGATCGCCTCGGCCCTGCGCGAGCTGGAGCGGTACGGGTTCCATCTGCGCACCAAGGAACGTCTTCCGTCGGGCCAGGTGGTGACCCGGACGTTCGCGTACAACAGGCCGCGTCGTGCGGTGGTCGAAGCCGCCAGGGCCCCTGAGCCCCGTGCCCGGCCGAGGACTCCTGCCCCGCCGAAGGCGCCTCTGGCCCCGCGCAAGGCCCCCGACCTGCTCGCCGGGCTCCGCGCGTACGACTCCCGCCTGCTCCTCAGCGAGCGGGAGGTACATCGCCTGGCACCGGCCCTCTCCGCGTGGCTGGAGCGTGGCGTGCCGCCCACCGCCGTCGTACGCGCCCTCACGACCGACCTGCCTCAGGACCCGATCAAGCACCCGGCGGCCTTCCTGGCCCACCGCCTCGCCAGCCAGTTGCCGCCCCACCTCCCGGCTCCGGCCCCGCGGGACACGGCCGCGCCGGCCCGCCCGGATCCGCTCCAGACGTGCGAGGGCTGCGAGCGGGCGTTCCGGTCGGCTCGTCCCGGCCGCTGCCGCGACTGCCGGGCACGGTCCGAGAGAGCTGCTTGAGCAGGGATGTCGTGGCCTCCTGGGCCGTCTTCGTGGCGATCGAACGGCACCCGGAGCGCGCCGCCCGCCTGCGTGAACTGGAGCGCGTCGTGGACGCGGGGGAGCAGGACCCGACGGCGGCCATCGCGGAGATCCGGGCCGTGCTGGAGGCGGCCGAGGTGGAGGCGGGAACCGGTACGGCTGCCCCCTTCCTCCGTGCCTGACCACCCCTTACCTGGCCGAAAGCTGCCCACTAGGGACCACACAACCCACACTTCGCATACCTAACTGCCCCCTGAACGGGTCGTTCCCGGTCGATTACAGTGCTGTGCGCTCGTATGTACGGACGGTGCCCGTGAGGAGGTCATGGTGGTGAGTGGGACGTCGGGTGCCGTCTGGGGTCGTGCCGAGCAGCAGGACTTCCGGAGCCGGGTGCGGGGATCCCTCCTCGGTAGCGCCGTCGGGGACGCGCTCGGCGGGCCCGTCGACGGGATGACGCTGGAGGAGATCCGGGCGGCCTACGGGCCGGAGGGGCTGGTCGATCTCGGGTACGGGTACGGGCGGCGCGGGACCGTGACGCATCACACCCAGCTGACCCTGTTCACCGTGGACGGGTTGATAAGAGCCCAGGTGAGACGGGACACCGGCGCCTGGCATCCGCCCACCGACCTGCATCGCGCCTATCTGCGATGGGCGGCCACCCAGCGGGACTGGGGGCCCGACGAGCGGCGGAAGGAGGACGGGTGGCTGGCTCGGGAGGAGTGGCTGTACGCCAGGAGAGATCCGACGCGCGCGCTGCTCATCGGACTCGGGGACGAGAACATGGGGACCCTGGAGTCGCCGAAGAACCCCGATGACATGGGGCCGGAGGCCGTCGCCCGGTCCGCGCCGTTCGGGCTGCTCGTCGGCTGGGAGCCGCAGCTCGTCATCCAGCTGGCCGTGGAGTGCGCGGCGCAGACCCACGGGCATCCGACCGCCTGTCTGTCGGCCGGTGCCTACGCCGTGATCGTGCACGCGCTGGCCCGCGGGGAGTCGCTGGACGGGTCGGTCCAGCGGGCCCTCGCCCTGCTCGCCGCCCGGCCGGGGCACCAGCCCGTCTCGGACGCGTTGCAGCACGCGCTCGGCGCCGTACGGCAGGGGATGCCCTCCCCGGCCCGCGTGGAGGAGCTGACCGGGGACGGGGCCGCCGACGGGATGCTCGCCGCCGCCGTCTACTGCGCCCTGGTCGGCGAGGACGTGCGGCACGGGCTGTGCCTCGCCGTCAACCAGGCCGGACCCTCCGCCGTCGCCGGCGCCCTCACCGGCGGCCTGCTCGGCGCCCTGCACGGCGAGACGGCCCTCCCGCCGGCCTGGGTGGCCGAACTGGAGGGCCGTCCTACGATCCTGGAGCTGGCCGACGACTTCGCGATGGAGATGACCCAGGGCCCGGCCCTGCACGGGCCGGCGGGCGCGTCCCCCGGCTGGCTGTCCCGCTACCCGCGAGGCGCCTGAGCCGGTCGGCCCGGGGCGCCCGAGCCGGTCGGCCCGAGGCGCCCGAGCCGGTCGGCCCGAGGCGCCCGAGCCGGTCGGCCCGGGGACCGCGGGCCGGGCCGGCGACCGCCGGTCAGTCCCGCAGTACCTCCCCGCCGCCCGCCGGAGCCTGGGCCTGGGCCGGTACCGGGGCCGTCGCCGCCGCGCTGTCCCCGTCCGTGTTCACGGTCTCGATGATCGCGAGACGCTCCGGGGTGTCCTCCGGCTTCAGGTAGCCGATGAGGATGTAGAGGACCAGGGAGACGGCCAGCGGGACCGACACCTGGTACTGGAGCGGTACGCCGCCGTCGACGTTCCAGTTGATCGGGTAGTTGACCAGCCAGAAGGCCAGCAGGCCGGCCGCCCAGCTGGTGAGCGCGGCCGTCGGGCCGGAGCGGCGGAACGGGCGGAGCAGGCCCAGCATCATCGGGATCGCGATCGGGCCCATCAGACCGGCCACCCACTTGATGACCACGGTGATGATGTCCTTGAACGTGGGCGAGTTGACCTGGGTGGCCACCGCCATGGACAGGCCGAGGAAGACCACCGTCGTCACCCGGGCCGCGATCAGCCCGGAGCGCTCGCTCCAGGACCGTGCCCGCGACGACAGCACCGGCGCCACGTCACGGGTGAAGACGGCCGCGATCGCGTTGGCGTCGGAGGAGCACATCGCCATCGTGTGGGAGAAGAAGCCGACGACGACCAGGCCCAGCAGACCGTGGGGGAGGAGCTGTTCGGTCATCAGGCCGTAGGAGTCGGAGCCGTCCGGCTTCTGGGCGTGGACCAGGAGCGGCGACATCCACATGGGGAAGAACAGGACCACCGGCCAGATCAGCCACAGGGCCGCGGAGAGGCGGGCACTGCGCTCGGCCTCCTTCGGTCCGGCCGTCGCCATGTAGCGCTGGGCCTGGTTGAGCATGCCGCCGTTGTACTCGAAGAGCTTGATGAAGAGGAAGGCCAGCAGGAAGACCGTGCCGTAGGGGCCGACCAGCGGCTTGCCGTGGCCGTGCAGGGCCGGCTGGTCGAAGGCGTCGAAGAAGCCGATGCCCTTGTCGTTCAGCTTCAGGACGACGGCGACGAACATCGAGACGCCGGCCAGCAACTGGATGATGAACTGGCCCAGTTCGGTCAGCGCGTCCGCCCACAGGCCACCGATCGTGCAGTAGACCGCGGTGATCGCGCCGGTGATGAGGATGCCCTGGTTGAGGGAGACACCCGTGAACACCGACAGCAGGGTGGCGATCGCGGCCCACTTGGCGGCCACGTCCACGATCTTCAGCAGCATGCCGGACCAGGCCAGCGCCTGCTGCGTGGACAGGTTGTAGCGGTTCTTCAGGTATTCGAGGGGGGACGCCACATGGAGTCGGGAACGCAGGCGGTTGATACGCGGTGCGAAGAGTTTCGAGCCGATCGCGATGCCCAGCGCGATCGGGAAGGACCAGGTGACGAACGACGTCACGCCGTAGGTGTAGGCGATGCCCGCGTACCCGGTGAACATCACCGCGCTGTAGCCCGACATGTGGTGCGAGATGCCGGAGAGCCACCAGGGCATCTTTCCGCCGGCCGTGAAGAAGTCGCTGACGTTGTCCACGCGCTTGTGCGACCAGACGCCGATCGCGACCATCACGCCGAAGTAGCCGATGAGCACGGCCCAGTCGAGCCCGTTCATGTGCCCCCCTTCCAGGGTCCGCCTTGTGAACTCCGCTCAGCTGGTTGGCACTTCGCATAAGCGGAGTGGGGACGGGGAAGGCCGCGAAGTGCCCGCTCATCGTGGGTTCGGTTGCGCGGGCACGACAAGCGGGCGTAGGGTCAAGGGACAGTAAAATCGTTCGTCGTGCTGACCTTGATTCACGTGTATGAACGCCACGGCGTGTTTTCGATGGCCGGAACCAGTGCCTCAGCGCATCAGCTCCCCCGCGTTGACCAGCAGAGACTGTCCCGTGATGGCCCGCGCCCGGTCCGACGCCAGGAACACGGCCGCGTCCGCCACGTCCCCGTCCGTCGCCAGCTCCGGCAGCGCCATCCGCCCCGTCAGCCGCCCCAGCACCTCGTCCTCCGGCACCCCCTCCGTGTGCGCCGTGAACTGGACGTACGCCTGCACCGGCGGCCCCCACATCCAGCCCGGCAGCACCGTGTTGACCCGGATCCGGTACGGCCCCAGCTCCCGCGCCAGCGAGTACATCGCGCTGGTCAGCGCCCCCTTCGAGGCCGCGTACGCGGCCTGCTTCACCTGCGAGGGCGCTGCGACCGCCGACTGGGTGCCGACGAAGACCACCGAGCCGCCGCCCGCCTCCTTCAGCGCCGGCAGGCACGCCCGGGTCATCCGCAGCGTCCCCAGCAGGTTCACGTCGACCACCGAGGCCCAGGTCGCGAAGTCCGCGTCCTCGACCCCGCCGAAGTAGGAGTCCCAGGCGGCCACGTGCACCACCGCGTCGACGCCCCCGAAGCGCTCCCGCGCCAGCGCCGCCAGCGCCTCGCACTGGCCCTCGTCGGTGATGTCGGTGGGGCGGTACGCGGTCCGGCCGCCCTCCGGATCGATCCCGGCCGCGCTCTTGGCGAGGTTCGCCTCGGTCCGCGCACCGAGCACGGCGTTCCCGCCGTCCCGTACGACGGCCGCCGCGACCTGGTGCCCGAGCCCGGCGCCGACCCCCGAGACGACGACCGTCTTGCCCATGAGCAGTGACATCGATGACCTCCCGGCACTGGCGCTTTATCTGACGGAGCGTCAGAGTATGGGCGAGTGCAGGCGGAAGGAAGGGAAGGCGCATGAGCGAGGACACGCGTAGCGATGTGTACGCCGAGCTGGCCGCGGTCGGCCCCTACGGCGTCCGCCCCGGCCACGCCCTCATCACCATGGTCGAGCCGCACCCCGGGCACGAGTACGCGTACAACCGCTGGTACGAGGACGACCATTACTACGCCGGCGCCATGGCCATGCCCTGGATGTACGCGGGCCGCCGCTGGGTGGCCACCCGCGATCTGCAACTCCTGCGCCACCCCGAGAAGTCGGCGATCGCCCAGCCCGTCACCACCGGCTGCTACCTCTCCGTCTACTGGATCACCGACGGCCGCTACGCCGACCACATGAAGTGGACGGTCGGCATCAACAGGCGGCTGAACCGGGACGCCCGGGTGTACCAGGACCGCACCCACGTCTTCACCGCGTTCCAGGACCACGAGGCGACGGTGTACCGGGACGGGGCGGCCGGCCCCCGCGACTTCCACGCCCTCGACCACCCGTACGCCGGACTGGTGGTGGAGGTCATCGACAGCGAGTCGCCCGAGCAGCGGACGGAACTGCTGGAGTGGCTGCGCGGCCGGCACCTGCCGAAGCGGCTCGCCGGTTCACCGACGGCGATGGTCACGGTGTTCCGCCCGACGCCCCTGCCCGGCGACCGGATGACCTATGTGAAGCAGGTGGAGGGCGTCGACACCCGGCTGACGCTGCTGTGGTTCCTGGAGACGGACCCGAGGCAGTGCTGGGACGCCCGCTTCACCGGCCTGGACGAGGACGTCGCCGGGTCCGGACTGGGCAGGGTGGAGTTGGTGGCACCGTTCGTACCGACGGTGCCGGGCACGGACCGGTATGTGGCGGAGCTCAGAACACCCAGCCCGTCCGGCGACTGAGGACGAGGCCGTTCAGGCCGAAGCGGGGGTCTGGGGCGGCGGCCCCCAGCGGCGCCCGCGTCAGCGGAGGGTCACTTCAACTCGTCGGGACACGGCGTGCCCCGCGGCAGCTGGTACGGCGCCGCCAGCCGGTAGGTCCCCGCCTTCGGCGCGAGCAGCATCGTCCACTGGTCGCCCTTCGCGTCCTCCGGCGTCTCCATCAGGCAGCCGTTGACGTTGACGTACTTCTTCGGCGTGCCCTCGGCCCGGTGCTTGGAGGCCTGGGTCTCCTGCGGCGGCTTCAGGCTCTTGCCGTCCGCGTCCACGATGCTCAGCCACGGCGAGTACGGGATCCGGATCAGGATCCGCCCGGCACTGCGCACCTCGATGGTCAGCTCGCCCTGCTCGGCGCTGTCCACCACCGCGTTCGGCTCGGCGAGCGGCACCGGGTCGGTCACCCGGAACAGCTGCCAGTTGGCGTCGCCCCACACCTGCTTCAGGTACGGCATCCCGCGCTGGACCAGGGCCCGCTCGCGTTCGCCGCCGTCGCCGTCGGGCTCGTCCTTCGGCAGCACCACGAAGTGCACGGCCCAGCGCTGCAGCCACTCGTGGTAGTTCGCGGAGTTGAGGGTGTCGTCGTAGAAGAGCGGGTTGCGCTCCATGTCGGCCTGGCGGTTCCAGCCGCGGGCCAGGTTGACGTACGGCGCGAGCGCGGACGCCTCCCGGTGCGAGCGCGCCGGGACCACCTCGACGCGGCCCTTCTCGGCGCCGACCTGCTGGAGCTGGTGGACGAGCGGGGCGAGTTCGCGGGCCCAGGACGCGGCCGGGGTCGTGTGGATGATGTCGTCGACCGCCTTGAAGCCGATCCAGCCGACGAAGCCGAGGAAGGCGAGGACGGTGACGTAGTACTTGCGGGAGCGCGGCACGGTGTACGGCAGGGCCGCGATCAGTGTCGCGCCCGCGAACAGCATCGGCAGCCGCGAGATGTTCGAGCCGATCTGCGAGCTGACCAGCCACACCAGCACGACCCCGAGGCTGTACACGGCCGCCGTCAGCCGGACCGTCTTCCACTTCTTGGGCACGAGGAAGAGGCAGAGCAGGCCGTACAGCAGGGGCATGATCACCGAGCCGATGCCCATCGGCTGGGTGCCGGAGAACGGGAACAGCCAGGCGGAGACGGCGACCACGACCGCGGGTGCCAGACCGAGCGCCCAGGCGCCGGGGCGCCGCTTCTGCAGGAACAGCGCGACCGCGACCAGGCCGACGAAGAGCCCGGCGACCGGCGACGACATGGTGGCCAGGGCCGCCAGCGGGGCCGCGACCAGCGCCTTCGCCCACCGTTTGTGGCGCCAGCGGTACGGCCAGCAGAACACCGCTCCCACCGAGGCCAGCGCGAACAGCGTGCCGAGCCCGAAGGTGACGCGCCCGGACAGCGCGTTGCAGATCAGCGCGAACACTCCGGCGAGCGAGGCCCACAGGGGGTTCTTCACCACGCGGCTGCGGATGAGGAGCAGGGTCAGCAGTCCGGCCGAGATCGTGCCGGCGATCATCATCGTCGTACGGACGCCGAGCAGTGACATCAGGTACGGCGAGACCACGCTGTACGACACCGGGTGCATGCCGCCGTACCAGGCGAGGTTGTACGCGGAGTCCGGGTGCCGGCCGACGAACTCGGCCCAGGCGTCCTGCGCCGCGAGGTCGCCTCCGCTGTTCGCGAACGTGAACAGCCAGATGATGTGCAGGACGCCGGCGAGGGCGGTGACCGCCAGCACCGGGTGGCGCGACGGCCACTCGCGCAGGGGTTCGTCCAGGTCGAGAAGGTGACGGAGCCTGCCGTTACGCTGCGTGCTCGCCTTGCTCTGCGTGCTCGTCTTGCTTTGTGCGCTTTGTGCGCTTTGCGTGCTCTGCATGGTCCGAGTGCCGTGCGCGCCGCGCGGACCGGTCTCGGGCAGGGCTATTCGCGGGCCGGATACCGAGCCCGGATCGGCGTCGTCGGCGCGTGTCGGCTCCGCTGTGGCCACCTGAAGGCACTCCCCGTGTCCCGTCTTCTGTTCTCGGCCGCGTTCCACGGTGTTACCGGCCGCTTCTCGTCCAGTTCGCGGCCGTGTCCCGGCGGCCGACGACCTGCCCCGATTCGTGACGCTAGCACGCACCCCGCCGCGGGACCCTGGGGTGGGCCGCCATCGGCGGGGTGCGGGGGCGGAATGCGTGTCTTGTGTCAGCCGAGACGGGTCAGCTTGTTCGTGAAGCCGGGCTCGGCCAGATCCTTCTGCAGGGCGACCGGAACCTGGACCGCGGAGCCGGAGCCGTCACCCACGGTGAGGGCGCCGACCTTGGTGCCGGCCTTCGCGGTGTGCGGCACGTCGTCGGCCTGGAAGGTCAGCTTCACCGTCAGGCCCGACCAGCCGACCGCGGTGACGTCCTCGGTCGCCACGACCGGGGTACGGCCGCCGAGGCCGTCGTCGACGTACCCGACGACAGCACCCTTCTTGTAGATCGTGGCCGCCTTCAGCGCGCCCTGGGCGGCCCGGATCAGCTTGTCGCCGCCGTTGAGGGCCGCGGTGAGGATGCTGTTGTCCGAGGCGGCGCTGGCCGGCTGCCGGAGCACCGCGCCGATGATCGTGCGGGTCTCCCCGTTCACGTCCTTCTTCGCGGCGAAGACCAGGTTGCCGAGGGCGGAGGTGGTGGTGCCGGTCTTGATGCCGACGACGTCGTTGTGGCCGACCAGCTGGTTCCAGTTGCCGTGGTTGACACCCTTGTAGTCGTCGTACGACATCATCGCGGCGACCTCGCGGAACGAGGGCTCGCTCGACATGGCCGCCTTCGCCAGCTTCACCTGGTCCACGGCCGTGGAGACGGTGGAGTCGGTGAGGCCGGAGGGGTCGGTGTACGTCGTGTTCGTCATGCCGAGCTTCTTCGCGGTGGCGTTCATCTTCGCCACGAACGCCTTCTCGGAACCGGCGTCCCAACGGGCCAGCAGCCGGGCCACGTTGTTGGCGGAGGCGATGAGGATGCCCTCCAGGGCCTCGCGCTGGGTGAGCGAGTCGCCCGCCGTCACGTCGACGGTGGACTCCTGGCCGGCGTTCGACTGGTCCTCGGCGGTCTGGTCGATCTTGATCTTGGGGCCGGCGGCGCCGCTCTTCAGGGGGTGGTCGCGCAGGATGATGTACGCGGTCATCACCTTGGCGACGCTCGCGATCGGCACGGGCTTCTGGTCGCCGGAGGAACCGAACGAGCCGATGCCCTGGACGTCGAGGGCTCCCTGGCCGTCGGCCGGCCAGGGGATGTCGGCCTTGCTGCCGTCGAAGGTGTAGCTGTCCTTCGCGGTGAGGTCGAGGGTGGGCTGCGGGAGCGGACGGAAAGTCTGTACGACCGCAAAGATGATCAGGAGGACTATCGCCAGGGGTGTCCAGATCTTGACCCGCCGGACGAAGGTCCTGACCGTGGTCTCCGGCGGCGGAGGCGTGTTGGTCAGCTCGGCGAGCAGGTCCAGCGGGGGCTTCGGCGGGAGCGGCAGCTGGGTGGTGCGCTCGGGGCCGACCTGGGGGATGGCGGTGGTACGGGTGGTGGAGGCGGTGCCGGGCTTGGTGCCGGGCTTGGTGTCCGGCTTGTCTTCGGGCTTCGTGCCTGGCTTCGCGTCCGGCGTGAGGTCCGACTTGAGGGCGACGAATCTGCTGGTGCGCTCGGGGTCGGACTCAGGGGTCTTGGGCTGGGTCTTGGGCTGGGTCTTGGGCTGGGGCTTGGGCTTGGAGCCCAGCTTGAGGGTGGTGGTGGGCTGGTCGACCTGCGGGGGGCGGGGGGCCTTGAGCATGGTGGTGGGCTGATCGACCGCGGCCTTGGCTTCGGCTTCGGCCTTGGCTTCGGCCTTTGCCTCGGCTTCGCCGGTGCCGTCCTCGCCGTCGGCGGGCGCGGGTCCGTCGCTGGTTGCGGTCTTGGTGTCCCCACCCGCACCACCCGTGCGGCTCTCGTCGTCGACTGCGGGTGGCCCCTGCGGGGCGCCATCGCCGTCGGCGGCCGCGAGTTCGGCGGTCGCCTTGGGCGCGTCTTCGGGTTCGGCGTCTTCGGGCCCGGCGTCTTCGGGTTCGGCGTCTTCGGGTTCGGCGTCGGTCTGCGGCTCGTCTTCGGGCGCGGCGACCTTGGATGCGGCGGTCGCCTCGGGCTTGTCCTCCGGCGCGGCGACCTTGGGTGCGGCGTCGGCCTTCGGCTTGTCCTCCGGTGTGGCGTCTTCGGGTTCGGCCGCGGCCTGCGGGGCGTTCTCGGGCTCGGCGTCCTCGGTCCCGGCGGTCGCCTTCGGTGCGTTCTCCGGTGCGGAGTCTTCCGGTGCGGAGTCTTCCGGTTCGGCGTCGGCCTTCGGCTTGTCCTCGGACTCGGCGTCGGCCACCGGCTTGTCCTCCGGCTCGGCGTCCTCGGGCGCGGCGGTCGCCTCCGGTGCGGAGTCGGCCTTCGGGGCGTTCTCCGGTGTGGCGTCCTCGGGTGCGGCGGCAGCCTTCGCGGTGTTCTCCGGTGTGGCGTCTTCGGGTTCGGCGTCGGTCTTCGGGGCGTTCTCGGGCTCGGCGTCCTCGGCGGCAGCCTTCGCGGTGTTCTCCGGTGTGGTGTCTTCGGGTTCGGGCGCGGGCTTCGGGGCGTCCTCGGGTGGGGCGTTCCTGCCGGCGGTGGTTGGCGCAGTGGTGGCCTCGGGTGCTGCCTCGTTCTCCGGGTCCGCCTCGGTCGTTGCCTCAGGCGTCGTATCGGCCCTGTCGGCGTTCTTCGGTGACTCGGGGGCCTCCTGGGGCTCCTCGGCCGCCTCGGTGCCCTCCGTGGCCGCCTCGGGCCGCTCAGGCTCCTCCGGGGCGCCGTGCTCCTCCGCGTCGGTGCCGGATTCCTCGGCCGCCTCCGCCGGCGGACCCGTGCGGACCCACGCCGCCACCGCCTCGCGGAGCTTCGTGTCGTCGTCGCCGGCCGGCTTCGCGTCCCGTACCGAGAAGATCCGGGTCGCGGTGTCCACGCCGCCGGCGGTCTCCCTCTCGTCCTCGGCGGCCACCGCCAGTCGCGGGTCGCGTGGTTCGGGAACCGTTCCCGCACTCCCCGACGTCGGTTCTGCCGACGACTCGCGCTGCTTCGACCTGTCGGGGGACTCGCCCGCCACCGATGCCTCCTCCACGCTTCGCACGTTGCCGTGCGCTGTCCGAACCATGTACCAGTGTCCTGTGTGCGGGCTTAGCCCCTGCGGTAGACGAGAACGACATACCTTCCGGTTCCCTTACAAACCGGTCACGCACCCTCGACAGACCAATGTGAGAGGGGTCACCCTGTCATTCATCCACGCGGGGAGGCATGGATGGGCAGGAGCCGCAGAACACTTCCGGAGGAGCTTCTGCTGCTGGCATTGGACCCGACCACGGGTACCACTGCACAGCCGCAGTCGCTCGACCTCGGTCTGGCCGGAGCACAGCTAGTGGAGCTGGCGCTGGCCGGACGGATAGCCCCAGACGGGGATCGTATCGCCGTGGTGCAGCCACGGCCGACTGGAGATCCGACTTTGGACTGCGCGTTGGAGTTGCTGCGAAGGCGTGGCGCTCCCGTGCGGGCTGTGAACTGGATCGGCGGGCCACGTCTGGGACTTCGCCAGACGTACCTCTCGCATCTGGAGCGGTGCGGCATGGTGCATGCCGTGGCGGGCCAGATGTGCGGGGTGTTGCCGACGACCCGGTACCAGGCGACGGACAACGAGATCTGCCGGGACATCCGTGCCCGGCTGGATTCGGCGATCCGTACCGGCGTACCACCGGACCCGCGGACCGCGGCGCTCGCCGCCCTGGCCCACGCGGTCGGACTCGGCAAGCACCTGTATCCGGGGAACGAGGGACGCTCCTCGCGTTCCCGGCTGCGGGACTTGATCCGGCACGACCCGATGGGCGGGCTCGTGGCCCACGCCGTCATGGACGTGCAGAACGGCGCGGGCGCCCAGCCACGCCGCAACCCGGCCGCCCCGGCCGGGCGCCAGACCGCACCAGCCGCCAGGCCCGGTGCGCCGGAACCCGCCCGCGGTGTTCCGATGCAGCCGCGCCGAGGCGCGGGCGCGATGGCACGAGCCGTGGTGCACTGAGCCGCAGTTCCACGGCACGACAGCCGGCACCAGCCGGCGACACAGCACCCCTGAGACCCGGTTCGGGAGCCGCTGGTCCGAGCGGGGCGGTGAGGCGCACGCAGTACGCGCCCCGCCGCCCCGTTCGGTATCTCCCGTCCCACCGTCCTCGTCCGGCGCCGCCCGGAGAATCCGGAACGTGCCCGAACTGACGCGTACGCGCCGCATATCCAGAGTTTCCCAGCGGTAGGAACCACCTTGGTGGCAGTCTGCTCAACAGCAGATACGCAAAGTGGTAGTTACAGGCAGGCAGCCGGAGGTGCACGTCCCGTGGCGTCCAATGTCAATCCCACCGTCAGGCGACGCCGGCTGGGCCAGGAGCTGCGCAGGCTCCGCGAGCTCAAGGGCATGACGGCGGAGGAGGTGGCGGAGCGGTTGCTCGTCTCCCAGTCGAAGATCAGCCGGCTGGAGAACGGGCGCCGGAGCATCAGCCAGCGCGATGTCCGCGACCTGTGCGGGGTCTACGAGGTCGAGGACCAGCGGGTCGTCGACTCCCTGATGGAGATGGCCAGGGATTCGCGGCAGCAAGGATGGTGGCATGCGTTCGGGGACATCCCGTACAGCGTGTACATCGGCCTGGAGACCGACGCCGAGTCGCTGAGGGTGTACGAACCCCAGCTGGTCACCGGGCTGTTGCAGACCCGGGCATACGCCGAGGCGCTGGTGCAGGGCGCGTTGCCGGAGACCTCCGCCGCCGACATCGAGAAGCGGGTCCAGGTGCGGATGCGGCGACAGGAACGTATCAGCGCCGAACACAACCCCCTTCGGCTCTGGGTGGTGCTCGACGAGGCCGCGCTGCGCCGGCTCGTCGGCAACAGGCTCGTGATGCGCGAGCAGCTGGAGTACCTGATCGAGATGTCCCAGCAGCCGCACATCACCGTCCAGGTGCTGCCCTTCGAGGTGGGCGCGCATCCCGGCCTCAACGGCCAGTACGCGATCCTGGAGTTCGCCGACGCGGCCGACTCCAGCGTCGTCTACCTGGAGGGCGTGACCAGCGACCTGTACCTGGAGAAGGCCCACGACGTGCAGAAGTACGCCGTGATGTACGAGCACCTGAGGGCCCAGTCGCTGAACGTCGAGCAGTCACGGCAGTTCATCGCCGACGCGGCCAAGGAGTACGCGCGCTGAGCCCTCCCGGATGCTTCCAGGGGGCCTCCGGGGGGCCTCCGGGGGGCCTCCGGGGGGCGTTCGCGGAGCGTTCAGCGGCCTTTTCGGACGGTGAGCGCCGGATCGTACACCGGCGCCCCGCTCCAGCGGAAGTCTCTCCTGGAATATGCCATCCGGTCGAGTGAACGAGTGCTCCAGGCGGAGGAGTTGGCTAGTAGCGTCGATCACGCCAACCGGATCAGAAGGTTGGCGTGAATCGCACTACATCAAGCACCACAGCAACTCGCTACAGGAGTGGACATGGCACTGCTTCAGGGCACCACGGAGACGTGGACGAAGTCCTCCTATTCCGCAGGGAACGGGGCGTGCGTCGAGGTCAAGTCGCCGACGACCGCTGGACTCGCCGTACGCGACTCCAAGGTCGAGGAGGGCCCGGTCCTCGCGTTCCCGACCGGCGCGTGGAACGCGTTCGTGGCTTCGGTCAAGGCGTAGGGGCTTCGCTGACCCATCGGCCACGCTCCCGACACGCACAACCACAACTGCACAAGCGTCACCTCAAGAGCCCTCTCGACTAGCTCGCCGTCCTTGCCGAGGGGGCTCGGCTTGTGCCCGTCCGACCGGTCATCGGACCGGGGCCCCGCGTCCCCTACCGGACGGGGAAGGCCACATCGCAGACCGGGTCCTCAGGGCCCGCCGCGTCCCAGTCCGCGAAGTAGACCTCCCGGCACGGGCCGTCGTACTCCAGAGCGCCCTCCTGGGCGCCGCCCGGGCCGCCCTGCCGGGCCACCCACCGCTCCACCGCCTCGAAGGCCGCCACGATCTGCGGATGCGCCACCTGCGCCTTGCTGATCCGCGTGTACGCCAGCGTGCGCGCCGGCTCGACGCGCACCTTCGTCTCCCGGGGCCGCCCGTGCCGCTCCGCCCAGGCCCGGGCCGCCGCCTCGTCCGCCACCGGGACACAGGCCTCGGCCGGCCCGTCGCTCTCCATGGACACCTCCGCGTAGTACACGACGAACGGCGCCCCGGCCACGCCCCCGCACTCGCGGGCCGCCGCCTCCAGACGGCCCAGCGCGGCGGGGATCCAGGCGGGCAGCTCGTTTGCCAAGGTGTGCCGCGTCTCGGTGATCACCACCTGCGCGGGCACCTCCACCGTCTCCACCGCGAACGTCTCGTACATCTCCGAACTCCTCCCGGACAGCCGTCCACGGAGATAGGCGACAAGGGTCCGCTGCCCGGCGATCCGCCGCTCGACATCCGCCCAGTAGGCGGTCAGCAGCCCGGCGGCCGCGCTGCCGGCGGCCGAGCCACCGGTGGGCGTACCGCCGTCCGCCGTGTCGCAGTCCGCCGTGTCGCCGTCGGTCGCGCCGCCGTCCGCCGCCTCGATCACCTCGGCGATCCGCGCCAGGGGCATGTCCAGCTGCCGGAGCAGCGCCACCAGCCGGGCGCGCTCCGCCTGCCCGGCCCGGTAGTACCGGTAGCCGGTCGTCCCGTCGACGTGCGCCGGGGTCAGCAGCCCCAGCCGGTCGTACAGGCGCAGCGCCTTCGCCGAGAGCCGGGACCGCGCCGCGAACGCGCCGATCGTGAGCAGTTCCTCGTCCTCCACGCCCACATCCTCCGTCACCGGGCACCCGTGGCCCGGCGCGACCGACGCTCGCCCCTGCCCCAGGGGCAAGGTCAAGCGGCGGGCACGGAACGCCGACGGCGGTCACGGGACACCGTCTCCCGTGACCGCCGTCGTGAGGCTCGGGGCGTCAGCCGATGGCCTTCTCCACCGCGGCCACGACCTCCGCCGACTCCGGCTCGGTCTGCGGCGCGAACCGGGCGACGACCTGGCCGTCCCGGCCGATCAGGAACTTCTCGAAGTTCCAGCGGATGTCACCGGTGTGCCCCTCGCCGTCGGCGAAGTCCACCAGCCGCTGGTAGAGCGGGTGCCGGTCATCCCCGTTGACCTCGACCTTCTCGGTCAGCGGGAAGGTCACGCCGTACGTCGCCGAGCAGAACTCGGCGATCTCCTCGGCGCTGCCGGGCTCCTGCCCCATGAACTGGTTGCAGGGCACCCCGAGCACGGTGAAGCCCTGCGCCGCGTACCGCTCCTGGAGCCGCTCCAGGCCGCCGTACTGCGGGGTCAGACCGCACTTGGAGGCCACGTTCACGATGAGCACGGCCTGGCCGGTGTAGCCCGGCAGGTCGGCGGAACCGCCCTGGAGAGCACCGATCTCGATGTCGAGCACGGACCCGTTGTTCTCGGTAGTCGTCATGAGCGGATGCTAACTCCGCCAAGTGGACGACCGGGTCCCGGCCTCCACCAGCACGTCTCCCGCCGCCGTCCGCGAGTACAGCACCGACCGCCCGGCCCGCCGCCGCTCCACCAGCCCGGCGTCCAGCAGCACCCTCAGATGCCGCCCGACCGAACCCAGCCCCTGCCCGGTCACCGCCGTCAGGTGGGTCGTGCTCAGCGGGGCGTCCAGCAGCACCAGCACGCCGGCGCGCCCGCCGCCCAGCAGCGCCGAGAGGGCGGCCGGGACGGTCTGCGCGGTGGGGCGTGCAGCAGCATCAGCACGGCACGGGCGGGCTCGGTGGCCTCACTCACCTCGCCCGCCAGTGCGATGACGCTGATGGCGCTCGCGTCGCTCGCCGTGACGCTGACGCTGGCTACGGCCGGTCGGCAGGAGCGGAAGGTTCCGGCGACGGTTCCCGCGGGGCGGTGACCTCCGCCGCCGGGCCGAACCTGTCCGCGACGGCGGCGATCTGCTCGATCCCGGCCTTCAGCGCGGCCTGCCCCTCCGGCGCCTCCAGTTCCCGCTCGTTCTTCTCCACCTCCTGGTCGAGCCGCTTGGTGGCGCGCTCGAAGTAGCGCAGCAGCTCGACCGGGAAGGGCATCACCAGGGTGGAGTTCTTCTCGGCGGCCACCTCGACGACGGTCTGCAGCAGCCGCAGCTGCATCGCCTCGGGCGAGTCGGACATGATCCGGGAGGCGTTGGCGAGCTGCTGGGCGGCCTGGAACTCACCGTCCGCGGTGATGACGCGGGCCCGCCGCTCCCGTTCCGCCTCCGCCTGCCGGGACATGGACCGCTTCAGCGACTCCGGCAGCTGTACGTCCTTGATCTCGACGCGGTCGATGTGGATGCCCCACTCCGCGGCCGGGCTGTCGATCATCAGGGCGAGCCCCTCGTGCAGCCGCTCCCGGTCGGTGAGCAGGTCGTCGAGATCGCTCTTGCCGATGATGGACCGCAGCGACGACTGGGCGACCTGCCCGACGGCGAAGACGTAGTCCTGCACCTCGATGGCGGCGCGGATCGGGTCGGTGACCCGGAAGTAGACGACGGCGTCGACCTTCACGGACACGTTGTCCTTGGTGATGCCCTCCTGCGTGGGCACCGGCATGGTGACCACCTGCACGTTCACCTTGCGCATCCGGTCGGCGAAGGGGATGAGGAAGGTGATCCCCGGGTGCCGGTAGGTCGGCAGCGCCTTGCCCCACCGGAACACGATCCCGCGCTCGACCTGGTTGACCACCCGCATCCCGCTGCGCAGCACGAGCAGGACCAAAACGAGGACCAGTACGACCCCTACGACGGCGCCGTCCATCGGCACTCACTCCATTCTCAGACGAGATCCGGACAACGATCCGGCAAGGATGAGGACACCGGCGGGACCCCACGGGATGCGGGGGCCGGCGTCAGGAGTGCGTAAAGAAAACGAGCGGGATCCGCGGTCACCTCGGCACGATGTCCGCCGCGCGGTACGGGTACCCGTCCTGCCGGAACCCGGGATCCCCCCAGCCGAACGTAACACTCGTGCTCCAAGGGGTTCTCGGCCCTGCATGGGGCCGGCCGCACCCCGGACCGCTACCGGCTGCCCCGGGCCGGTAGGACCGCGTCGGCGACGACGGCTCGCGCGCCGCCGAACCCAACGGCGGCCCACGCAAGAACGCCCGGCCGGGAAACCCCGGCCGGGCGCCTGCCCTGCGTGAACCGCTCGCGTCCTTTCCGGGGCGTACTAGTCGACGTCCACCGGACCGTCGTCCGACTTCCTCGCCTTGCTGGAAGGCAGCTGGAGCAGGCTGCTGCCGTTGGCCTCGCTCTTCTCGGGGCGGTGGCCGTCGGACTCCTGTCCGCTCAGGTTCTGCCGGACCGAGTCGAGGATCGTCAGGCCCTGGGAGACCAGGCCGGCGGCGATCTCGCCGAGGCCGTCCGCGCCGTTGAGGACGTTCACGTTGGCACCGGCGAGACCGCCGGCCGCCTCCTTGACGATCTGCGGGAGCTGGTCGATCAGCATCCGGTCGAGCGCCACGCGGTCGTACGACGCCGCGGCCTCCGCCTGGATCTTCATCCGCTGCGCCTCGGCGGCCGCGAGGATCCTGACCCGCTCGGCCTCGGCCTCGGCGGGCCTCACGACCTCGGACACCAGCTGCTGCTGGCGCAGCTTGGCCTGGCGCTGGGCCAGCTCCGTCTGGGCGGCGAGCACCTCCTGCTGGGCGTGTGCCTGCGCCAGCGGTCCGGCCTGCGCGGCCTGCGCCTGGGCGCGGTCCACCTCGGCCGAGTACTCGGCCTTGACGATCGCGGTCTGCCGGGCGTACTCGGCCTGGTTGCGGGCCGCCACCTGCTCCGCCTCGACCGAGGCCTGGGTGGCCTGCGCCTGGGCGATCTGCGCCTGCCGCTGGATGGCCGCCTTGTGCGGGGCCGACATGGCGTCGATGTAGCCGACGTCGCCGTCGTCGATCGACTGGATCTGCAGCGAGTCGACGATCAGGCCGATCTTCGCCATCTCGGTCTTGGAGGTGTCCAGGACCTCCGCGGCGAGCTTCTGCCGCTCGGTGACGATCTCCTCGACGGTCATCGAGCCGATGATGGCCCGCAGGTGCCCGGCGAAGATCCGGCCGGTGAGCACCGACATCTGCTCCTGGTCGGAGAGAAAACGCTGGCCCGCGTTGATGATGCTCTCCTGGTCGTTGCCGACCTTGAAGGCGATGACCGCGCGGACGTGCAACGCGATGCCCTGTCTGGTCACGCAGGTCTCGGTGACCTCGGACTCACACATGGACAGGGTGAGGAACCGGACCTTCCGGAAGACCGGCAGCACGAACTTGCCGTGCCCCGTCACCACTCGGAACGGCGCGCCCCCCAGTCCCCGCCTGCCCCCCGAGATCAACATCGCCTCGTCGGGAGCGGGGACGCGGTATCCGAACATGCTTGTACTCCTCAGCCGGCCTCGGCTATGTCGCCGAGCGCGTCCAATGGATCCACCCACTCGATGACGCAGACCTCGCGGCATCCACGTGATTCGATCACGAGCACCGTGGCGCCCACCGGCAGGGGATCCTCCGACCAGGCGAGGAAGGTCTCGGAGCCGCCTCGGACCCGTACCAGGACCTCGCCGGGGCCGGCGGAACCACGGGTTCCGATGAGTACCTGCCCCATGCAGCCGATCACGGCATCGTCCTGCGGCATCACCGGCCGCCTTCCTCGTCCTGGCCCATGAATCCGACGATAGACCCACTCGGCCCGGGACCCAACGGCCAGGTAACTTCGGCCTCCCCACAGGAACGCCCACGCCCCGGCCCACCGAGACCGCGCGGCCGGCGTCGGCCGGGGTCGGCGGGGCCGCGGCTACCCGTCGGCCTCGTCCTGGCCGGCCGTGTCCTGGCCGTCCCTGCCGTCCTGGTCGTCCTGGCCGTCCTCGAAGACGAAGAGCGGTTTGGCGCCGTGCGCGGGTGCTTCGGCGAACGCGATGGCTTCGGTGAAACGGTCGAGCGGGAAAGGCCGGCCCTGGGGGATGCTCAGCACGCCGTCGGCGACGAGGTCGCGCACCTCGGACAGCGCGCGCAGCGCATCCGCGGGTGCAGCGGTGCCGAACCAGCGGTTGAGCCAGAAGCCACGGACTGTCTTGGTCTCGTAGATGACCGAGCGGGCCTGCAACGGGATGGTCAGCGCTGCCGGGTCGGTCTGCCGGTGGGTGGAGAGCGCGCCGTAGACCACGACCTCTCCTCCCGGAGCCAGGGCCTGGGACACCTGGGCACCCACGTCGCCCGCGACACAGTCGGCGGCCTTGCGCACGCCGGCCGGTCCGGCGATCTCGGCCACACGCCGCAACAGGTCCTCGTCCTCGGTGCAGACCACCTCGTCACCGCCGAGCGCCTTGATCTCCTCGACGGCGGCGCGCCGCCGTACGACATTGATCGTGCGCATCCCCAGATGCCCGGCCAGCTGAATGACGAGCCGGCCGACGGTGGAGCCCGCGGCCGTCTGCAGCAACCATTCACCCGGCTGTACGTCGAGTTCGCGCGTCACCAGGAGCAGCGCGGTCAACGGGTTGACGGCGAGTTGGCAGGTGCTGGAGTCGCTCAGCCGGTCGGGGACCGGCAGGAGCCTGTGGGCATCGGCGACAAGGTATTCCTGCCAGGTACCGGCCACCGGCGGCCCGGGTACGGCCGGGATCGCCACGGCCACCACGCGCTCGCCGATCTCCAGTCCCTCGGTGTCCGGGCCCAGGGCCTCGATACGGCCCACGCATTCCATGTGCCCGCCGACAGTGGGAAACCCGGGGGAGAAGCCGTAGCGGCCACGCAGCACATGCAGATCACTGGCGTGAATCGGAGTCGCCCTCACGCGGATCAGCGCCTGACCGCTCCCCGGCGTGGGAACAGGCCGGGATTCCAGCCGCAGGACATCGGCCGGCTCGCCGACCGTTCCCGCTACGAGCGCGCACATGGATCGTGCCATGAGTGACCTCGTCTCTCGGCGCCCGGCGAACTCGGCGGGCGTTCCGGACGGGAACAACGCTGCTGCCGACACCCTCGCCGGCGACCGTGCGCGGAGTGTCATCGGCGTCGGGTCGCCTGGGCCTTTACCGGACCCCGGACCCGTGCCCTGCGCAGTCCGCCGTGCGCACCGCACCCGAGATCACGCTAAGCGCCATGGACAGGCCCTGCAATCCAGCCTCCGACGGCTCCACCCGGGGCCCCGGACCAGACCGGTCCGAGGCCTTCGGCCTGGTGCCCCCGCCAGGATTCGACCTGCGACCACCGTCACGGGCCCGGCGGTAGCGGCGCGGCCGCCGGTCCCGCGCCGGGCCGCGGGACCGGCGGTCCGGTCACTTCTGGATCACAGCGCTGTCCAGGGCGATGTTGTGGCCGCCGCTGGCGGGGTTGATGTCGGGTGCGACGGTGACCACGACGGTGTGGGGTCCGGCCGGCAGCTGCGGACTGGTCCACACGCTCGAGGAAGCCGCGCGCGCGGACGCGTAGTCGTCCACCGTCACGGGGACCGAGCCGTCGACGCTGACGTACATGCGCCCCTGGTCGGTGTCGCGGACGGCCCGCAGGGTCACCTGCCGACCCGTGAAGTGCAGCAGCGCCGTCGAGCCGGGAACATAACTCCAGTTGGCGGTGGCGTCGTACATGTCGCCCACGCCGTTGGTCTGTCCCCAGTTCGTTCCGTACTGGAAGTAGTCCGGTCCGCTGCCCGTCACGGCGGCGTCGACGGTCGTGCTGCCCTGGCCGGCGGGGACGACGGTG
Source organism: Streptomyces sp. NPDC048417 (assembly GCF_040651615.1). Taxonomy (NCBI): domain Bacteria; kingdom Bacillati; phylum Actinomycetota; class Actinomycetes; order Kitasatosporales; family Streptomycetaceae; genus Streptomyces; species Streptomyces sp. NPDC048417. Next base: position 53,459 of record NZ_JBEZKI010000003.1, on the reverse strand, counting down.
ACGAGGAAGGCGTCCTGGGCGGCCGCTCCGGCGAGCGACAGGTGCACGCTGCCGGTGCCGGCCGGAACGGTCTGGCTGCTGACGGTGACGGGCTGCTCCAGGGGTGCCTGGTCGGGAACGCGCTGGACGGTGACGGTGACGCCGTTGCCGCCGGACAGTGCCGGGCTGGTCAGGCCGTTGATGGTGAGGTCCGCCGAGGGGACGCCGGAGGTTGCCGCGGCCAGCACCGAGGCCCTCTTGCGCACCGGATCGACGGTGGCGAGGGCGGCGAGCGTGCCCTGCGTGCTGACCTGTGCCCGTGAGCCGGTCATGTCGGCGTAGCCCTTGTAGACCCACCACTGGCCGGTCGGCCGCAGCACGCCGTTGCTGCGGACCAGGACGCCGTCGAGAGTCCCTGCCGCACAGCAGTCGTCCCAGATGGCGTGGGAGGCGGAATCGATGCCGGAGTTCGCCAACTGGGCCAGGTACCAGGCCTGATAGCCGGCGTGCTGCTCGTCGCCGTGGAGGTATTCGTTCATCGACAGCGGCAGTCCGCCCAGTCCCTTGGAGTCGAGCAGGGAGCGCATGGTCTGGGCGTCGGAGACGGGCGTGCCGCTGAAGTGCCAGTTGACGACGTCGGGAACCGTACCGGCGGCTTTGGTGTGGTCGAGGAAGGGGGAGACGTTGCCCGGGCTGAAGTCCCACAGGGAGGGGCCCACGATCACCGCCTGCGGGGCGGCGGCTCGCAGTTCGCGTACCGCGGTGTCCCACATCTGGTAGTACTGCGTGGTGTTGAAGCCGGGTGGGAAGAACGCGCCGGCGGGCTCGTTCCAGATGTCGTAGCGGACCTTGACCCCGGAGGCGGCGACGTCGGCGGCCAGGCGGCGCAGGAACGTCCCCCAGTTGCCGCAGTCGCCGCCGGTGCAGGGATAGACGGTGGCGGCGGGCTGGGTGGAGTCGGCCCCCCAGATGTCACTGACGAGCAGGTCGTAGGTGACGGCGTAGGGCGGTGTGGTGAGCCTGCGGGCCTGGGCGAGCGCGGAGTTGAGGCGGCGGGTGTAGCCGCTGCCGGGGCGGTAGTCGTCGCCGACCCAGCCGCCGCCGTCGAGACGGGCCCCGCCACCACGCGCCGAGCGTGGGGCGAGCGGGGCCAGCAGGCTGTCGTCGGGGCCGCTCCCGTCCTCGTTCAGCCCGTACAGAAAGCCGCTGCCGACACCGGTGGCCGCGCCCTGGGTGGTGCCCAGGTCGACGGTGACGGCTTGGCCGTCGGCGTGCGCCGGTGCGGTCGCGGCCAGTTGGCCGCCGGTGACGAGCAGGGCGAGCGAGGCGACCAGCGCGGCGAGTCTGCCGTGGCGGCGGGCGCCGGTGCCGTCGGCCGGGTGCGGTCCCGCCGGGTGCGGTCCGGTCAGGTGCGGTCTGGTCGGTGGCGAATGCAGGGGGTGTGACATGGGGTGTGACATGGAGTGTCCCTTTCTTTGACCGCAGCCCGGCGGGCTGGGGCGGCTCCAGGGGACGGCCGCCTGAGCGGCGGCCTGCTTCAGTGGGCGAACGCGGCGGCGATCGGGGAGCCGTCGCGGACGAAGACCGGGATGCGGTCGAGCGGTGCGTCGGCGCGGACCGTCCGGCCGCCCGGGTGGCGGTGGTGGCCGGCCGTGTCGATCCAGTCCGCGCCCGCGGGCAGGTAGACCTGGCGGTGGCGCTCGCCGAGCCGGGTGACGGGGGCGACGATCAGGTCGGGGCCGCACAGGAACTGGTCCTCGACCGTCCAGGCGGTGGGGTCGTCGGGGAAGTCGAAGAACAGGGGGCGGATGACAGGGGCGCCGCTGGCGCCGGCCGCGACCATCTGCTGGTGCAGGTAGGGACGCAGTTCCTGGCGCAGCCGGAGCTGACCGGTGAGGATCTCGTAGGCCTCCTCGCCGTACGACCACAGTTCGTTGGGGCCGCCGCTGTGACCGGCGGCGAAGCTGTCGCGCGGCTCGCGGTGGCCGTGCATGCGCAGCAGCGGGCAGAAGACGGCGAACTGGAACCAGCGGACGACCAGTTCACGGTAGGCGGGGTCGTCCGGGTCGCCGCCGTGGAATCCGCCGATGTCGGTGGTCCACCACGGGATGCCGCTCAGCCCGGCGCTCAGCCCGGCACGTATCTGCGAGGCCAGGGCCCCGAACGTGGCCGGGATGTCGCCCGACCACAGGGCGGCCCCGTAGGCCTGGCTGCCGGCCCAGGCGGAACGCACCAGACTCACCGGGACCTCTTCACCCGCGGCGCGCGTGTGCTCGTAGAAGCCCCGGACGTGTTCGCGCGGGTAGAGGTTGGCCACCGCGCGGCCGGGGCCCGCCGCGTAGCGCAGGTTGCCGAACTGCTCGGGGAACATCTCCGGTTCGCATGCGTCGAGCCACCACAGCCGGAAGCCGAGGTCGAAGTAGTTGCGCTTGACGCGGCTCCACACGAAGTCGCGGGCCCGTTCGTCGGTCGGGTCGTAGAAGGCCACCGGCAGGGGCTCGCCGGCGAACTGGCCGTCGGGGAAGACGTGCTGGAACGGCTGGCCCTGCTCGGTGCCGACCAGCAGCCGCTCGTCGCGCATGCGGGCGTAGTTCTCGCTCAGGACGCTGACGGACGGCCAGACCGACAGGAGCGGCCGTACTCCCATGCTCTCGAGCTCGGCCACCATGCCGGCCGGGTCGGGCCAGTCGGCCTCGTCGAAGCGCCAGTCGCCCAGGTGCGGCCAGTGGAAGTAGTCGACGGCGATGACCGACAACGGCAGGCCCCGCCGCCGGTACGCGCGGGCCACCTCCAGCAGCTCGTCCTGGGTGCGGTAGCGCAGCCGGGACTGCCACAGGCCGAGGGCCCATTCCGGCAGCACCGGAGCATGCCCGGTGGCATCGGCGTAGTGGCGCATGATGCCGGCCGGTGTGGGGTGGGTGGTGATCCAGTAGTCGATCTGTTCGGCGGCGTCGGCGACCCAGCGCGTCTGGTTGGCGGCCAGTTCCACCCGCCCGACGGCCGGCTGGTTCCACAGCAGGCCGTAGCCGCGGGAGGAGAGGGTGAAGGGGATGGTGACCTCTCCGTTGCGCTGCACGAGATCGATCACCATGTGCTTGTGGTCGAGGCGCCCGTGCGAGTGCTGGCCCAGCCCGAAGAAGCGCTCCCCGTCGTAGGAGGCGAACCGCTGGTCGATCCGGTGGCCGTGGTCACCGGCCGGGGTGAACTGGCGCGGGCCGGGCCACGCGAAATGCCCCACGTCCTCGCGCAGCAGCTCCGCCCCGTCATCGGTGCGCACGAAACGCAGCCGCCCCTGCGGCGACAGCTCCACCCGCAGGCGTCCGACGGTGAGGATCCTGGTGCCGGACGTGTCCGTGTGCACCCGCGCGTCGGCGGCATCGGGCGAAGCGCCCAGGGCTCCGGGCAGGTCGTCGCGGATCCGGTGCCGGGCCGCCCGTACCCGGACGCTGTCGGGGCCCCACGGCTCCACCCGGACGACGTGCTCGGCGTCGCCGAACTCGAGCCGGCAGACCGTGGCATCGGGGGCGGACGCGGGGATGTGGTGGTCGTTTGCCTGGGGGGCCGGCGGGACGGGCGGTGTGGTGGTGTCGGGCAGGGACACACTGCTCCTTTCGACAGAGCGAGGTGGACCGGAGGACGGCGGTGCCGCGTAGCGGAAGTCGGCGGTGTCGCGTGGCATCCACCGGGCGGCGCGGTCAGTCCTTGACCGCGCCGCCGGTGAGACCGGCCGCCACATGCCGCTGGGCGATGACCAGCAGCAGGGCGGCGGGCAGGGAGGAGATGACGGCCGTGGCCATCACCGAGTTCCAGCTGGTGGTGTTGGTGCCGGCGCCGATGTAGTCGTAGAGGCCCACCGTGATGGGCTTCCAGGTGGTGGAGTTGAGGTTGAGCGTGGTGGCGAACAGGAAGTCGCCCCAGGCGAAGAGGAACGCGAACAGCCCGGACGTGATCAGCGCGTTGCGGGACATGGGCAGCACGATCCGGCAGAAGGCGCGTACGGTGCCCGCGCCGTCCAGCGATGCCGCTTCCAGCAGGGAACGGGGAATGCCCGCCATGAAGGCCCGCAGAATCAGCACGGCGAACGGTACGGCGAGGGTGGCGTCCGCGAGGATCAGCGCCGGCGCCGAGTCGAGGATTCCCGCCGAGGCGAAGATCCGGTACAGGGCGTTGGCCATCACGATGCCCGGCACGAGCTGGACCACGAGCAGCACGCTCAGCAGCGTTCGCCCGCCCGCGGTGCGCAGCAGCGCCAGGGCGTAGGCGGCCGGGGCGGCGACGGCCAGGGTCAGGAGGGTGGCACCGGCCGCGACGACCAAGGACGCCAGCAGGTGGCCGCCCTGCTGGGACAGCGCGTCCCGGTAGCCGCTGAGGGTGCCGCCCCAGGGCAGCCAGTGCGGGGAGCGCCGGGCCAGCTGCTCATTGGTCTGGAAGGAGGCGTTCACCATCCAGTAGAGCGGAAACAGCATGACCGCGACGATGGCGACACCGGCCGTGGTCCTGATCCAGGACGGCAGGGACCGGCGCCGGGGCGCGCGGCGCGGACGGCGTGCGCTGTGGGCGCGGGCCGCACCGGCCCGGAGGGGGGTGTGGACAGTCATGTCAGTGGTTCTCCGCTTCGGCACGTAGCGAGCGCAGATAGAACAGTGCGAAGACGGCGGCCACCACGATGAGCAGGTTTCCCGCCGCCGCGCCGAGCCCGAATTCCGCAAGGCCGCCGAAGGACAGCTGGTAGGCGTAGGTGGTGACGGTGTGGGTGGCGTTGGCCGGTCCGCCCTTGGTCATCACCCAGATCACGTCGAAGACCTTGAGCGTGTAGATCAGACCGAGTGTCAGCACGACGCCGATCACCGGCCTGAGCTGGGGCAGCGTGATGTGGCGGAACTGCTGGCGCCGTCCGGCACCGTCCAGGGCGGCCGCCTCGTACAGCTGCGCCGGAACGGCCCGCAGACCGCCGTAGAGGATGACCATGTTGAACGGCACGCCGATCCAGACGTTGCAGATCAGCACGGCGACCATCGCGGTGCCGGGGTCGTTGAGCCACGGCACCGGATGCTGCACGAGGTGCAGGTTGAGCAGGATCTGGTTGACGACACCGTTGCTGGTGTCGAGCATCCAGCGGAACAGTGTGCCGGAGACCACCAGCGGCAGCAGCCACGGGATCAGCAGCAGCGCTCGCAGCAACTGGCTCAGCGGAAAGGCACGGTGGAAGAACTCCGCGAGCCCCAGACCGATGGTGAACTGGAAGAAGAGCGAACCCGCGACGAACACCAGCGTGTTGACCGCGGCCTGGTGGAAGACCGGATCGCTCAGCAGCTTCGTGTAGTTGTCGAAGCCGTTGAAGGGGGCCTCGCCGCTGTAGAGGGACTTGATGCCGTAGTCCTGGAACGACAGCACGACGTTACGGCCCAGCGGATACAGGTAGAACACCGCGACGAACACGACGACCGGCACCACGAATCCCAGGCCCAGCCGCCGGCTGCGCGCCGACCAGGCGGCAGGCCCGGACGGCCGCGGCGACGGCCCGCCGCCGGACACGGCGGGGGCGTCCTTGGAGACTGCCAGCGCCACCGCTACCTCCTCCCGGCCCCGGGCCAGGCCTCTGCCCCTGGCCGGTATCCGGGCTCTGCCTCTGCCCCTGGCCGGTGTCGGGGCTCTGCCTCTGCCCCTGGCCGGTGTCGGGGCTCTGCCTCTGCCCCGGGCCGGTGTCCGGGCTCTGCCGCGGTCCTCATCGCGTCGCCTCGCGCTGCGCCTCGGCCAGGGCCGCCGCCGGCGACTTGCCGCCCGACAGCGCCGACTGCACCGCCGTCCACAGGGCCTGCGAGTACTTCGGGTAGTCCGCTCCGAGTTCCGCCGTCCGGCCCCTGGCCGTGCCGATGGTCTTCACGAATGTCTTCATCTCCGGTACCGAGGCGGCCAGTTCGGCCGCCGCCGACTCGTCGGACGGCACGTAGTTGGTGAGTTTCGCCCAGGCCAGGCTGTTGTCCTTCGACACCATGCACTTGATGACCTCGGCCGCCTTGCGGGCCTTGTCGCCGTTGTTGCCGGCCGCCCACACCTCGCCGCCCAGGGCACTCGAGGACGTGCCGCCGGCCGGGGCGGGAACCGGCGCGATGCCGAAGTCCTTCATCCCCGCCTTCTGCAACTGGGGCAGCTGCCAAGGGCCGTTGACCATCATGGCCAGCGAGCCGTTGGCGAACTGCTCCTCGACGTTCGCCTGCGTCCAGCTGAGCACGTCCTTGGGCGCCGCACCGGAGGCGACCAGGTCCTTGAGCAGCTGCAGCGCCGCCACGGCCTGCGGCGAGTCGAGCTTCTTCAGCGAGGCACCCGAGCTGAAGAAGAAGGACTCGAACTGGAAACTGCCCTCTTCCGTGGCCGGCACCGCGAAACCGATCCCGCGCACCTTCTCGCCGTCGGTGAGCTTCTTGGCCGCCGTACGCAACTCGTCCCAGGTGCGGGGCGGTTCGAGGCCCGCCTTCTTGAACATCGCCGTGTTGTAGTACAGCGCCAGCTGGTTCACACCGGGCGCCACCCCGTACAGCTTCCCCTGGTACTGACCCGCGGCGACGATGTTCGGGTAGAGCCCGTCCGTGCTCAGACCGGCCGCACCGAGGTCGGCCAGGGCCCCGGTGGCGGCGAGCTGCTGCAGGTCGGGATTGTCGAGCAGGACCAGATCCGGTATCGCCCGGCTGCCGGCCAACTGCATGAGCTTGGTCCGCAGTTCCGGCACCACCTGCCGCTTGACGGTGACGCCGGCCTTGTCGCCGCACTGCTTGAGCTGCTCGGGCAGGGCGCTGTGCAGTGGCTCCGTGTTGTAGTAGTCCATCTCGGTCAGGGTGATCGTCCTGCCCTCCGCGGAGTCGGACGACGAGCTTCCACCGCAGGCGGTCAGGACGAGACCAGTGGCGGCGAGCAGCGCCGTCAGGGGGACGAACGAGCGGGGACGGCGGGATCTGGCAGGGGTGGTAGGCATGGCGGCTCCAGGAATGAAGGGATGCGCGGACGGTGCGGGGGTGGTGTGCCCGGCCGACGCAGGGCAGGCAGGACGGACGAGGGACCGCACTGTGGCGGCGGGGTGTGACCGGCTGGGGGAGCGCCGGCCGTGGACGGGGCCGGGACAGGCGGGACCCGATGCCGGTGTCGGCGCGCGGGGTGTGAGCGCGGGGTGTGAGGGTGTGTCCCGAGGCTCGGCGGCTCGGCCTCGGGACCCGGGGCTTCAGCGCGGGTGCACGCTGCCGGGGTCGGGCGCGGGCCCCAGGGTGTCGCGTTCGACCAGGTCGGGCCGGAGCAGCACGTGATCGAAAGAGGTGGCCGGTCCGGTCACCGCCCTGTGCAGCGCCTCGACGGCCCGGCGCCCCATCTCGGCGGTGGGAACGTCGGCGGCGGTGACCTGAGGACTGAGACCGCACGCGTTGTCCTGAGAGGTGACGGCCACCAGCGAGAAGTCATCGGGCAGGCGCAGACCGGCCTGCCGAAGGCCCCGCAGGACGCCCGCCAGCGATCGTTCGTTGATCGTCACCAAGGCGGTGAGAGCGGGATCTTCTTCCAGCAGTGCCCGCGCGCACTCCAGTCCGGCGGACTGCTCGTCCTCACAGCACACCGCCCGTCCCTGCAGCCCGAGCTCGACCACGGTCTTCTCGAAGGCGTCCAGCGCGCGGTAGGCAGGACCGTACTCACGGTCCAGGAGCGCCTGCGGGCGGTTCACCAGGGCGATCCTGCGATGCCCGAGCTCCGCCAGCCGCTCCACGGCCGTGGTCACCAGCCCGGCGTAGTCCAGATCCACCCACCCGTGTTCCGCGTCGCTGCCGGTACGACCGATGGTGACGCACGGCATCGACTGCTCCAGCAGCCGCACCACCCGGGCATCGTGCAGCACGGTCTCCATCACGATCACGCCGTCCACTCGGCGCTCGCCGAGCATGCGGTCGAAAGCCTCCTCGCGACCACTGGGTGACAGCAGGACGTCGTAGTCGTGATCGGCCGCGGCCTCGGCGACGGAGCCGACGAAGTGCAACTGGTCGATGCTGAGATGGCCTCCCATCGGAGGGATCACCAGACCGAAGGCTCGTGTGGAGCCTTGAGCCAGCGCGCGTGCGGTGGCACTCGGCCGGTATCCCGACTCCTTGATGACCCGCTCGACCCGGGCCCTGACCTCTTCCGACACCGGGCGCTTGCCGCTCAGCACGTACGACACCGTGCTGCGTGACACCCCGGCTCGTTTGGCGATTTCGCCGATGTTCACTGCTCACCTCTCAGACCGACAGGGGCCTGCGGTACCTGGTCGAACCGGTTCGCGAACCGGTTCGATGGCGATTACAAGCCCGCGGTATCGCCAACGTCAAGGGTTCTGCAGCACCTTTGGCGAGCAGGAGACATCAAGGAGGAGCCAGGGCTTGCCAGATGAGGAGAGGAGGGGCCGGATACCGGTCCGAGCGCCGGACGGCAGACGCCGCGACCGGGTGCGGAAGCAGCCGCGACGCTCAGGAGGCGTCCCCGTCGCCGGCGACCGCCCCCCGTTGCCGTCGGAAAAGGTGTTCACTGCATGGCCGGATCACGCCTGCGTGGACGGAGGAATCTCCGTCGGCAGTTCGAACCACACCGTCTTGCCGGTGGCCGTGCGGGTGCCGCCCCAGACTTCGGCGAGCAGGTCGAGCAGTTCCATGCCGCGTCCGTCTTCCGCGTCGGTGTCGACGACGCGGCGCACAGGAGAGGCCGAGGCGGTGTCCTCGACCTCGCAGCGCAGGCGGCCCTCACGCACCAGCAGATTGAGCCGCAGTGCGCCACGCGTGTGGCGCAGGGCGTTGGTGACCAGTTCGCTGACCAGGAGCTCGGCGGTGTCGGCCATCTCCGTGAGCTCCCATTCGGCCAGTTGCGCAGTGACAAGTCGCCGGGCCTGGCGGACCGAGGTCGGTTCCCGCTTCAGGGGCCAGGAGGCCTCCCAGTCGGTGGCGCGGGCACGGGGCGCGTCAAGCGGTCGCAGGGGTTCCAGGGGGCGCGACCACAGAGCCCACTGCCGGGCGAGCCACGACGGGGCAGCATCCGGGGACGGCCTCCGATTCTCGGCGTGGTCTGCGGCGTGGTCTGCGGCGTTGTCCCCTGCCCACTGCCCGTCCCGACGACGGAGCAGCCAGGCAAAACGGTCCCTGCGAGGAGCCTCGGCGAGACCTATGACTGGCGAGGCCATGGGAATCATTCCTTTCTGAACCACCGGCGGCCATGCGGCGCCCGGGCCGCGGGCCCAGGCGGAACGGGGCCGGCAGCACGCCTCGGGCTCAGCATTCATGTAGCACTTACTACGCCTACGATACACGTAATGGGTGCTACGGTAAATAAGGTAGGAAAAGATAAGTAATCGGACATAGGGGTCTGGTCTCCTGTGCCACCGTGCGACCGCAGTGGGAGATTCCATGCCGCGCCCGCCCGACCCGGCCAAGCGACACGAGCTGCTGGACCAGGTCCGTCAGTACGTGATCCGCCATGGCCTGGCCGACCTGTCGCTGCGGCCGATGGCCCAGGCTCTGGGCACCAGCGACCGCATGCTCCTGTACTACTTCGGTACCAAGGAACGTCTGATCGCCGACGCGCTCGCACTGGACGAGAACCGGCCGCTCCTGCGCGCCCCCGAACTGCTCGACACCCTCGGCCGCCCCGAAGACCCGGCGGGACTCCGTCGCTTCATGGAGCAATTGTGGCGGCTGTTCAGCACCCCCGACCGGCGTGCCTTGCTTCCGCTCTCCCTCGAGGTGATGGTCGCCAGCCTGCTCCACCCGGACCGGTACGGGCCGCTCATGCACGACGTGATCACCGGATGGACGCGTCTGCTCATGTCCGTGCTGGGTGACCTGGGCCTGGCCGAGGAGCGAGCCCGCACCGAGGCGACGCTCCTGGTGGACGCGGTTTTCGGGCTGAACGTCGCCCCCCTGGCCGACGGCGACTGGGACCGAGCCGAAGCAGCCTTCCGCGTCCTCCTCGACCGTCTCGAACCCGGCTGGCAAACCACCTAGTGGATGCCCCGCCGACAGGTACGGCCGCCGGTACCAGAAGACACGGCCACGGGCCGGAACCTGCGCGAGGGAACTCCCGTTCCCGGGGCCACGCGGGTCGCCCCGGCGCCCATCGGCGGCGGTTCGCCGCCGATGGGCGCCGGGAACGGGAGCCGTGCGTCAGGACGGGGGCTGGAGGACCGTGTCGATGACGTAGATGGTGGCGTTCGCGGCCTTGATGTTGCCGCAGACGATGTTCGCCTTGCCGTTGACCTTGAAGTCGGTGCCCGAGCCCGACGTGGTCAGTTTGCCGCCTTCCACCGTCGTGAAGGAGCCCTTGGAGAGTTGGTCCGGGGTGATCTGCTGGTCCACGACGTGGTACGTCAGCACCTTCTTCAGCTCCCCCTGATTGCCGAGCAGCGAGGCGAGCTGCGCCGCGGACGCCTGTTGGAAGGCCTGGTCGTTGGGAGCGAAGATGGTGACGTCGGGTTTCCCGTCGAGAGCGCCGCTCAGCCTTGCCCTGACCGCGGCCGAGACCAGATGACTGAGCTGCGGATATGCGGCCGCGGCCTCTACGACCTTGTCCTTGACCGTGTCGGCCTTCTGGGCGAGCGCCGAACAGCCGGGACCGAACGTCCCCGACGGACTGGGAGAGGCGTCCTGCGCGTGGCTCTGCGACGCCAGACCTCCCAGCGCGAGCGGGATGGCGACCAGAGCTGCCGCGGTGGCCTTTGCCGTACGCATGCGGGTGAACCTCATCGCAACCTTCCTCCCATGGAGGCGTGAACACTGCAGAGGTCTGACTGCGGAAGCCGTCGTATCCGGTGGACGGGGGGCGCGGCCGCGCGCCCGGCCCTGGGCCGATGTCACCTGATCACTCAGCGAGCGTATCCAGCGGGTCCGAGTGAGCGCATCTCGGAACGGGCTGCCCCGCGCGTACACCGTCGAGTCGGCGAACGGGCCCTGCCCGCCGGCCTCGGGCGGACGGCGGCCGGACGGCGGCCGTGGCCCGTCCCCTTCCCGAGCGCGTCAGAGCTGGTCGGCCGTGAGGCCGAGGACTCCGCCGGGCAGGCGCCCCCGTCGTACTTCCCCGCCCGGCGCGGGCGGCTCCCCGGCGCTCGGTGCGTACTTTCTGCAAAGACCCCGAAACCCGCTCCGGGGCTGTAGCGATCATGACAAATTGGGGTAGTCATGCCGACATGCCTTTACGTCGATCACGTTCGGGAACCACGGGAACCAAACGCCTCGCCGCCCTCGCCGCCGCCGCGGCGCTCATCCTGGTCGGCTGTGACAGCGGCGGCACACCGCACTCCGACGACGGCCGGCAGCAGCTGACCGTGGCGGCACTGCCGCTCACCGACTCCGCCGCCCTCTATCTGGCCCGGGACCGCGGTCTGTTCGCCAAGGAGGGCCTGGACGTGCGCATCCAGCCCGTGCAGCAGAGCATCCAGGCGCTGCCCGCGCTGCTCAAGGGCCAGGTGGACGTCATCGCGAGCGCGAACTACGTCACCTACTTCCAGGCGTACGAGAAGGGCACCCTGGACCTGCGCATTCTCGCCGAGGGCGTACGGATCGGCCCGCACATGATGGATGTCCTCGTGCCCAAGGACTCCGCCCTGAAGTCGCCCGCGGACCTCGCGGGCAAGAAGGTCGCCGTCGCCGTCCTGAACAACGTCCAGTCCCTGACCCTGAACGCGATCCTCGACGCCCGGCACGCCGGCCGACCCGTCTACCGGCAGATCCTGTTCCCGCAGATGGGGCCTGCCCTGCAGCGGGGCCAGGTGGACGCCGCACACGCGGTCGAGCCCTTCGACACGGCCATCCAGGGCGAGCTGGGCGCGCGGGTGCTGCTCGACGGCGGTTCGGGACCGGCGAGGGGCCTGCCCGCCAGCGGGTACGTCACCACCGCCGCCTTCGTGAAGAAGAACCCGAAGGCGGCGGCGGGCTTCCGGCGTGCCGTCGAGGCGGCGTCCAAGCTGGCCGCCGAGGATCCGGCGGCGGTGCGCACCGAACTGCCCAAGTACGCCAAGGTGACCGCGGACCAGGCCAAGTCGATCCACCTGCCGGTCTATCCGACGACCGCCGATCCGGCCGCCCTGCGCCGGCTCATCCGGCTCATGCGCACCCAGGGACTGCTGACGAAGGACGTCGACCCGGCACCCCTGCTGGTGAAATGACCCGGCGTCAGGAGCTGCTGCTGGGCCTGCTCGGCGCGGCGGCGGCCTTCGGGATCTGTGAGGCGGTGTCCCGGGCCGGGATCGTCCGGCGCAGCTATCTGCCGCCCGCGTCCGAAGTCCTCGCCCGCGCCGGGAGGCTGGCCGGCGACCCGGCCTTTCTCGACGGGATCGGGGTGACCCTGCGGGCGTGGGCGCTCGGCCTCGGGATCGCCTGCGCTCTCGCCGTGCCGCTGGGACTGCTGCTGGGTGCGGTGCCGGTGGTGGAGGCCGCCGCACGCGCCGTGATCGAGTTCCTGCGGCCCCTGCCGTCCGTCGCGCTGATCCCGCTGGTGTCACTGCTGCTCGGGTCGGGCACGCAGACGGAGGTGACGCTGATCGCGTACGCCTCGCTGTGGCCGGTGCTGTTCAACACTGTCTACGGACTCGGCGAGACCGACCCGCTGGCCAGGGACACCCTGCGCGCCTTCGGGTTCGGCCGGCTCGCGGTGCTGCTGCGGGTCGAGCTGCCGGCCACCGCCCCGTTCATCGCCGCCGGGGTGCGGATCTCGGCCGCGGTCGCCCTGATCCTCGCCGTCGCGACGGAGATCCTCTCCGGCTTCGGCCAGGGCCTCGGCATCTTCATCGCCCAGGCCCAGAACGAGACGGACGGCACCCGGGACGTGCTGGCCGGGGTGGTGTGGGCGGGCGGCCTCGGGCTGGTGGTCAACGGCGTACTGGTCGGCGCCGAGCGGCGGTTGTTCGCCTGGGCGCAGGAACCCCGCCCGGAGGCAGCGAAGTCGCAGAGGAACCACCCATGACGCAGACGCAGAAGCAGAAGCAGAAGCAGACGCAGAGGCAGACGCAGAGGCAGACGCAGGGCAGCGAACGGCCTGGATCCGTACCCGGCCCGCCCCGCACCACCGCCGTGCCCTTCCTGCTGCGCTGGTCGGTGTTCCTCGGTGCCGTCCTCTGCTGGGAGCCGGCCGCCCGTGCCCAGCACAGCGTGTACTTCCCGCCGCCGCTGCGGATCGTCCGGCACGCCCGCGACCTGTGGTTCTCGGGCCCGGCCGGCCATCTGTTCCTCACCTCGGACGCCGTCGGCACCATCCTGCCGAGCCTGGGCCGGATGGCTGCCGGGTTCGCGATCGCCGCCGTCGCCGGGATCGCACTGGGGCTCGCGGTGGGCCGCTCGCGCCGGGCGTACGCGCTGTGCAACCCGGTGCTCCAGTTCGCGCGGGCCGTGCCGCCGCCCGCGCTGGTGCCGGTGTTCGTCGTCGTCTTCGACGTCGGTACGCCCATGCAGGTGGCGTCGATCGTGTTCAGCGCCGTATGGCCGGTGCTGGTCAACTCGGCCGAGGGTGCCCGTGCCACCGATCCGCTGCGGCTCGAGATGGCGGCCGTGCTGCGGCTGACGGCACCCGAGCGGCTGTGGTTCCTGATCCTGCCCTCGGCGCTGCCCCGGATCTTCGCGGGGCTCCGGCTCAGCCTGTCGCTGTGCCTGATCCTGATGGTGTTCTCGGAGCTGCTGCCGGGCAGTGCCGACGGCATCGGATTCACGCTCACCGACGCCCAGACACGCTCCGACCTGCTCACGGTGTGGTCGGCGCTGCTGCTGCTCGGTGCACTCGGGTATCTCCTCAACACCGGACTGCTGGCAGTCGAGAAACGGCTGGTCGGCCCGGTTTCGTCCGCGTCCGCAAGGAGGACAGCATGACCACGCCCACGGTGCGCGAGGCGGTCGTACGATTCCTGCGCGACACCGGCATGACCACGGTCTTCGGTAATCCGGGCTCCACGGAACTGCGGATGTTCCGCGACTGGCCGGACGACTTCACGTATGTGCTGGGTCTGCAGGAGTCCGTCGCCGTCGGCATGGCGGCCGGGTACGCGCTCGGCACCCGGCGGCCCGCGTTCGTCAGCCTGCACTCGGCCGGCGGGGTGGGGCACTCGCTCGGCGCCGTCTTCAACGCCTTCCGCGACCGGGTGCCGCTGGTGATCGTGGCGGGTCAGCAGGCGCGCTCGCTGATCCAGCTGCGGCCGTTCCTCGGCGCCGACGAACCGGCCCTGTTCCCGCGCCCGTACGTGAAGTCCGCGCGCCAGCCGGAGCGGGCCGAGGACGTGCCGGCCGTGCTCGCCGAGGCGTACCGGGTCGCGATGACGCCGCCGCGTGGCCCGGTGTTCGTGTCCGTGCCCGAGGACGACTGGGACCGGCCCGCCGAGCCCGTCACACCCCGCACGGTCCACTCGGGGTTCACGGCCGCACCGGCCGCCCTCGACGCGCTCGCCGCCCGGCTGGAGGCCTGCGCGCGCCCGGCGCTCGTGGTGGGCCCCGGCGTGGACGACGAGGACGCGCTGGAACAGGTACGGGCGCTGGCGGAACGGATCCGGGCCGGGGTGTGGATCAGCCCGCTCTCCGGCCGCTCCGGCTTCCCGGAGTCGCATCCGCTGTTCCAGGGCTTCCTGCCACCGGTCGCCCGCCAACTGTCCGCGCGTCTCGCACCGTACGACGTGGTGGTCGCCCTGGGCGCACCGGTGTTCACCTATCACGTGGCGGACGGCGGCCCGCCGCTCGCGCCCGGTACCGAGCTGTTCCACCTGGACTGCGACCCCGCCCAGGCCGCCTGGCTGCCCACCGGCACCAGCGTCGTCACCACCCTGCGGCCCGCCCTGGAACGGCTCACCGGACTGCTCAAGGAACCCGACCGCGCCCCGCCGCCGCCCCGGCCGGCACCCGCTCCGGCCCGCACCGAGGGGCGCGTCACCCCGGAGCTGTTCTTCGATCTGCTGCGCGCCCGGCTGCCGCGCGACCGGGTCCTCGTCGAGGAGGCGCCGAGCCACCGTGACGCGCTCCACGCGCGCGTGCCTGTCGAACAGAGCGGCGGCTTCCTCACCACGGGCAGCGGGGCGCTCGGCTGGGGCCTGCCCCTCGCGGTGGGCCGGGCGCTCGCCGACCGGCGCCGGGTGGTGTGCGTGGTCGGGGACGGCTCGGCGCTGTACTCGGTGCAGGCCCTGTGGACCGCGGCCCGCCACGCGGCACCGGTCACCTACGTCCTTCTGGACAACGGCGGTTACGCGGCCGTCCGCGCGCTGGGCCGCCGGATCGGCATCGCCCCCGTCCCCGGCACGGACATCACGGGCATCGACTTCGCGGCACTCGCGGAGTCCTTCGGCTGCCCGGCGGCCCGCGTCGAGCACCCCGAGGAACTGCCGGCCGCCCTGGACCACGCCCTGGACCGGGGCGACGACGCCGGCCCGTTCCTGCTGCACGTCGCGGTGACCGGCAGCGCGGGCACCCTGTACGAGCCCTGGGCCGGGTGAGGGATGCTGCGCCTCGACTCCGTCAGCCGGCACTTCGGCGACCAGCACGTCCTGGACGGCATCAGCCTGGCCGTGCCCGACGGACAGCTCCTCAGCGTGGTCGGGCCCTCCGGCTGCGGCAAGTCCACGCTGCTGCGCACGGTCGCCGGGCTGCTGCCCCCGCAGGAGGGCACGGTCACGGTCGACGGGGAACCGGTGACCGGTGTGCCGGAGCGGCTCGCGGTGGTCTTCCAGGAGTACGGCCGCTCGCTGCTGCCCTGGCTCACCGTCCGCGACAACGTGGCCCTGCCGCTGCGCCGCCAGGGCCTGACCCGTGCCGCCCGCCGAGCCGAGGCGGAGACGATCCTCGAACGGGTCGGGCTGCACGGGGCCGCCCGGCGCCATCCCCGGGAGCTGTCCGGCGGTATGCAGCAGCGCGTCGCCATCGCCCGCGCCCTCGTCTGCCGGCCCTCGCTGCTGCTCATGGACGAGCCGTTCGGCTCACTGGACGCGGGCACCCGCGAGGATCTGGAGGACCTGCTGCTGGAGGTCCATCGCGCGGACGACACGACCATCGTGTTCGTCACCCACGACATCGACGAGAGCGTGTACGTGGGCGACCGCGTCGTCGTCCTCTCGCCCGGCCCCGGTTCCCGTGTCGTCCGGGACCTGCCGGTCGTCCTGCCGGGCGAGCGGGACCAGATCACCACGCGCAGCTCTCCCGGTTTCGTGGCGCTGCGCACGGAGGTGGGACGGGCGGTGCGAAACACTCCGCCGCGAGGTCCGGAATGAGCAGGCCCGTGCTGCACCGTCTGTCGTCTGTCGTCTGTCGTCTGTCGTTTGCCGTTTGCCGTCCCGTCGTGGCCGGTCGTCCTGATTCCGCGGCCGCGAACGGACGACGAGGACGAACACCACGTGCGGCGGGGCATGCTGGGGGTCGTACGCGCGGATCGGGAGGTGCTGGGATGCGGTGGTGGGCCGTGGGCTGGACGGTCGCCGTGGTGGTCGTCCTGGCGGGGTGCGGGGCGTCGCAGGGCGGCGGACCGGCGGGCGGGGCGTCGCAGGGCGGCAACTCGGCGGGGCCGTCGGCCGGCACGCCCACGCCCACGTCCGCAGGGCCGTCTGCCGGCCCGACCGGGGGCAGCCCGTCGGTGTCGGCCACCGCGCCCTCCGCTTCGGCGCAGAGCTGTGCCGCTGGGCACGCGGAAGTCACCGTCAGTCCCGGTGACGCGGTCGAACGGCGGCTGTGCGTGCGGCCCGGGACCGTGGTGTCGCTCGTCCTGCGCCCTCGAACGGACGACAAGCGGTGGACGGCCGTGCGGAGTTCCGCGCCGGTTTTCGTCCTGGCGTCCGGATGGCGGGTGGACCCGGAGGGCACGGCCCGCGCCTCGCTGCGGTGCGCGGGGACCCGGGCCGGTGCGGCCGAGGTCACCGCGCTCGCGAAGGCGCCGGACGTGGCGGGTGCGGCGCGCGTCGCCTTCACGCTGCACGTGAGCGTGGTCCCGTATCCCGCGGGGAGGTGACCGGGAGAGCCGAACGAGCGGGAGGGGCGACCCCGGAACCCGGGATCGCCCCTCCACGTCGCGGTCGGCCGCGGGGCTGCGTCAGCCGCAGTCACGCACCTTGATCGTGTAGATGCCGCGGCCGTGGGTGGCCGCGTACAGCGTGCTGCCGTCCGGGCTCAGCTTCAGCTGGAGCACGGCGACGGCCGGGAGGTGGCCGACGCGCTGCCACGTCGTGCGGCCCGGCGCGCGGTAGACGACGCCGAGGTCGGTGGCGACGGCGAGGCCGCCGTTCGGCGTGACGACCGCGGAGTCGGCGGGCACGTCGGGAAGGTTCTTCGAGATGTCCTTCCAGGTGGTGCCGCCGTCCTTGGACTCGAAGACATGGCCGACACCGGCGCCCGGGCCCTCGGTCCACTGCCGGGAGAAGCCGTTGACCGTGAGGTAGACGTGGTCGGCGTTCTTCGGGTCGATCGCGAACCCGCTGAGGTAGCGGTTGGGCACCGTACCGTCCACCGGCAGGGCGATGTCGTGCCAGCCGGTGCCGTCCGCATTGCCCACCGAGATGCCGCGGGCGAAGCCCTGGTTGTTGCAGGGACCGCACCAGGCCGCGTAGACCTTGCCACCGGAGGCCGCGACGGCGGTCGCGGTGCGGCCTTCACCGAGGTCGTACACGCTGTTCCACTCCGAACCGCTGCGGATGGCGTAGCCATGGGTCTGCACCCACACATGGCGGCCGCCCGCGATCCACGTCGAGCTGTTCTTCGCGTCGGCCGTGATCGGGGCGATGAAGCGGGCCTCGCCGGTGGCGTTGTCGGCGGGCGCGACGTTGTACGACGTGACCTTGCTCGGGTCGGTGACCCAACTGCCGTCGTTGACCGCACAGTTCTGGGTCACCTGGATGGCGAGGTAGACGTACTCCTCGGCCATGTTGCAGCCGTTGGCCGGGTCGGTGAGCGTGTCGCCGCCGTCGCCGCCGAAGTTGGAGCCCATCACGGTGTCGTTGCCGCGCAGGAGGGACTGGCCGTTGTCCTGCAGGCCGCCGGTGACGGAGACGCCGCCGTAGGTCAGGTCTTTGCCGATGCCCACCGAGTAGTACTGGAGGGTGTCGATGGTGCCGTCGTTGAGCGAGGTCCAGTCGGTGGCGTGTCCGGAGGAGTCCTGGGCGCCGTCGAGCGGGCGCTTGTAGACGCCGCCGTCGTTGCCGACGTAGACGAAGCTCTTGCCGTGGTAGCTGCCGACGGCGACGCCGTGCTGGTCGGAGTGGGTGGTCTGGCTGCAGTCGCCCGTCTGCTTGGCGGGGTCGATGCTCCAGCAGCGGAAGCCGAAGTTCCAGTACGGGCCGACGGTGGACCAGCTGCTGCCGCCGTCCTTGGTCTCGTAGACCTCCTCGAGCCCGGCGTAGACGTGCTCCGCGTTCGCCGGGTCGACGGTCAGGAACTGGTTGTACCAGGCCTGGACGCCCGGCATGTAGCCGCTGGAGGTCAGCGCCGAAC
This sequence comes from Streptomyces sp. NPDC048417, assembly GCF_040651615.1. Taxonomy (NCBI): domain Bacteria; kingdom Bacillati; phylum Actinomycetota; class Actinomycetes; order Kitasatosporales; family Streptomycetaceae; genus Streptomyces; species Streptomyces sp. NPDC048417. Next base: position 35,049 of record NZ_JBEZKI010000003.1, on the reverse strand, counting down.
CGTCCGCGGCCAGACCCTGGTAGTCGGCGATCTTCGTCCAGGGGCCGGTGGGGGAGCCGGACTTGGAGACGTAGATGCCCTCCAGGCCGCTGTCCGGGTTGGTGTTCAGCTGCTCCGGGGACTGGTCGATGGCGTAGTAGCGCGAGCCGTCGGCGGAGCGGGCGAAGGTGACGTTGCCGACGTCGTCCGCGTCGGCCGGCAGGTCGCCCAGTCCGCCGGTGATCCGGGTCCAGGTGCCGCTGGAGTCCTTGGCGTAGAAGCCGTTGTAGTCGTCACCGCTGCGCCAGCCGACCGCGAGGACCACCTTGGCGGGGTCCTTCGGGTCGATCGCGATGTCGTTGGCGATGTTCTTGTACGCGGCCGAGGGGTCGCTCGCGAGCGAACCGCCCGGCAGGTAGTCGGGGTTGGGCGCGAACTCCAGCTTCCAGGCGCCCTTCAGCGTCTTCGTGGAGTGGCTCCACACACCTTCGCTGGTCGCCGCCCACACCTTGCCGCCGCCGAAGCGCAGCTCGTGGATGGTGGTGGACTCCAGCTCGTCGCCGCCGACCCGGCTGCGGGAGGAGAACGTGCCGCGGTGCGGGTCGGACAGGACGTAGACGCCGCTGCCGAGGTACGCGTCCGCGTTGGTCGTCGCCTCACCGGTGCCCAGCCACAGCCGCCCGGCCCCGTCGAGCGCGAGGGCGCCGGTGGACTGCGAGGGCAGACCGTCGCTGATGGGCCGCCAGTGCCCGCCCCCGGTACGGGAGCGCCACACACCGCCGCCCGCGCTGCCCGCGTACACGTACCCGTCGTCGTCGGCGGCCATCGCGGCCATCCGGCCGGTGACGTTGCCCGAGCCGCCGCTGGAGTTGGAGTCGTAGTCGCGGTAGCGCGGGTCGTCCGAGTTGTACGGCAGGTCGGTGATGTTCCGCCAACCGCCGCCGGTGTCCGGCAGGTTGGTCAGGCTGTTCCAGGCGGCGCCGTAGGCCCCCGGTGCGACGATGCCGGGTGAGGTGCGGGCCTCGGCGTACTGGTCCGCGCCCTCGGCTATCTCGTCGGCCTCGTTGCCGTCGTCGTCACCGCCGCCGTCTTCCTCGGCCTTCGCCTTGGGGGTGATGCCCCCCACCGACTGGGTGCGCTCGGCGGAGAGTCGGGCGAGTGTGCGGACCCCGAAGGGGGTGCCGGCCGGGCCGGGCGCGGCGCCTGCGGGTATCGCGACGAGTGCGGCGGATGCGGTGATGGCGCAGATCGTGAACCATCGTCTCTTACGGGTCGGTGCTGACACCAGGTCCTCCTGAACGGGCACGGATACAGCCGTCGCAGGGACCCGACCACGAGCGGCAGAAGGCGTCCGGCACTTGAACAGCCTTTGACCAGAACCTGACACTTCATGCAGTGGGGGTGGTCGAACGCAGCCATCGCGACGATCGCGTTGATCGCGACGACCGCGCGCGATCGACGCCGTTCGGGCCGGGACCGGACCGGGGAGACGGAGCGTTCGATGCCCGGAACCGTTCCCGCGGCTCGCGCGGCCGTGACACCGTTCCTGTCCGCCGCTCGCCGCTCGCCGCTCGCCGCTCGCTGCTCGCCGTTCGCCGTTCGCCGTTCGCCGCTCGACCTCCGCTGCTCGCCGCTCGCCGTCCGCCGTCCGACCTCCGCCGCCCGGCGCCGCCCGGTGCGCGGGAACCGGGCTCCGCATCTGCTGTGGCAAAAGACCGTAGGCGCGGTTGCCGTCCTCGACGCGCAGGCATCCGGCTGGGTCGAGCCGTAGCGTGAGAGGGGAGGATGGGCAGGTCGTAAAGGCGGAGGGTGATGGCGGGGATGGATTACGCGGCGCTGTTCGCGGCCACGCCGAGTCCGTATCTGGTGCTGGGCCCGGACCTGGTGATCGTCGAGGTCAACCGGGCCTATCTGGAGGCGACCGGCCGCACCAGGGAGGACCTGCTCGGGCGGCACATCTTCGACGCCTTCCCGGACAATCCGAACGATCCCGAGGCCGACGGGGTCCGCAACCTGAAGGCTTCCCTGCACCGGGTCCTGGTCTCGCGGAGGCCGGACACGATGGCCCTGCAGAAGTACGACATCCCTGCCGGGGGGCGACCAGAGGCGTTCGAGGAGCGGTGGTGGTCGCCGATCAACACACCGATCCTTGCTCCGGACGGCACGGTGGAGTGGATCATTCACCGGGTGGAGGACGTGACCGCGTTCATCAAGGCCCGCGCCGCCGGGAAGCGGCCGCCGGCGGAGCAGCTGACCGAGCGGGAGGCGCTGGTGGCCGAGCTGTACGCGCGCGCCCGCGAGCTGCAGCGCCTCAACGAGGAGCTGCGCCAGTCCCACGACCGCGAGCGTCAGGTGGCCGTCACCCTCCAGGAGGCGATGCTCCAATCGCCTGACCTGGCCCACCACAAGGACATCGCGGTGCGCTATCTGCCCGCGACGGGATCGCTGAACGTCTGTGGCGACTGGTACGACGTGGTCGACCTTCCCGACAGTCGCTTCGCGGTGGCGGTCGGTGACGTCGTCGGGCACGGCCTGGAGGCCGCAGCCGTCATGGGCATGCTGCGCAGCGCACTGAGCGCCGCCACCCGGGCGCTGGAGCGGCCGGCCCTGGTGGTGGAGGCGCTGGGGCTGTACGCCCGGTCGGTCGAGGGCGCGCTGAACACGACCGTGATCAAGGCGGTGGTGGATCCCCGCAGCCGCCTGATCACCTACAGCAACGCAGGTCATCCCCCGGCGATCCTGGTGCGCCCGGGCGGGGCCTGCGAACTGCTGGACCAGGCCACCGATCCGCCCCTGGGTGCCCGCCTCCAGCCCGTTCCCCGCCCCCAGGCGGACTTGTCCTACACCCCCGGCGACACCCTCGTGCTGTACACCGACGGACTGATTGAACGCCGCGGCGAGGACATCGACGCGGGCCTGAAACGCCTCACCGACAACCTCGTTCGCTGCGCCACCCTCGCCCCGGAGGCCGTGGCCGATGCGCTGCTGGCTCGCCTCGGCCTGTCCGGCGGAGCCCCCGACGACATCGCCCTGGTCGTCGTGCGACTCTGACGGATTCCCCGTGCTGAGGACATCCCCGCCAGGACTTCAGGCGCGCGACCCCTCACACCAAGGCGGGGTGCCGTCCGGAAGGCAGAAGATCGATGGCGACGTGGAAGCACACCTCGGCGCTGAGCGCGAACAGGGCCATCAGCAGTGAGTTGAGGATCTTGCCGTTGGCGAGAAAGCTCCCACCGAATACCGCCGCACCGATGACGAGGAGCGTCCCGAGCACGGTCCAGAACGCGACCGCGCGCTGACGGAGCAGTACGGCGCGCGCTGCCGCGACGATCGACAGCAGGACGAGCGTGAGGCCGAGCGCGGTGTGCACGGCGAGGGCGAGGGTGCCGTGCCCGACCGCCCAGGTGAAGCTCTCGTAGGCCCTGATGCGATGGGCCTCCGCCCGAGAGCCCCGATGGTGCGCCGGATAGAGGCCGTAGAGGTTGATGACCAGGCCGATCCCCGCCTGTACAAGCACCAGAAAGCCGGTGGCGAGCAGGAGGCGGCGGACGGCACTGGGGGCGGCCATGAAAAAAGTATACACAGAGTAACTTCTGGATACAGAAAGTAGCGAGACCGGCTTTTGGTGCGGTGCGGGCCGAGGCGTGGTTGCGGAGGACGCCGAACCGTCCGGGCTGAGATCCAGGTCACGTTGACGATCGGCTCACGTCAATTTCATAATGCAGTTATGCATAACGGGGTTATGGAGTCCAGCGGCTCCGGTGAAGAGCTCGTCGTCGCCCTTGAGCAGTTGGTGCGGTACGTGCGTCAGGTCAGCACAGCCGGAGGGCTGAGCTCGGCGGCCTCGTCCGTGTTGGGCCGCCTCGGTCGCGAGGGGCCCCAGCGGCTCACCGAGCTGGCACGCGCCGAGGGCGTCTCCCAGCCCGGAATGACACAGCTGGTCACGCGTATGGAACGCGACGGGCTGGTACGCCGCATCGCGAGCACCGACGACCGGCGAGGCGTGCTGGTCGAAGCGACCGACGCCGGAGCCGACGTGGTCAGAGAGCGGCGTGCCGAACGGGCGGAGGCTCTGCGCGAGCTGATGGACCGGCTTGATCCGCAGGAGCGGTCCGCGGTGGTCATCGCCCTCCCCGCACTCGCCCGACTGATCCAGGCCGAGGCGTCCAAGTGACCGCCGGCATCGATGAGGGACAACCTTCCAGGAGAAAATAGGCAATGAGCGCAACGCATGGGACAACGGCGAGTCTGTTCAAGCAGCCACGTGCTGTTTGGGCCGTGGCGTTCGCCTGTGTCATCTCGTTCATGGGCATCGGCCTGGTCGACCCGATCCTGCCCTCCCTCGCGAAGAACCTGCATGCCACACCGAGTCAGGTGTCGCTGCTGTTCACCAGCTACCTGGTCGTGACCGCCGTCGCGATGCTCGTGGTGGGGTGGGTCTCCAGCCGGATCGGCGCCAAGCGCACGCTGGTCATAGGCCTGGTGCTGATCGTCGCGTTCTCCGCGCTCGCCGGCGCCTCCGGCTCGATAGGCGGCATCGTCGGCTTCCGCGCCGGCTGGGGCGTGGGCAACGCCCTGTTCATCGCCACCAGCCTGGCGGTCATCGTCGCCTCGGCCAGCGGCGGCTTCGGCGGAGCGATCATCCTGTACGAAGCGGCACTCGGTCTCGGCATCGCGGTGGGTCCGCTGCTCGGCGGTGAACTGGGCACCATCAGCTGGCGCGGGCCGTTCTACGGCGTCGCCGGGCTCATGGCCGTCTCCCTGATCGCCACGATCGCGTTCGTCCCCGCACTGCCCAAGCCCGCACAGCGGCAATCGCTGGCCGCCCCGCTCAAGGCGTTGCGGCACCGCGGCCTGCTCACCATGGGCATCATGGCGCTGCTGTACAACTGGGGATTCTTCACCATGCTCGGCTACGCGCCGTACCCCATGGAACTCGGCGCCGAGCAACTCGGCCTGGTCTTCACCGGCTGGGGTCTGCTGGTCGCCGCCTTCAGCGTGTACTTCGCGCCCCGCCTGCAGGCACGATTCGGCACTGCCCCGGTGCTCTACTGCAACCTGATCGGGCTCGCTGTCGTCATGGCGGTCATCGCCGCCGGCGTCGACAACCCCGTCACCGTGATCGTCGCGGTCATCGTCAGCGGCGCGTTCATCGGCATCAACAACACCCTCACCACCCAGGCCGTCATGCTCGTCTCCCCGGTCGAGCGATCGGTCGCCTCCTCGTCCTACGGCTTCGTCCGGTTCATCGGAGGCGGCCTGGCCCCGTTCGTCGCCGGCAAGCTCGCCGACGCCACCGACCTCAGCGTCCCGTTCTACCTCGGCGGCGCCACCTTCATCCTCGCGGTCTTCGTCCTCGCCTCGGGCCACAAGCTGGTCAGCGCTGCGGAGAAGAAGGAGGCCCACGGTGAGACGGTGCGCCCGACCCTCGAGCGCGTCGGGGCGACCCCGGAGCCCGGGTACCGGCCGGTCATCGTGGCGGTCGGCGCGACCGAGGACGCCGCCCTGATCGTCGACGAGGCCGCCGCCATCGCCCGCGACACGGGCAGCGCGCTGGAGGTCGTCCACGTCCGTGAGACCGCCGTGATCGAGGAACAAGCCATCGACACCGAGGACGCCGACCAGGCACGCGCCGCGGTCCTCGGGTACCTCAACCACCTCGCCGCACACGACATCACCGCCACCGGACAGGTACTCACCGCCATCGGTGACCACGCCACAGCCGGCAGGGTCCTCGCCCAGCACGCCGCCGACGTCGAAGCACACACGATCGCGATCGGCCGATCCCCGCGCGGACCGGTGGCGCAGTTCACCGACGGCAGCTTCACCGCCGCACTGACCCACGCCGCGGACTGCACCGTCGTCCTGGTCGAACCCGGTCGGACACCACACCGGTTGACGGCAGCGGCACTGGAGGAACTGCGTACCAAGAGCGCGTAACGAAGACGGGCACGGCGTCGGCCGGAAGGAGACGAAGTGAGTGCGACGAACGCGGTCGCGTACCCGCTGGAGACCTTGGCGCTGATCACCGCCCTCGACGCCGACTTGATCGGCGCATGGGACAGGTCGCCGCGTCCCCACGTCTTCGAGAAGAAGGGTGGCCAGTATCGGTTCGGCCCGCCGCAGAGCTGAGACAGGGCGTACCGCGTAACCGCGGTACGCCCTCGGGCGTTTCGCGTCCGCCGTCCGCCGTCCGCCGTCCGCCGAGAGGAGGTTGTCGTGCTGATCGCCGTGTCACTGGTCTGCGCCGTCCTCGCGGCCGCGAGCAACGCTCTGGGAAACGTGATGCAGCGTCGGGCCGCCCTGATCGTCCCGCAGTCCGACAGGTTCCGGATCGGCCTGATGTGGGACCTGCTCCGTACGCCCGTCTGGCTGCTCGGCATCGGAGGCGTCATCCTCGCGGCGCTCTTTCAGGGCGCCGCACTGGCCACCGGCCCCCTGGCCGTCGTACAGCCGGTCTTCCTGCTGGAGTTGCCGTTCACCCTGCTCGTCGCAGGTATCGCCTTCCGTCACCCGATGCCCCGGGCGACCTGGCTCTCTGTCGGCACGATCGTCGTCAGTCTCTGTCTGGGGCTGTTCGCGGCCGCACCCGAAGGAGGCACCCTCCAAGCCCCCGCCTCGCGGTGGACAGCGGTGATGACCTGTTGCCTGGGCGCCATGGCGGTGCTGTGCGCCCTCGCAGTCAGGCGCCGTGTGGGCCCGAGCCGTGCCGCCTGCACGGGTCTGGCCGCCGGCATCGGCTACGCCCTGACCGCCGCGTTGATGAAGTCCTCCACCGACACCCTCAGCCGTGAGGGTGTCGCCGCCTTCTTCACCTCCTGGCAGACCTACGCCTTCGCCGCGACGGGCGTGTGCTCGTTGTTCCTGTTGGAGAACGCCCTGCAGTCCGGACCGCTGATCGCCTCACAACCGGCACTGACCCTCTCAGACGCCCTCGTCAGCCTCACTCTGGGCATCACCCTCTACGGCGAAACCCTGCGCGGCGGCTGGTGGCTGACCCTCCAACTCCCCTGCCTCGCACTCGCGGCGGCGGGCGTGACCCGGCTGTCCCGTGACCACGCCCTGTCCGGCGAGCCGGCCCGCACGTCGAACACGGCCACGCCGACGGACCACGAGGCCGCGACGACGAGCGCCCCGGACCATGCGGCGGCTCATGCCCGCGACGGCCATCATGCCCGCGACGGCCGTCATGCGCTCGGCGACATGGGCACGGTCACCACCGTCGTGTCCTCGCCCGCGTCCTCGGTCCGCGAGCGAAGTCCGATCACGCCACCTGGGTGAATGAGGGCGCCCCTGCTCCCCCCGCTCAGTGCGGCAACCGATGCTCGGTCGGGCCGGCCGAGCGCGTGTCATGCGCGGACCGGTTGGTCAGCAACCCGCACCCCGCGCAACCGCAACGCACTTGCAGTGAGTCGAAGGAGGAAACCATCGATGCCCACATCCATCACCGGTCCCCTTGTCAGCGCTCCGAGCGGGAGGCCGACGGTAGCCGGTGGCACCGGCCGGCACCGAGAACAGCGCACCGACGAAGACCAGCTGTCCGACGCCGAACGCCTGGCCGGCTTCGAATGTGCCCTGGAATTCCGCCATCGCATGTACTTGGCCGCGTTGCGCTTGACCCGCAATCCGGACGACGCCGAAGACCTGGTGCAGGAGACCTACGCCAAGGCGTACGCGCACTTCGACCAGTTCCAGCAGGGCACCAACCTCAGAGCCTGGCTCGACCGCATCCTGGTCAACACCTTCCTCAACAACAAACGCAAGGCACGGTCCGAGCCGGCCCGCAGCCGCGTCGACGAGATCGAGGACTGGCAGCAGGCCCACGCCGAGTCCCACATGCCGCGGGGACTGCGCTCGGCCGAGACCGAGGTGCTGGACCGCCTGGGCGACCCACACGTCCGGGCGGCCCTACGCGCCCTTCCCACCGATCAACGGGTGACCATCTACCTCTGTGACGTCGAGGGCTTCACCTACCAGGAGACCGCCGACTTCACGGGCGTGCCCAAGAACACCGTCGGTTCCCGCGTCCACCGGGCCCGGCACCACCTGCGGCAACTGCTCCAGGACTACGCAGGCGAGCACGGACTCGTTCAGAAGCACACCACGCGCCGGCACGGCCGGGCCGCCTGAACACCGGTGGGGGCCGCCCCCCGAGTCCGATGCCTGTACGCCGCTCCGGGGAACACGAGCCGAGGACTCTCATCCGACGCGGCGGAACTGACGCGGAAGGGCACGGAGAACGACTTCGCCCGATTCACGCGTTCGGTCGACTCAGCGGCGGTGGCCTCCGAAGACGACCAGACGCAGCAGGGTGAAGCGCGCCACCGTCACCAGGGCGAAGCTCGGTACCAGTACCAGGGACTCGTCTGCGGGTGAGGCAGTGGGCCGGTAGTGGCGCAAGAGCAGGACTGCTCCGGACGTGACCAGGTACGCCAGGACGAACAGGACGCCTGCCGCGCAGTGCGCCTGGACGGCACGGACCGGAGAGCCGCGGAAGGTCAGCCGCCGGTTCGCCTCGGTGTTGAGGACGGTGACGACGCCGAGGGAGGCCAGGTTGGCCAGGAGCGGAGGCGACCAGTGCCGCAGCACCCAGTACAGCAGGGCCTGACCCGCGGTGGAGGCGACACCGATCACGGCGAACCAGCCGACCTGCCTGCTCAGGGTGGCGCGGCCGGGCCGGTCGGAGGCGCTGTGCCCTGCGCTGAGGCGTCGCACCTGTCCATCATGAGCCGGGGCACGAGGACCTGGGGGACCCCTTCGAGGGGTTGTTCGACCGTTCGGGCGGTGACAGACACCCGCATGCACCTGAGGCCCGGACAGCCGGCCCGGCCTGTGCCGGCTTGCGACTGTCCTGCGTGTCGGTGTTCGTCGTCGCGTCGGCTGCCGCGCTTGGTGGGTGAGGGCAGCACCCCTGGCGGGGGCGCTGCCCTGACATGCTTACTTGGGCGGGTCGATCTTCACCTCTTTGCCCAGGTCGTCATAGAACGTCACATTGTCCCAGTCCAGAACGCCTCGTTTGGTGTACTTCGCGATCTGGGCCATCTCCCATTCGGTGGACTTCCAGTTGTCGCCCTGTCCGTTCAACACGGCCTGGTCGAACTTCTGCTGGTAGGTGCCGGTGGGCGGGTCGAAGCCCTTCAGGGTCACGGCGATCTTGCCGTTCTCCCGCATCACGCCCTCGACCTCGGACATCCACCTGGTGTACGGGATGCCGCCGGGCAGGGTGGCCTGCACTTCCTTGTACTTCTCGTCCATGAAGTTGTACCCGTTGAGGCGTGTGGTCTCGTCCCCGACGTGCTCGTTCACGCCGAGCACCAGGACCTTGCACTCGGAGTTGTGGACCAGTACCGGGGTCTGTCCGGCGAGGACGTAGAAGGAGTGCAGCCCCGCGACGGTGAGGCTGTACGTGACGGTCGTACGGGTGTAGGCGCGGTTGGCGAGCACCGTGGCGGTCTCGCCGCCGTCCGTGCGCAGGCTGTCGCCGGGGCGCAGGTCCTGCGCCGGCACCCAGGAGTGGAGGTTGGTGCTCCAGAAGGGGTGCTCGGAGGTGGCCGAGAGGTCGCCGACGTCGCCGGTCGGGCCCCGGATGGTGAGGGCCGCGAGGTACTTGTCGTCGTACTCGGTGACGATCTGCTGGGTGACCCGTCGGGCCGCGGTCTCGCCGGTCTCCGGGTCGGTTGCCCTCACCAGGTCGCCGGCCTGGACCTTCTCGATCGGCTGGGTGCTGCCGTCCGGCATCAGGACGCGGGTGCCGGGCAGGAAGCACTGGGTGCAGCCGCGCTGCAGGACCCGCAGCGTCCGGTAGGCGGCGCTCAGCATGCGGAACTTCGAGTTCATCGCCATGTCGCGGCCCAGTTCCCAGCAGGCGTCGAGATCGCCCTTCTGGGCGCAGTTCTCCAGCTGGGTGAGACCGGTGATGGCGTTGATGATGTCGTTGAGCTGCTTCATGCTCGCCTCGAAGGCGGGCCCCCGGGAGAGCACGTCGCAGTAGGCCTCGTGGTGCTGGCACCATCGGCCGGGGTTGTCGATCGCCTCGCAGCCGAGGATTCCGCACCGGTAGAGCTCGGCGGCCGTGACGCCGTCCTTCTCCTGGGCCTCCTTCGCGGCGACGGCCGCACGGCGGCGGGTCTCCTCCTCCTCACGGTACTTCTGGACGGTGGCCACGAACGCCTCGGTCGCGGCGGTCGCCGCCTCGGCGGCGCTCTTGCCGGCCCGCTCCGCCGAGGTCTGGGCCTGGGAGGCCGAGGCCCACGCCGACCCGGCGGAGGTCTGGGCGAGTTCCGCGGACACGGTCGCGTCACTGGCGGACCTGGCGGCGTTCTGCGCCGCCGTGTCCGCCCTGTTCGCCGCGGCACGTGCCGTCTTCGCCGACTCCGCCGCCTCGGCCGCGGAGGCCTCGGCGTCCTTGGCGTACTGGTCGGCCTGGGTGGAGTAGTCGGCCGCCTTGTCGGAGGACGCCTTCGCCTGCGCCGCCCAGTACGTCGCCTCGTCCGACGCCTTGCGGGCCGTTGCCGCGGTGGCCTGGGCGGTGGCGGCGTCGTACTGCGCCTTCGCGGCCACCTGGGAGGCCTCGGCGACGAGCTGCTGGACCTGCAGCTGGTGGGTGAGCGACAGGTAGTCCTTGCGCTGGGCGGTGTACTGCCCGGACTCCACGAACCGGTGCAGCAGGTCGGAGGGGCCCTCCAGGGCGATCCGCGCGGCGGACTGCACCTCCGGGTCGCCGCTGTCGACGAGCTGCGCGGCGGTCACCCGGTCGTCCTGGACCTGGGCCTCGGCCAGGGTCGTGGTGAGGAAGGTGCGGTAGGCGTCGATGGTGCCGGTGCTCAGAGCGGCCCGCGCCTTGTCCTGGACGTTGGGACCTCCGGTGGCGGCCGCTTGGGCGATCGCCACCCGGAACGCCTCCCGGCCGGCCTCGTACTGGCCCGACTTCAGGAACGCGCTGATCGTGGCCGCGTCACCGTCGAGCGCTGTCTCCGCCGCGTCGCGGACCTCCCTGACGGAGCTCTCCTCGGCGAGGCGCTCCACCTCGCTGCGGTCGTCCTGCGCCTGGGCCTCGGCCCGGCCGGTGCGGACGTACGCGACGACTCCGGCGGTGTCGCTGCCCAGCGCCTCCTGGGCGGCCTCGCGCAGCCAGGGCTCGCCGTTCTTCATGTCGAGCAGGGCGAGCCGCCGGCCCTGCTTCGCGATCTCCTCGTCGTCGGTGCCGGCCTGGGCCTGCTGCTCCAACTCCTCGGCGGTGGCCTGCTGTTCGGCGAGGTCGGCGGCTTCCTGGTCGCGCTGTTCCTGCTCCGCCGTCTCCTGCGCCTTGAGGTCGCGGGCGTTCTCGATGCCGGCGTTGGTCCGGCCGAGCAACTCCTCCGCCTCGACCTCGCGGGCCAGCGTGTAGACGGTCTGGGCCTGTGCGGCGGCCTCGGTGGCGACCTTCGCCGCCTCGGTGGCCGCGTTGGCGTGGGCGGTGGACTTGGCGGCCGCGGTGGACGCGTCGATCGCGCTGTCGGCGGCCTCCTGTGCGGCCTTCGCCGCGTTCCTGGCGTGCTCGGCGGCCGACCGCGCCGCGTCCCGGGCGGCGCCGGCCGCCGTGGCCGCCTTGCGGGCGAGCGACTCGGCTTGGCCCGCGGCCCGGTTGGCCTCGGCGGCCTGCCGGTGTGCCGAGGCGGCGGCGGCTCGGGCGTTCGCCGCGGCGGCACTACCCGCACCGGCGTACTGGCCGGCCGCCACCGCGGCGTCGGCCGCCGCGGCGGCGTTGTTGCCCGCGCTCGCGGCGGACAAGGCGGCGTCACCGGCGGCGTTGGCGGCCGTCACGGCCTGGTCGGCGGCGTCCGCCGCCCTGTCCGCGCCCTTGGCCGCGTCACTGGCCTTGGTCGCGGCCTTCCTGGCGGCGTCCGCGTTGGCGGCGTCCGTCGAGGCGGCGGCCGCCGCGTTGCGTGCGTCGGCGGCCGCGTTGGCGGCGCCGACCGCGGCTGCCGCCGCCTGGGCCGCGGCCGCCGCCGCCGTCCGCGCGGACTGCTCGGCGGAGTTGGCCGCGGAGATGGCCCGCTGCGCGGCCTTCGCCGCGCCGGACGCGGCGCTCGCCGCCCGGTTCGCGGCACGGGCCGCGTTTTCGGTGTCGTCCTGCGTGGCCTCGGCCTCCGCGGCCGCCTCCTGCGCGGCCTTCTTCGCCTGCGCGGCGGCCTCGACGGCCTCCTTGGAAGCGTCCTCGGCCTTCGCGGTCTCCGTCGCGGCGAGCTTGCCCGCCCGCTCCGCCTGGTCCGCGAGCTCCGCGATGCTCGCGTACTCCTCGTCGCGGTTGCGGGCGGTGAACTGCCCGACGTCCAGGAACTCCCGTACGTCGTCGATGGTGCCGCTCAGCGCGAGCCGCCCGGCGGCCCGCACATTGGTGCCGCCGGCGGCGATGATCTGGGCCAGCAGAACCCGGTCGTCCTGTTCCTGAGCCTCCGTCAGCCCCGTGTCCAGGAAGGTCTGGATGTCCTCGGCGGTGCCGGCGAGCGCTGTGCGGCCGCGCTCCTGCACCTCGGGGCCGCCCGCGTCGATCGCCCGGGCGACCAGGACCCGCTGGTCCTGCTCCAGGGGCTCCTCCCAGCCCGACTTCATGAACAGGGCGAGGTCGGCCTCGCTGCCGGTCAGCGCGGTGCGAACGGCTTCGAGGGTGTTCTCCCCGCCCATGGCGGCCAGTTGGGCGGCCTCGACCCGGTAGTCCTGGAGCTCCTGGTCCCCATAGGTCGTGAGGAAGGCGGCGATGTCGTCAGCGCTGCCGACCAGCGCGGTCTCGGCGGCCGACCGCACCTCGGTGCCGCCGGACACCCAGAGGTCCACCGCCTGCTGACGGAAGCCGCGGGATATCGGTACGACGGTGTCGTCCACCGTGTCGTCGGCGGCCGCCGGGTACGCGCCGAGGAGTCCGGCCAGCACGGCCAGGGCCAGGGATCCCGCCGTGCGTCTGAGGGCGCCCCTGCGTATTCCGGGACGCCCGTATTGTCTTCCTCTCACAAATACCTTCTTCCACCCCCGGGAAAGCGGTCGTACAGGACCGCTATTCCCATTTTTCGAACACTGGATATTGCCAGGTAAGAGCATAACCAGTTGGGCGTGGAAAACGGTTGTGAAGAATTCAGACAGCCCTGCCGGTGAATCCCGCCACAGCCGGACCGGCGGATTCCGGAAGGTGCGCCAGGGCGAGCGCCACCGCCTCTTCCACGGTGGCGGCCTCGCCGAGCATTCCGGTGTTCGGATGCCGAAGGACGAGGTACGGGCCGCCGCCGTACTGCGGGGCGATCGCGATCTCGTCGTGGTAAGGGCGGGCGGTGCAGGAGCTGAAGGCGACCGTCCAGTGGCTGGTGAACGGGAAGAGCTGCCGCAGCCGTGGTTCCGCGTACGCCGCCTCCACCAGCCGTCCGAACTCGGGGAAGGAAGCGGTGCCGGCCGCCTTCTCCTTCAGCCGGCCCCACTGCGCCGCGACCGCCGCCTCGGGTCCGCGCTCGTGGGCCTCGGCGAGGGCGTCGAACTGGAGGAAGGGCAGGCCGTCGCGCATCTCCGGCACCGCGGTGCCCGCCGCCCAGGCCGCACCCGCCTCGACGACGTCTGCGAGATCCCGTGCCTCCCCGGTGAGGATGTCGACCTCCCTGGACCGGCCGACGAGCCGGAAACCACGGGCGTCGGTGCGCGGGAACACCAGCAGCGGAAGCCGCCCGGCGGCTGTAGTGGCGATACCGACCGAATCCGCTATTTCCTTTCGGCCGGCAACAAGAATGAGAGGGATACCGAGACCGGCTGCCGATTGCTCCAGCGCGGCGGCCAGACCGCCGGCCTCGATCACGTCCGCATAGAATTCAGAATTCACCCGGACATTGTGGCATCACCGAACCGGCCGTACCGCTTGATCGGCGGTACGGCCGGTTCACTCCTACCGTGCCGCGTAACCGAAACTGACATCCGCCGCCGGCAGACCGCCCGCGCCCGGCTGGTACGTCGTGACCGCGGCGACCGGGCCGCCGGCCGTCACGTTGGACAGCGGCAGGGCGTACAGAGTGCCGTAGACCGACGGACCGTAGGGCAGACCGGCGTACAGCTTCGTACCGGTGTAGTGGATGCTGCTGCCCAGGTGCTGGCCCGCGGCCGCGGTGCCGGGGATGCCGTCGCCGTCGCCGATCTCGGTCCAGTGGTCGTTGGCCCCGGGCGAGCCCAGCAGCGAGAAGGTGCTGAACGCGCCCGCGCCCGCCGTGGTGCCGATGACCTCGTCCGGGATACCGACGGCCAGTTTGAGGGTGTCGGTGGTGCTCACCGCGCGGGGCGCGGTGTTCACCGCGCTCAGGGTCTGGCCGAAGTGGTCCCCGACCTCGGAGGTGCCGGACACGTCGTCGCTGTCGGTGCCCGACTGGTACGAGTTGAGCTGGGTGTAGGTGCCGGTCGAGGTGACCTCGAAGGTCAGGACGTTGCCCACCTCGGCCTTGGCGACGGAGTCGATGGTCAGGCCCTCGCCCGGCGAACCGACCGCGAGGATCGACTCGTCGGCCGTGGCGGCCCCGGACGGGCGGTAGGGCACGAGCGCCACCGAGCGGCCGAACTCGTCACCGGCCTCCGCGCCCCCGCTCACCGTGTCCAGGTCCTGGTCGAGGCCGAACAGCGGGGTCGGGCGGCTCTCGGCGTTCAGCGCGTTCGGGTCGAAGACGGCGAGGTTGCCGGCGCCGGTGCCGGCGGTGCCGATGGTCTCGCCAGGGGCGCTGATGACGATGTGGTCGGAGTCGGCCGCGACGGCGCCGCCGAACCCGTCGTTCGGCTCTATGGAACCGGGGACGTCGAGGCTGTCCTGGTGGATGGAGACGTTGGCGCTGCCGTGGACGTAGAAGGCCTCGCCGGCGTCGGCGGAGGTGTCCAGGTCCTCGCCGGGGCTGCCGATCACCACGAACGGCTCGCCGGCGTTGGTGACTCCGGCCGCGAGCGAGGCGCCCAGCTGGTCGCCCGCCTCGTAGCTGGAGGCGGCCAGTGAGCCGGTGCCCGAGCCCTGCTGGAGGTTGGTGTCCCTGACGGTGCCGGTGCCCAGGCCGCCGGTCGCGCCGTACAGGATGTCGGCCATGCCGGCGTCGGTGGCGGTGCCGAGGTCCTCGGCCGGGGTGCCGACGACCAGGTCGGTGCAGCCGTCCCCGTCGTAGTCGACCGTGTCGATGGCCTGGCCGAACCCGTCGCCGGCCTCCGCGCTGCCGTTGACCCAGTCGAGGGCCTGGCTGATCTCGGCGGTGCCCTTGCCGCCGCCGTAGACGATCCGGACCAGGCCCGCCTTGGCGTTGCCGCCCACGGTGGCCTCGGGGTCGGAGATCGCGACGTCCTCGACGCCGTCGCAGTCGAAGTCGGTGACGGGCGCCGGGCCGGTGGTGGCGGTCACCCAGGAGGACAGGTCGTCGGCGCGGGCGGCGACGGCGCCTGTGCGGGTCTCCGTCTCGCCCATGCAGCCGCCCTGCCAGGACCGGCTGCCGACGCCGACCAGCTGGACGGTGCCGCTGGTCTCGCGCAGCAGGGGGCCGCCGGTGTCGCCCTGGCACAGCGCGCCGTCCACGCCGGTGACATCGAGGTCGTCGGTGCCTACGGCGTCCACGCTGAAGGTGGTGGTGTGCGGGCTGTCCGGCACCCACTCGGTGGCGGTACGGCCGTAGCCGACCGCGCGCAGCTGGTCCCCCGCGGCGGGCGCGGTGGACGCGACGGTCACCGGGGTCACGCCGGCGGCGGGCCGCGCGAGGCGGGCCAGCACCAGGTCGCGGCCGGACTTCGGAACCAGCTGCACCACGGTGCTGGTCCTGCCCGCGACGGTGGCGGTGGCCGCCAGGACGGGTTTGCCCG
Organism: Streptomyces sp. NPDC048417; assembly: GCF_040651615.1. Classification (NCBI taxonomy): domain Bacteria; kingdom Bacillati; phylum Actinomycetota; class Actinomycetes; order Kitasatosporales; family Streptomycetaceae; genus Streptomyces; species Streptomyces sp. NPDC048417. Next base: position 19,242 of record NZ_JBEZKI010000003.1, on the reverse strand, counting down.
CGGCGACGGTCGGCACCTCGGGGTCGGTGGCGAAGCAGCTCGCCGAGGTGAGGATCCAGTCCGAGGCGACGAGGGCGCCGCTGCACGCGCGGGCCGTGTCGTCGGAGCCGAGGGACACCTTGGCGGTGAAGGCGTAGGAGCCGGCCGACACGATGTCGCCCGCGACGGCATGGGCCGGGACGGCGAACAGGGCGCCGGCGGTGGCGACGGCCGCCACCAGGGCCGCGCCCGCGGAAGAACGCAGGAAGGTCACGTTTCTCGATTCCTTGACGCTGGGCACGGCCGGGTCAGCCTGTGACACGGATCTCGACGAGCACGGAACGGGCGCCGCCCGAGGTGCCCTCGCCGACGCTCTCGAAGCCGCCCTCGGCGACATCGACGGTGGTCGTGGCGCCGTTCGCGGTGAGGTCGGCGCTGATCGGGTGGTCACCGGTCTCCAGGGCGAAGACGCGGGGCAGCGAGAGCGTGAGATAGCCGGACGTGGCCGTGGCCTTGAAGCAGTAGTCGCCCTTGCGGCCCACGGTGCTGTCCGCCACGGTGTAGACCCGGATCTGGTCGGCGGAGCCGTCGCAGGTGGCGAGCAGGATGTGCCCGTCACCCTTTTTCAGCTCGATGCCCTCCGACGTGAGAATGCCCGCCGCGCCGGGATAGGAGAACTGCTCCACCGCGACGGGCGGAGTGTCCGCCGCCGAGGCCGAGGAATCATCGGCGACGGCGATGGGAACGGCTATCGCCGCTCCCAGCAATACGGCCAGCCCTGCAAAAAGCAGATTTCGAGCACGGAAAAACACCGCACCCTCCTTTCGGGCGCGGCAATTTCATGCCGAAAGCCGCTCCCCCCGTGAAAACTGGATCACCAACGACCAGCCAAAAGGTAACCATAAATTAGTCAACCGTCAATGCGATTGCTGACGGCTGTTTCGCTTGTTACGCAGGTGAGGGTGCAGTATCCAAGTATGTGGTCAGATGACCACTGGATGGATGCATGGGATATTTGTCGAGTGGGCGAGTGGGCGAGTGGGCGAGTGGGGCCCTCGCCTCCGAGCGGACGCGAGGGCGTTGGCCGGGGTGGATGGAGTACGCGCAGCTCGGACGCACGGGGCTCGGGGCCGCCAGGCTGGTCCTCGGGACCAGGGACTTTGGACCGCAGGCGGACGAAACCGACAGTCACGCCGTCATGGACGCGGCGCTGGACGCTGGCCTGAATTTCTTCGGCACGGCGAATGTGTACGAGTGGGTCAACGGCCGTAACATGGGCGTCGACGGCGCCACCGCCTGGCCGAACCACGACAAACTGTCGGCGCTCGATATCCGGGTCTTCGAATGGCGGTGGGCGATCCTCGTAGGCAGAGTCTGCCAGGTGCCTGATGATCTGTTTCTGAGGCTCTGGGGGAATACACAGCTCCGCTAATTCCGCCACAGCCAAAGCACAGGAATCGGCACCCCGGCCGGCTTCGCGTGCCGGATCGGGTCGCGCCGGCCGGGATCGTCTACGTGCTGCCCAAAGGCATTGCCTGGCGGGACGTTCCCGCTCCGAACCGCAGGAGCGGCTGAACAAGGAGATCCGCCGCCGCACCGACGTGGTCGGCATCTTCCCCGACCGCACCGCCGTGATCCGGCTCGTCGGCGCGGTCCTGCCGAGCAGAACGACGAGTGGACCGAGGCCCGCCGCTACATGGGACTCGACCTGCTGGCCAAGGCCCGCCTCCACCTGATCGAGTCAGAAACCGGCTTCTTCTGGTGTCTCCGGTTCGGGAAGATCAAAGATCACGTCCATGCGGGCACGATGCCACCAGCCTCTGACAACGCGCCCACACCGAGTCGGCCGGCCATGAGTGAGCCGACGCACGCTTTCCAACTGTGTTGGTTGGGCGTGGGTGTGTGTACGGGGGCGTTCACCTGCGTTCATGGGTGGCGCGCCACCGGACTGGGCTCGGCTTCCGGTCTCGGCTGAACGGCGTTGAACGAGGCTGAATGAGAGGGAAAGCGAGACGGGCGCGACGGCCATTGTCAGTACAGCCTCGTACCGGGCCGTATTCGGCTGTTTGGCCAACGAAAGGAGATGCCGTGCCGGGCGTCGCGAGCGTCACAGGTCTTCGGCCTGTGATCATGGAGCGTTCATTAAAAGTGATCGACGAGGAGCTCCAGGTCGCGGGGCCGTTGTACCGCCGCCGTGGGGCGCTCGCGGGACGCGGTGTAGGTGATGTGGTGAACTGGTTGACCTCGCTGCCGGCGGTGGTGCTGGTTGTGGGCGGGCTCTTGCTTGCCTTACTGGTCGCGGCCGTCGCGCGGGTCGGCGTCCGGATGCTCGTGCCGGTCGAGGAACGGGATCGGGTGCCGCAGATCGCCACGCCCCTGATGCCGACACTCGGCGCTGCCTTCGCGATCTTCGCGGCACTCTCACTGGCCAGCGAGGCCGGCTACCTACGCGCAGCCGAGGGGTTGGTGAGCGACGAGGCAGCCGCGGCCTCCCGCCTTGCATGGGCGGCGACAAGTCCCCAAGTCCCGTCGGAGCCGATCCATGCGGCACTGCTGGACTACTTGCAGACCACGCGTGCCAGGGAGTGGGCGGGTACAGCAGCGGCGTCCGGTGACGACCCGGCCACCGCTCGCGCGATCGCACGGCTGGAGCGGAGTGTGCGCACCGAGGCGGCCCGGCCCGAGGTGGGAACCACGACAGGCACGGAGCTGGTGGTTTCCCTGGACGGCGTCACCAGTAGTCGTCGCGCCCGCGTTGCGGCCGCCTCGCGCGACGTTCCCGCGCTCTACGTCGTCACGCTTGTGGTCAGTGGACTGGCCTTGATCGTGAACTCCGGCGCGCTGGTCTTCCGCAGCAGCCTGCGAACGTCACTGCTGATCGTAGGTGTTGCGAGCGTGGTCGGACTGAGCCTGGCGTTGCTCTTCGCACTCAGCGCGCCCTGGAGCGGACCGTTCATTGTCAGTGGGCATCCACTCGACGCCACCATCGGGGACCTGAAGTCCGGCTTCTTCGACGGCGGATCGTAGACGGCGGGCGCTTGCGCATCCGCTGGGGCGGACGCACCGCCGACTCGGCGGCCTGATCAATCCCATGCGATGAAGGCGAACCAAGCATCAGGCCGACATCAGGGGCGGGACTGGCCTCGTGATCGCGGCAGCCGGCAGCAGAACGTCGGGTTCGGCGCCTGGATCCTCGGTGATGACGAGGCCAGCCGCGTCGATGTCGAAGCCGTTCGGCCAGATGGTCAGGTCGCTCGCCAGTGCGCCTTCGAGTCTCGCGTGCCGCAGGTCGGCGCCGCCGAGGTCGCAGCCCCGCAGATCGGCCAATCGCAGATCCCCACGGACGAACACCGCCCCATGGGCCCGAGCCTTGCGCAGGTTCGCCTCCCTGAGGTCCGCACCGGAGAAGTCCGCCTCCCGCAGGTCGGCCTTGACCAGGCGCGCGCCGCGCAGATCGGCATCGAGACACCGGACCTGATGGAGTATCGACGTCCCGAGTTCGGCATGCCGCAGGTTGGCCTCGATCAGTGACGCCCCGCTCAGGTTGACCTGATACACGCTCGCCGCTTCCAAGCACGTGGCGTCGAGGTTGACGCCGTTCAGCCACAGCCCGTCGCAGTCGGCTCGACGAAGGTCGGTGAAGCTGACGTTGACCCACCCCGGGCTGCGTTCCTGGCCAAGCACTCCCAGGCAGGTGAGCGCCACCTGAGCATCGGCGGCACGGGTCTCCAGCGGGCGCACTGAGTTGATCGACACGTCCGCCGCCGGAGCTCCCGGCTCCTGCGCCGGCCACGGCAGGTGCGTCCGAAGGTACGCCGCCATGATCGAGATGACCGCCTCGTGGTCACGGGCGGAATGGTCCGCGATCCGCCCCAGTGCGTAGAGGCCGCCAATCCGCACGTCCAGCTTGTCGCTGCCGAGCTGTTCCACGGCCCGGCTGAAGCGATCGGTGACCTGGCCCTCCCGAGTGGCGTTCAGCGCGTCCTGGCTGACACGCAACTGCCGCCAGGTGGCGTAGGCACCGAACAGGACGACTGCGCCACCGATCGCCTGCAGGAGCGTGGTACGCACGTTGTTCACTGCGTTCATCCGGTCCGCGGCGGCGAGGTGGGCGCCGGCGACGTCGTGGTCCACCACCATGCCTGGAAGGACCAGGAGCACGACGAACAGCACGGCCAGTGCGGCCGCCACGACCGACGCTATGGCGACCGCGCGAGTTACACGCCAGCGGCGATGAACAGATCCCCCCATAGCCATCGGATCCTAGAGCAAGGCCGAACCCGGCGAAGCTATGTGGTCACGGCACCGGCTGGACGCCGCTCGTACGCGATGATGCCGCCCGGTGAGCGGGCTCAATGGAGTGACGGCCTCACCGCCATGAGTCCGTGCTGACGTCGGGCATGGCGTGCGCCGAGGTGACTGCCGTCTGACCCTGGCCGTCAAAAGGCCCCGGACCATGATCGGTCCGGGGCCTTTCGCCTGGTGCCCCGGCAGGATTCGAACCTGCGACACCCGCTTTAGGGGGCTTTAGGGGTGCTTTAGGGGTTCGATCCACGCCCACTCCTGGGGTCGTCGGCGGCTGGTCCGACGGTCGTGCGGGAGCGCTGGTGGTTGCCGCCGTCCGGCCTCGTTGATGTCAGCCGTGGATGCCAGAAGCCTTCTGATCCGTAGCCCTCCACGGATCGGTCACTGACGGCGATTTCGTCGCGCTGCTTCCCTGGAAGGCCGGCCGCTACTGGACGTGGGTGGTGCGGTATCTGGGCAACGACCGCAGGGTGCGACATGTGGCCGGAGGGCCGATGGCCGCAAGGACCGGTCTTCGGCCTTCCGGCTGGGTGCAGCGGACGTGCCGGCTATGACGACGGGTGACAGAGGGCGTGTATCTCCGCGTCACAGCACAGCCTCCAAAGCGGGCTAGCGGTGGCCGAGGTAGCGGTCCTGATCCCGGTGCCGGTCGCTGTACCAGCCGTGGTGCACGCCCCGGTCCCGGTCGCGGTCGCGGTCGCGGCCCCGGTCCCAACCCCGGTCGCGGTCGCGGTCCCAGCCTCGGCCCCGGCCCCGGTCATGGTCGCCGAAGTGGCCGTCGTGGTCGTGGTCGCTCCTGTGACTGTGCGAGTAACCCCTCCCGTTGTCGCGGTCGTGGCCGGCTCCGGCGGCCAGGGCCGGCATGGCGGCCGCGCCGACGAGTGCGCCCGAAGCCACACAGGTGGCGATCAGGCGGACCGTCGTACGAGAAACAGACATGAATCTGTCACCTCACGTTCGTGCATACCGACCCTGGTTGGGGCCGGGCATGCAATCCGTAATTCCCGGCTCGGTGCCGAGGCCCCACACTGTGGCCCTCCACGGCGACACCAGACCAAGGACACGATTCACATTACTAAATGCAGATATATCCATAACTCTCCCTTGTATGGGCCATCGATACGAGGGAGGGGCCTGGGCGCCGGCCCTGTCCTAGCTTGGAATCACGCTGAGAGCGGGGAAAAGCAGCTGACGGTCCGTGACACTCTTGGCTGTCTCTCGCTGCCTCGACTCCTTCGAACGGCCCAATGGCTTCAGTAAGAGGTCGCGCAGATAGGCGCTGTGGGGGCCTCGGCGGCCCCGCACGGCTGCGCGTGGACACCGTCCGCTTCGGCCGGATCGACACCCCACTCCTGCACTCGCGGCCGGGACTGGACTCCGCCGACGCGATCACCGCCGCCGGATCGACCACTCCTTTCGGCCGCTTCGGCACCTCCGAGGAAGCCGCCGTCTCGGCCCTTTACAACGGAGCGTCCGACTGCCGGCATGCCGGGATCGAGAAGGCGGCGAACGCACCGTCCAGCAGTGTGCCGAGGTCTTCTTGGCCGCCGCTCGCACTCCACTGTCCGAGGACGATCCACAAGCATTCGAGCGCCGCCGCAACGCGAACGTTGGCGATAACCGCTGGCCCGTCGGCCGAGGAAGCTGTCTCCTGGAGTCGGGCAACGATCCCTGGTCGCCATTCGGCCTGCTTCTCCCGGAGCCGTGCGCAAAGGGCTGGGGTCTCATCGATGAGGCCGAGGATCGTCACGAGTTCCTGGACGTCGCGCACGAGGAACGTCACGGCTGACTCCAGGGCGTTGCGCAGCCTCTCCCAGTCGTCCTGGTTGGCCCGGCCGGCATCGAGGGCGTCGGCGATGACGTCACCGACAGGGTCGAAGACGAACAGGACCACGTCTTCCTTGGTGCCGAAGTAGCGCAGGAAGGTGCTCCGCGACACCCCGGCGGCTTCGGAGAGGTCGGCGAAGGTGACCTGGTTGAAGCCGGTGAGGCAGAACCGGTTGAACGCGACGCGGGCCAGCTCTGCTCGCACCGCGTGGCGGCTGATCTCACGGGTACCGACTCGCGCTTCGCTCATGGGGACGAGTGTACTCCGACACACTCGTTTGCTTCTTCGGGTACAGGTTTCTAACCTGACACTCGGTGTCAGTCGCGATGCTGAGATTCGCGACGCCGGCCCCAGCAAGCGGCCCGTTCACGGGCCGTCCCCTTACCGCGAAATGGAGCCACCTCATGAGCTACGAAGACCTTCCCGCCCTGACGATCGACGTCTCGGACGGGGTCGCGACGGTGACAATCGATCACCCGCCGCTCAATCTGATGGACGCGGTCCTCCTGCCGTCACTCCGGGCATTCGTCGCGCGTGTGCGCGACGACGCCGACGTCCGCGTCATTGTCTTCGAGAGTGCTGACCCGGAGTTCTTCGTTGCGCACGGTGACATGGCCTACCTCACCGACCCTGACGCGCTGCCTGCAGCCACTCGCGCTGCGATCGCGGCCGCACCGGACTCGGCCATCCCCGAGGGCCTGAACATCCTCCAGGCGATGAGCGAGGAGGTCCGCTCGCTGCCGCAGGTCACCATCGGCAAGCTGGCGGGCTTCGCGCGCGGCGCGGGCAACGAGTTCTTCATGTACCTGGACATGCGATTCGCGGCGATCGGCAAGTCGGGGCAGGGGCAGCCGGAGTCTTTGATGGGGATCCTCCCAGGGGGCGGCGGCACGGTGAACATGACGCGCCTGGCGGGCAGGGCCCGCGCGCTGGAGCTCATCCTCGGCGCCGAACTCGTGGGCGCGGAGCTCGCGGAACGGTACGGTCTGATCAACCGTGCGCTGCCCGCCGCAGAACTCGATTCCTTCGTCGACACTCTTGCCCGACGGATCGCCGGCCTGCGGCCGGAGGTGCTCTCCGTCACCAAGGCTGCGGTCGACGCGGTCGCGCAGCCCATTCCTCACGCGGCGTATGCCGTTGAGAACGAGGGCCTGTTTGCGGCGTTCGGCGATGAGGTCACCGAGCTCGCCCACAAGCTGCTCGCGGCTGGTATCCAGACCCGCGAGGGCGAACGGGACCACGAGCGCATCGCCAACAGCATCTGAGTGCCCAAGCTCTCGCCATCCGTGCGCAGAGGCTTCGTGGGAGTTCCTCAGCCATTGCCGGCACGCTCGTTGTCGAGTGGTCAGGTCGTGGTTCGCGGGGCTTGTCGGGAACACGACCGGCTGAAGCGCCGGAAACGGCGGGCAGGGGAGTGGATGGAGCAAGTAGCCGTAAGCTTGACAACGCTGTTCGGCCGCGCGGCTAGGCGCGGTTGGGGAGGTAGGTAGCCGAGTGGGCACAGGTCCCGTTGATCATGGAGTTGCTGACGCTCTGTGATCACCGAGGAGTCCTGTGCCTGCGCTTCCATCATGGCTGACCGAGCCGCTCTGGGACCAATTCGCGGTCCTGCTGCCCGAGCGGCCGGAATACCACCCGGACCATCCACTTGGCTGCCACCGCCGACGCATCAGCGACCGGATCATCTTCGACGAGATGCTCCAACTGCTGCGCTTCGGCTGTTCTTACGAGGCGATCGCCGACACAACGTGCTCCGCCACCACGATCCGCAGCCGCCGCGACGAATGGATACGACTGGGCGTCTTCGCCAGACTCAAGCAGATCGCGCTCGACGCCTACGACCGGATCGTCGGTCTCGTCCTCGACCAGATCGCCGTAGACGGCTCCATCACCAAAGCTCCAGGAGGCGGTGAGGTGGCCGGGCGTTCCCCGGTCGACCGCGGCAAACAGGGCCTGAAACGCTCGGGCATGACGGACGGATACGGCATTCCACTGGGTCGTGTTCTGGCCGGCGCCAACTGCCATGACTCCCCACTGCTCGCCCCGACCCTGGACCGCCTGGACGACCTGGGTCCGTTGCCCGACGAGGTCACCGTCCACCTGGACGCGGGCTACGACTCGAACAAGACCCGCACGATGCTCGACGAACGCGGCCTGCACGGCCACATCGCGCACAAAGGCGAGAAGGCGCCCATCCAGGCCAGTCAGCGCTGGCACGTCGAACGCACCCATGCATGGCAGAACGCCTTCCACCGGCTCGCCCGCTGCTACGAGCGGCGCGCCCCCGTCGTCAACGCATTCTTCGACCTCACCGACACGATCATCACCGTGCACAGCCTGATCCGGCGAGCATGGATGACTCGCCGCTGGGACGAACGCCCGAACCGCCGACCGTGACCGCACCCCTTTCCGCGCCACCTCTAACGACGGGAGCCTCTGTTCGGGGGACCCGTTGCGGTCCGCGGCGATCTGGTCGATCGGCAGCAGGGTGTCGTCGTGACACTGGGACGCCTTGGCGGAAGCAGCCTTCGCGGCCTGGAGGCCAGGGTCGGGGCGAGGGGCGCAGGTACCTCCACGGCGTTGACGAGGCAGTCAGACCCGGGTCGACATCCGCCAGGCCCCTGGCGCCCGTGTCGTGTCCACCGGGTGAGCCGGTCGGCAGACCTGGACGCAAAAGGGCACCTACGGTCATCCGTAGGCGCCCTTCTCTCTGTGCCCCTGGCAGGATTCGAACCTGCGACACCCGCTTCAGGAGCGAGGTTGGGCGATCACGGGCGTGACCTGCGGGTCCCCTGGCTTGGTCAACATCCAGGGCAACTGGCCCCGGTGTACCGCGAGTCACCGTGAGTCCCCGTCCGTTCTGGCACGGGTGTGGCACGGCCCGCGGACCGCGCCACGACTCCTCGATGCGAACTACGGGCGGGACGGTCGCTGAGGTCTCCCGGCCTGGTCAAGGGGACGGTAACGGCTCGGGGTGGTCACCTGCGGTCGCCATGGTTGCTGTACCTCGGGCTGTACTGCGGTGTCCGCGCCTAGGGGCGATAGTCGTCGCGCCCGGTTGGCAAGGTGCGGTCTACTGCGCCCGCGCTGTAGGTCACTCGGTCGTTGTGCGCCTGTCCCCGCCGTGCTTGCTCGATGAGGAGTCCGTCAACGTTCTCCGTGCTGCCGCTTCCTCGTCGCAGGAGTACAAAGATCAAGGCCAGCACTGCCGCCACCATGAGACCAAACAGAATGCCAAGCTCGATCATGATGATTCCCCCGGTTCTGTGCGCTGGTGATGGCGAACACTCAGGACAGTGATCGAACTGACGACGGAGCGGGCGTGGTTCATGGCGTCCAGGTGGAGCGCGCCGCTGTACGAACGACCTGGACGCCAGGGGCCGCGTCTGCTCGGCTCTGCCTGGGTCGACGGCGGACGGGATGGGAGCACCCCGCGCACGCCACTTACGGCCGGCACTCGCGTACGGTCCCCCGGCCATCTCGGAGTCCGAGCGCCCCCGCCGGAGGCACTGCTGTGACCGGCTGCCGCTCTGCGGTGATCACCCCATGGCCACGGCCCTACCCGCCCTGCGGAGCGGAGCGCAGCCGGGGCTTGAACCAGTAGAGAAAGTTGTAACTCACTGGCTGGCAGCGGTACTGCTGTCCGGTCCTGAGCTTCGTTGCTGGGCGATGCGACGGCCGTGATCGGCAGCTCGTAGCAAGGCATGGGCCACATGTTCAGCGTCATCCGGACGTAGGTAGATCTCATCGGTCCAGAGCACTGACAGCCGGACGGTGCCGTTCAGCAGGTTGGTTGCCACGTCCACCTCGACGCCGGTCCCGGTGGCGTCGCTGACGTTCAAGCCCTGGTCGCTGCTGTAGGCACTCATGCAGATGAGCATGCCTGAGGTCCAGCCCAAGAGAGACGCCGGACCCTCAAGCATCAACTGAAGTGGCACCACTCCGACTGCGTTTTCGCCACTCGCACCGGCCACCCCGTCGAGCCGCGCAACCTCTATCGATCCTTCACCCGCGTCGCTGAGTCCGCCGGCTCCGAGTCATCGGGCTGCACGATGCTCGGCGGGGCACCGCAACCCTCCTCACGGCGGCCGGAGTCGCGCCCATCGTCGTGATGGAGATCCTCGGCCACTCCCGGATCAGCATCACCATGGACGTATACACGCACGTCGTCCAGGACACCCAGCGCGAAGCCATGAGCCACATGGACCGCCTGCTCAGGAGGCGCCCCGGTCGTCATTGACCACCGGCGTTAGCCGCGTCCAGGGCCCCGGACGGTGATCGGTACGGGGCCCTTGCGCTGGGCCTCACGCACAGTAGCCTCGGTCCATGTCCGAGACCTCGGTGGCACATTTCTATGACGACCTGGCCGACGACTACCACCTGATCTATGCAGACTGGGACGCAGGCATCCGCCGGCAGGGAGACGCCCTGGACGGCCTGATAGGCCAGGACAACGCGTCAGTGCTCGACTGCTCCTGTGGCATCGGCACGCAGGCCATCGGTCTCGCGCTGCGCGGGCATCGCGTAACGGGCACGGACCTCAGCGTTCGCGCCGTCGCCCGCGCCGCCCGGGAAGCCGCTCACCGCAATGTGCCCCTGCGCACGGCCGCCGCCGACATGCGACGCCTGCCGTTTTCCGACGGCCGGTTCGACGCCGTCGTCTGCGCCGACAACGCCCTGCCCCATCTGCTGACGGAGCAGGACGTCCACGCCGCCCTGGCGGATATGCGCCGCGTGCTGGGTCCTGCCGGACTGCTGCTGCTCAGCACGCGCTCCTACGATGACCTGCTGCGCAGCCGACCCGCTTCGGCGCCTCCACAGGTCCACCAGCCCGCTGACGGAGGAGAACGGACCGTCACCTTCCAGCTCTGGCACTGGCACGAGGACGGCGAGCACTACGACGTGGAGCACTTCCAACTGCTGCCGACCAGAGGAGAATGGCGCGTCAAGGTCCGTCGGACCGCCTACTGGGCGCTCGGCCGGGACCGGCTGACCGGCCTCGTGACCGATGCCGGGTTTGTGGACCCCGAGTGGCGGATGCCGCACGAGACAGGGTTCTTCCAGCCGCTGCTCGTGGCGCGCGCAGCCAAGTAGGTGGTCCCATCGCCCTTCGGACCGCCTGCCGCACCGGCAAGAAGGCGGTCCGAAGGCCAGTGACCGCCCCCGTTGATGTCAGAAGTAGATGTCAAAGGCCCCGGCCCGTGATCGGTCCGGGGCCTTTTGCCTGGTGCCCCCGGCAGGATTCGAACCTGCGACACCCGCTTCAGGAGTGGGATCGAATCCTTGCCGGGGCTGCCTGGCGCTACCGCGCGGTGCTGTTTCCCCTGGTCAGAAGCGTACGGCGAGCCACTTGATCCGGCTCTGCCGCCCTGTATCGGGCCGTCCGCTCACGCATCGCTCACGCGCTGCCGACTGCTGAGCAGGGCGTGGTCAGAGCTGGCCGAGGTCGATCTCTACCGGGAAGGGGGCCGCTACCTTGAGGACGCCGGTGAACACGTCTCCCTCCCGGTAGGTCTTCGTCGCGGGGTCGAGAACGTAGGTGTACACGAGAGGAACGCCTGTCGCGGCTTGCTCGATCCGCCAGTAGAAGCCGATGCCTGCTTTGGCGTACTGGTCGACCTTCACGATCCGGTCGGTGGTCTCCGAGCCTGGCGACACCACCTCCGCGACCAGCAGCACGTGCTCAGGGCGGGTCGGGGTGATGTCGATCGTGTCTGCGCGGTACACGACGACGTCCGGGCGGCGATTGGTGAGCGGGACGTCCTGAAGCCTGACGTCGAAGTCCGTGTCGGCGTTCCACTCCGGGCCCGCGGCGGCATCCAGGGCGTTCGCCAGAATCCGGGCCAGCCGGTTGTGCCGCTTGGACGCGCTCGGCCTCACGACGACCATCCCGTCCACGATCTCGATGCCGGCGCACTGTTCCTCGGACCAGGACTCGTACTCCTCCGCCGTGATCTGCTCATGCATCCACGCCGGGGCCACCATCTCGGCCGTCATGAAGCACCTCCCGGACACTGTGCTGCGGGCCCGATCCCGCTGGACTCAGCGTACTGTCCGCCATCCGTCCGGCATGCTGATCTCGCTCACGTCCCCTCCCCGTCGGCCGGCATCCGACCGGCGAGCCCACGACAAGTGAAGGAACCGGCGCCGGCCTGCGGAACGTCCCGGTCGGTAGCAGCCCCTTCGTCGAGGGACCGTACAGGGCGTTCACCTCGCTGCTCCGGACCCGGACCGGCACCCTGCTGATCGCCGGGAGTGTGGGGATCACGCCCGTGCGGGCCATGCTGGAGGAGGCGCCCGGCGAGTCGTCGTGCTGTGCCGGGTGGGCAGCGGCGCCGACGCCGTGCAACTGAACGAGGTGCGCCACCTGGTCGCGCTACGGGGCGGACGGCTGCACCTGCTCACCGGCGGAACCGGCCAGGGCGGCACTGCGCCGTTCGGCCCGGGCAACCGGCACCGGCTGGTCCCCGACATCACCGAACGCTACGTGTACGTCTGCGGCCCGCCCGCCATGACTAGGGCCGTGCTCTCCGGCCTACGAGACCTGCGGGTCCTGCGCGGCAGGCGCACGCCGAGAAGTTCGGTCTGGCCTGAATCGGAAAGGGGCCCGACGTTTGCGCCCCTGGGCGCCTCAACGCCCAATATCGCGCGCTGCTCGTAGCGCTGTCACCCGACCACTACCTGATCAGCTGTGCCGATCATCGCGGCAACTACGAGCGGCTCACGGAATGCGCTACCCAATGGATCGACTCGTTGGTTTTGGACAGCCGCGACGAAAGTGCGGACGAGCGTGAACTTGAGGCGACCGTAGGGAGCAGGAGACCTACTCGATTCGCCACCCGGGCAACGACCTTTGCGTTCAGGCTAGCGGGCTCTGGGCGGGCCTCCATGATGAGTGGGCGGCTGTGCTGGCCCGGCGACCCCGAGATGAACGCGGGGCTAGAGCCCGGTCAGCAACGGGCGCTCGCCGTTGGCTTCCTCTTCGCTGCAATCCGCTTGAGAGCACGTGACAATGCCCGCCCTTTCTGGCGGCCCGTGGACTGGCTCCTCCGCGTGCCGTCGCGAACCAACGCGGTTCATTGCCACGGCGGTCGGAAGCCAGGCCATCTTCATCATCGGCGACGATGGACTCGCTGCACTCTTGACCCAGGTGTGGGAGCTCTGCGGCATCGCTGGCGCGTCGCTGTTCGCTCTGGCGCGCTGGCTGTGCCGCGTACGGGGCATTGAAGTGGCCGCTGAGAGAGAACACGCCGACGATGGAAACCAGGGGCTTCGGCTCGCTCCCTCGGCGGCTGGTTGTGCACCAGCACCGTTGGGGGAAGGGGCCCGCACTGGGCGAGGTAGAGGCGACTGCCGTCAAATGGTGCCGTCAAAACGGCCCGGACCATGATCGGTCCAGGCCGTTTTGCCTGGTGCCCCCCGGCAGGCTTCGAACCTGCGACACCCGCTTTAGGAGCGAGGTTGGGGGATCACAGGCGTGACCTGGGAAGTCCTGCCTTGGGCAGCCTCGGGGCGATACGCACCCTGGCGAACCTCGATTCCCCTTGAGTACCCGTCCGTTCTGGCACGGAAGTGGCACGCCCCGAGGCCCCCTCGCTGCGAACGGTCGATGCTTGCTACCGCGATGCCGGCAGCGACGCCCACCGGCTGACTGGCCATGCGATGACGAAGGCCCGGCCGATGACTTGATCCTCGTCGATGGTGCCACCGCCGGGCAGGTCCTGGTGGTACCGGGAGTCTTGAGAGTCCTGGCGGTGGTCACCCATGACCCAGAGCTTCCCCTTCGGCACCTTGATCGGCCCGAATGGATTGTCGCCGCAGGGGGTGTTACCGGGATAGATGAACGGTTCGTCCACCGCCTTCCCGTTGACCTTCACAGGACCACTCCCCGAACATTCCACGGTGTCGCCGCCAACCGCGACAACCCGCTTGATCAGATCCTTCTCGTCCGCCGACGGCATCAGGCCGACGAAGCTGAGAACCTTCTGCACCGCGTTCGGCTCCTCGGCCTTCCCAGGGAGCCAGCCTCCCGGGTCGTGGAAGACGACGACCTCTCCGCGCTGTGGCTTGGATCCGAACCACGGCGTCAGCTTGTCGACCAGCACGCGGTCGCCCGTCTGTAGCGTGTTCTGCATCGAGTCGGACGGGATCGAGAATGCCTGCACGAAGAACGTCTTGATGACCAGCGCGAGCACCAACGCGATGCCGAGGAGGATCGGCAGCTCCTTCCAGAAGGAGCGCACTTTCCGCCGGCCTTCGACCGCCACTTCGTCGTCGGCATGATCGTCCCCGGATCTCGACCGTTCGCCAGCGACAAGATCTTCCATAACCACGCCTCCCACCCCTGCGCCCTGCTCCGGGCGCACCGCGTCCGTAGTGGTCCCTTGTGCGCACAGCACCGGGCCCACCACAGTCACAACGAGCGGGAGTTCCCGAATGCCGGAGCTCTCAGCCTGGCTCGGGGCTGGGTATGACCCTCCACGCCCCAACCCGTCCGCCGCGCCATCCGGGGCCTCTCAGCAGGCTACGCGGTCGACGGAGCGACTTTGGCCGGGAGGGCTTTGGCAACTACACCGGCTCGGGCCCCCTCGATGCGAACCATGGGTGGGGCGGTCGCTGAGGTCTGTCAGGCACGCCAGTCGAGTGCTTGGGTCTGGTGGCGGTCGGTCGTGGGTGCGGAGGTTGCTGTACTTCACTGCTGTACCGCAGCCCGGGGCGGCCTGCTTGGACAGGACAGTTCGACGGCCGGCACTCAGTCCCCTTCGGGCGAGCCCTCGGACTTGTCCGTGCGCATGAGAATTCCGGGGCAGTCTGCATCAACTTCGCCCGTGTAGTGGTTTCGCCAGAAGTAGCGACTGGTGCGCGGCAGCGGCACTTCCACCAGTCGGCCGTCGTGCATCATCCACAAGCCGAAGCAGTCGTCTTCCTCGTCGTGGATCAGTACCTGTACGGAGTGCGGGGAGGGCCACGGCTGCGACTCCAGGTCTTCCAGCAGTCCGACCCAGCTACTCCGTCGCACGAACTCGGCGACCCAGCCATGCCCGGCAGCAGCGAATTGTCCAGACCACTTACGGTTGGGGTCTCGCCGGGTCAGCGGTTCCATGATCTCTTCTGCACTACTGGCCAACACGACGACTTCGGCGATTCTGCTCATGACCGAGTATCACCGCAGGTCCGGGAGGAACCGCAAGCGATTCGCGGGAGCCAACCGGCCCATCAGCGTGTTTACCGTTCTCGACTCGGGCCCGCACTCGCTGCGGCCCAAGGCTTGGCCCCGGCGCCGAAGGCGCAGAGGGGCCAAAGCCCAAGGGGCGGCACGCCGCGCAGATCGCCCGTCTGACCGAGCTGGTCGCCGCGTCCTCGGCTCCGCTGGCGGTGGCGGCATGAGCGTCTTCCCCCCCGGTCTTGGACCTCCTCGACGTCCCAGCCCGGTCGGCTGCCTGCCCCGGCTGCGGTGCGAACGCCCCGGCCTGGACCCGCGTCACGGTCGACGGGCTGCGCGTGCTGGCCCACGACGCTGACGTGTTCTGCCCGAAAATTCGCCACTTCGGCGCTTCGACGCAGCCCGCCCCGGTCGTCTCCCTGGTCCGGCTGGGGGTCGCCGCGTGACGGTGTTCCCCGTCGCCCCCGAGGCCGTGGCCGGTGCTGCGGCCTCTCTGGGCACCGAGCCTTCGACCCTGGCCGACCTGCTGCGGGTGGCGAACTCGCCCGGCTTCGCCCACTGGCAGGAGCAGGTCCGCCGTACGGGCGGCTGCTCCCACCCGATCCGGCTCCAGGGCCAGACCGTCACCCGCGACCGCGCGAGCGGTGACGTCCTCTACTCGTACCGGACCGATTCCGAGCCGGGCGGCGTGCTCCGGGTTGCGTGCGGCAACCGGCGGGCCTCCCGCTGCCCTTCCTGCGCGTGGACGTACGCCGGGGACGTGTACCACCTGATCCGGGCCGGGATCACGGGTTACTCACGGATGGGCATCCCTGGCGAGATCCGCCGGCACCCCGGTGTCTTCGCCACGCTCACCGCTCCGTCGTTCGGGCCGGTCCACAACCGCCCGGCGTCCGGCCGGTGCCGCTGCGGGAGCTCCTACGCGAAGGACAATCCCGCCCTGGGGACGTCCCTGGACCCCGCGCGGTACGACTACGCGGGCGCGGTGCTGTGGAACAACCACGCGGGCGACCTGTGGCGCCGGTTCACGATCTACCTGCGCCGGGAGGTCGCCGCCCGTGCGGGCCTGACCCAGTCGGCCATGAAGGAGGTGAGCGGGTCTCCTTCGGCAAGGTCGCAGAGTTCCAGAAGCGGGGCGCCGTGCACTTCCACGCGGTGGTGCGCCTGGACGGTCCCGACGGGCCCGACACCCCTCCGCCGGCGTGGGCCACGGTCGCTCTCCTGGACGACGCGATCCGCGCCGCTGCCGGACGTGTCTCCGTGCCGGTCCCGGCCTCCGGGGACGTTCCGGCCCGTGTGCTGCGGTGGGGCTCCCAGGTCGACGTACAGGACATCGCCGGCCTGGAAGGGGTTGACCTGACCGATCAGGCGGTCGCCTCCTACGTCGCCAAGTACGCGCCCAAGGCGGCCGAAGCCACCGAGACCGTTGACCGTCGGATCGGCAACAAGGAAGCCCTCGCCCTGCTCGACGTCCCGGACCACCCTCGCCGACTGATCGAAGCCTGCCTCGACCTGCACGCGCTCTACCCGGACCGCAAGCTGCGGGACTGGGCTCACATGCTCGGCTTCCGAGGGCACTTCATGACCAAGTCGCGGGCCTACTCCACCACCCTCAGCGAGCGCCGCCAGGTCCGCGCCGACTACCGCGCACGCCAGGAACGCCGCGAACGGGGCCTGCCCGAAGACCTCGACGACTCGGAGGGCTCCACTCTCGTGCTCGCCCACTGGACCTACGCCGGACAAGGCCACACGCCGGGAGAGTCCCGGCTGGCCGCAACGATCGCCAAGGAGATCCGCCTGAACCGAGAGACCGCACGCGAAGCGCTCGCCGATATGCCCGATCTTGAGACCGAGGGGGAGTCGTGACCATGGACCGACTCCTGACCGTGAATCAGGTCGCCGAGGTGCTCGGGACGGGAGTCCGCTTCCCTCGGCGCCTGATCGAGGAACGCCGTATCGCCTTCGTCAAGGTAGGGCGGCACGTCCGCATCCCCGAGAGTGCGCTGTCCGCCTACGTCGCTGAGCACACCGTGCAGCCGGTGACCGTTCAGCGTGGCGTGCTCAGGAGGGTTGCCTGATGGCGAACAACCAGGGCAAGCGTCGCCGCTTAGGCTCGGTCCGACAGGTCAAGTCCCGCCGCCGACAGGCCCGTTACCCCAACCCGAACACCGGTCAGCTCCGGGGTGCCGAAGAGACGTACGCGACCAAGACCGACGCTGAGATCGCGCTGACCCACATCGAAGCGGAAATCACCCGTGGTCAGTGGCACGACCCAGACGCGGGCAAAGCCCACTTCGGCGAGTACGCCACGGCGTGGCTCAAAGACCGCAAGCTGGCGGCGCGTTCGTGCGAGCGTCTCGAGTCGGTGATCAGGCTTCACCTGCTGCCCACCTTCGGTGAGCGGCCCTTGTCCTGGATCACGACGGCGCGTGTCCGGGCCTGGCGCACGGAGTGCCTGACGCGGACCGGTGAGCCGACGGTGGTGAAGGCGCATCAGATCCTGCGGGCGATCCTGAACACAGCCGTTGATGATGAGCTGATCCGGCGCAACCCGTGCCGCATCAAGGGCGCCGACCGCTACGACGTGCCAGAGCGGCCCGTCCTCACGGTGGCCGAAGTCTTCGCCCTGGCCGACGCGATCGCCCCGCGCTACCGGCTGCTCGTCCTCCTGGCGGCTTTCACGGGCCTGCGGTTCGGGGAGGAGGCATCGCTCCGCCGGCGTGACGTCGACACGGACAATGCGACCCTCATGGTCCGGCGCTCACAGGCGGAAATGCAGACGGGAGCTCTTTTCGACAAGGTGCCGAAGTCCGATGCCGGGGTCCGGCCGGTGGCCTTCCCGACCGAACTCCTGCCGGACGTGAAGCGGCACCTGGACGCCTACGCGGGGCGTGGTCGTGACGGGCATGTCTTCCTCGGGCCCCAGGGCGGTCGGCTGCGGCGCGGCAACTTCCGCGACGACTGGACCAAGGCCAGGAAGGACGCCGGGGTCACGGTGGATGCCCACTTCCACGATCTTCGGCACACGGGGAACACCCTCGCCGCGTCCGGCGCGAGCCTGCGGGAGCTGATGACCAGGATGGGGCACAGCACGCCCCGCGCGGCGCTGATCTATCAGCACATGGTCAACGGCCGTGACCGCGAGATCGCCGATCGGCTCGGCTCGTGATCCGCAAGGAGCGTGGGGACGTGGCATCGTGGTGGCATTTCTGGCACGTGTGTGGCACGGCCGTGATCACGGCAAAGGGCCAGTTCGAGGGGATCATGCCTCTGAACTGGCCCTTAGTCGTGTGCCCCCGGCAGGATTCGAACCTGCGACACCCGCTTTAGGAGTTTTCTTCGGGTAGGACTGTGACCTGCGAAAACGTCGACTGCGGGGGGTCTTGGCCTGGGAAAACACCCCTCCGTAGTTCTCGCGTGTTCACGGGATTCCCAGCCTTATGTGTGCTGAATCCGTTCCGCGGAGGCATGTGTCTGCTGGCGAATCGGCTGCTTGCGCCGCTGCGCGCGAAGTGCGGGGCCATGTGTTGGCGGCCCCGCCTTCGGCCCCGGCCGACGTTCTTCCGGCTCAGCCTTCCCCGCAGAAGAGCCGCATCTTCATGAAGGATTCCGGGCATGCCATGCAAGGGTCACCAGTCGAGATCCCCGTACTCCTGCACCGGCACGCCGACGTCCGAGAAGACGGCCAACGCCTGGTGCCTCGCAGGTCCGGCGGCAGCGTCCTTAGTCTTGTGGAGGGCGCGGCCGAGGGCCACGAGGGTGCGGGCTTCACCGAGGCGATGGCCGGTCTGGCGGTGGACGGCCAGGGCTTCCTCGCCGAGTGTGATGGCCGTGTCGTACGCGCCTTCGGACCCCGCCAGTTCGCACATGGCTGATGCTCCTATTGATCGTCAAGCCCTGTGGGTGGGGTGAGCGCCGTATCGTGGCCGGGTGCGGTACTTGACGGAGTCGTTCATTCTTGGGGCCT